>VHDH01000039.1 GCA_016871445.1 Verrucomicrobiota bacterium | reverse complement strand
CTCGGGCAGTTCGGAGGCAAGGTGGACTTGGATAAGGCGTTGCCCGTGCTGCTGGAGCTGGCCGATTGGGGCCGGAGCGGCGTCTTCGCCTCCATTACAGCGCTTAACGCGCTAGGGGCGCTCGGGCTGAAGGCCGCAGCTGCGACCGATGCCATCAGGGCGCTGCCCGATAAAGGTGCTTCTCCCGACGGCCGCTATAACTCCTATATTCCACGTCTGCTCGCGGACTTGAATCCCGGCACCGCCTCTCACGGGGCTCCTGCAAAAAACAAAGCCACGACCCAGAAGGCGAAAAAGAAAGTTGAGTGACTCAAAAGGCCTCGTCGGTGAGCCCTGGTTGTGCCGATATTTCTGGTTGCACGCCCGCTCGGTGGCTTTCAACTTGCATTGCCCCGGCTCGTTCCTACTTTCGGAGTAGTGCTGTTCACAAATTTGACCTGCAGCTGACCGATTTTGCTCGAATGACCTCCACGCCTGCCGCCTTCGCCCATCCCGACAACTTTGCCCGCCGTCACAATGGCCCTCGTCCTGGCGAGACCTCCGAGATGCTCAAAACGCTCGGTTTAGATTCGCTCGAAGCGCTCATCAACACGCTCGTGCCTGCCGATATTCGGCTGGCAGCTCCGCTGAATCTTCCTGCCGCACTCTCTGAGTTCGATGCATTGCGGAAGCTCAAGGCCATCGCGGCGAAGAATCAGGTCTTCAAATCCTACCTGGGCCTCGGTTACCACGACTGCATCACGCCGCCGGTCATCCAGCGCAACCTCCTCGAAAACCCAGGTTGGTATACGCAATACACGCCTTACCAAGCCGAAATTTCTCAGGGTCGCCTCGAGTCGTTGCTCAATTTCCAGACCATGGTCTGCGATCTCACCGGCCTCGATATCGCCAATGCCTCCATGCTCGACGAGGCCACTGCCGCTGCCGAGGCCATGACGCTCTGCCATCGCGCGATGCCGCCCAACGACGAGCGCGCAAAGTTCTTCGTCTCGGAAACTTGCCATCCGCAGACTATCGCGCTCGTAAAAACGAGGGCGGAGGCACTCAGGCTTGAAATCGTTGTGGGTAACCATGAGTCGTTCACCTTTGACAACTCCGTCTTCGGAGCGCTGGTGCAATACCCGACCACGACTGGCGCCGTTCTCGATTACTCAGCCTTCACCGTGAAGGCTCACGCGGCGGGCGCGCTTGTCGTCGTCGCAGCGGACCTTCTCGCGCTCACGGTGCTACGCGCACCAGGCGAATTTGGTGCGGATGTTTGCGTGGGCAGTGCGCAACGCTTTGGCGTGCCGTTGGGTTACGGCGGACCGCATGCGGCGTTCTTTGCCACGCGTGATGCGTTTAAGCGCAACATGCCGGGCCGGCTCGTTGGCGTCTCGAAGGACGCGCGCGGCCGGGCCGGCCTGCGCCTCTCACTCGGCACCCGCGAGCAGCACATCCGCCGCGAGAAGGCCACGTCGAACATCTGCACCGCGCAGGCATTGCTCGCAAACATCGCGGCGATGTATGCGGTTTATCATGGCCCAGCCGGGCTGACGGCGATCGCCAATCGGGTCCACCGGCATACGCGCCTGTTTGCCTCGAGTGTGTTGAAACTTGGGCACACCTTGTTAAACGCGGCATACTTCGACACCGTTGCCGTGCAACTCAAGGGTTACACCAGCAAGGAAATCGTCGCCGTCGCAGAGAAGCACGGCGTGAACCTGCGCGTGCTCGACAAGGACACGCTTGGCGTCGCGCTCGACGAGACGACGGATTTGGCGGACGTGGAGTTACTCGTCTGCATCTTTAATGCGGGCTTGAAGCTGCCGTTCAAACTGGAGGACTTGCATGCGCACGTCGAAGCCGCCGGTTTCGGTGGGCATGCACGGACTTCACGATTTTTAACGGCGCCGGTCTTCAACCGCCATCACTCCGAGACCGAGTTGCTGCGCTACCTGCGCAAGCTTGAGTCGCGCGACCTCTCGCTGTGCCAAGCGATGATCCCGCTGGGCTCTTGTACGATGAAGCTTAATGCCACGAGCGAGATGCTGCCCGTGACTTGGCCTGAGTTTGGCAAAATCCATCCTTTTGCGCCACTCAAGCAAACCCTCGGTTATCAGGAGTTATTCAAACAGCTTGAGGCGTGGCTCGCGGAAATCACCGGCTTCGCGGGCATTTCCCTTCAGCCCAACTCGGGTTCGCAGGGCGAATATGCTGGCTTGTTGGTCATCGCTAAGTATCTCGCCAGCAAGGGGCAGGCGCATCGCGACATCTGTCTCATCCCAAACAGTGCGCACGGCACGAACCCCGCCAGCGCGGTTATGGCTGGCATGAAAGTCGTCGCCGTCGCGTGCGACGCGCAGGGGAACATTGACGTGGCCGACCTCCGTGCAAAGACCGCTGCCCACGCGGCGAACTTGGCGTGTTTGATGGTGACTTACCCGAGCACGCACGGGGTCTTCGAAGGTACCATCCGTGAGATCTGCGGGATCATCCATAACGCCGGTGGGCAGGTTTATATGGATGGCGCGAACATGAACGCACAGGTTGGCCTGACTTCTCCTGGCTTCATTGGCACGGACGTTTGTCACCTAAACTTGCATAAAACCTTCTGCATTCCGCATGGCGGCGGCGGCCCCGGCATGGGACCCATTGGCGTGGCAGAACATCTTGTGGACTTCTTGCCAGACCACCCCGTTATCCCGCTCGGTGGCGAAGATCCCATCGGTCCCGTGAGTGCCGCGCCGTGGGGCAGCGCGAGCATCCTGCCCATCTCGTGGGTCTACATCGCGTGCATGGGCAGTGCCGGACTCACCGAGGCAACAAAGTTCGCGATTCTCAATGCGAACTATATCAGCCGCCGCTTGGAGAAGTATTTTCCTACCCTTTATAAGGGCGCGGGCGGATTCGTTGCCCACGAATGTATTCTCGATCTGCGTGGCTTCAAGGCCACGACCGCCGAGGATGTGGCAAAGCGCCTCATGGATTTCAGCTTTCACGCGCCGACATTGAGTTGGCCGGTCGCTGGCACGCTCATGGTGGAGCCAACCGAAAGCGAGCCGCTCGCAGAACTCGACCGCTTCTGCGACGCTATGATTGCCATCCACGCCGAGATGACTGCAGTGGAATCCGGTAAAGCCGACAAGGTGAATAACCCGCTCAAAGGCGCGCCGCATACTGCCGACCAGATTGCTGGTGACTGGACGCGCCCTTATTCTCGCGAGCAGGCCGCCTTTCCTGTGAAAAGCCTCGTGGACTATAAGTTTTGGCCGCCTGTTGCTCGCGTGGACAATGTCTTCGGCGACCGCAACTTAGTTTGCTCATGCGCGGGAATGGAAAATTATCAGTAGTCGACATTGAACAGTGGTTCCATTCGTTGAGTCTCACCCGGGCATGAAAATCACCGAGGCCTTGCTTGCCGAGCACGTTGTTTTCCACAACCTGTTCGATTATGTCGAACGGGCCACGCCGAAGCTCAAGTCACTAGGCGAAGTTCGTGCGTTGGCTGGTCTGCTAGACGCGATGCTAGAGGCACACGGGCAGATCGAGGACCGGCTTATCATGGAGCCGCTGGAGCATTGTCTCGATCAGCTGGGGCAGAATGAGGTTGTTCACGCAGAGCACGATCACATCGAGGCTATCCTCAGGCAGGCGCGCGGCTGCCGCGACCTTAAGCAGGCGAAGAAATTCCTCGTCACCGCTGCCGTCGCCACGCGACAGCACTTTGACCGCGAGGAGCGCGTCATCTTTCCGCTGGCAGAAAAGTGGCTCAAACGCACGACGCTCGACACACTTGGCACTGAGTGGGTGGCGAAGCGGAAACAGGTAATAGTTTAAAATTCACGACACAAAATCCTCTAAGGTCGTCAGTCGCAACTGACGAATCCAACAGCGATTCTGCGTCAGCAAGACGTTGATTTAGTTATCGACGTGGAGTGCCGCTGTTGGCCGGTTTATCCGTCCCCCAGACACTGCTTTCCGTGCGGGCAGTATTGAGTAATTTCTCGAGGATTTTCACAATGGCTGGATAGTCCGTGGCGACGTCGCGCGTTTCGTTGGGGTCGCGGGCGAGGCGGAAAAGCTCTAGCGGCGCGTTGGTGCCAGCCCGAATACCTTTCCAGTCTCCCGCGCGAATGGCTTGGCGGAACTTTGGTTCGTGCGTCTCCCAGTAAAGGAAATCGCGCTCCGTCTTGGTCGGCCGGCCCAGTAGCGTCGGCACAAGAGAAATGCCGTCGGTTGGCGGCGTATTGGTATGGCCGGCCAGTTCGATGACGGTCGCAAATAAATCCCAGGACGCGACGGGCTGGTCGTTCGTGGTCCCAGACTTGATGCGCCCAGGCCAGCGCACAAGTAGTGGCACTCGCAGGCCGCCTTCGGTCAGGTCACCTTTCGCGCCACGGAACGGGCCGTTACTTTGGAAGAACACAGGATCGCACAGCCCGTCTTTCTGCGCGGCGTTGTCGCTGGTGAAGAAAATCGCCGTGTGCTCCGCCATGCGCATTTCATCGAGCTGTCGTAGCAGTTGCCCGACCGACGCGTCGAGGTGCGCGATGGCGGCGGCCTTACGGCGCTCGGGCTCGGGCCACTTCTCTGCCGCAAACCGGCTGGCCATACCTAAATAGCGCGCGGGTGAATTTGTTCCTGTCTCCTCCCCTGCGTTGGGCAGCGTGAACGCGAGGTGCAGGAAAAACGGGCGGAATCTGTTCCAGTCCGCCGGCCGATAGATGCGGAAGTAGTTCGAGGCTCCGTAGGCGAAGAGATCCTGCGTGTGCCGCGCCTGCGCACCGTTTTGATTTTCGTAGATGGGCTGATAGTAGCTAGGATTGTTCGTGAAAATCGCCTGTTTGGGATCGAATCGCGCGACCACGGCGGGGAACTGGTTCGTAGCGTGGCGTAAATCCAGCAGGCCGAGCCATTGATCCACGCGTTGCTCAGCGGGCGTGCCGGAGGAGCCGTCGCCACCCAAACCCCATTTGCCGATGACCCCTGTCGCGTAACCCGCGCGCTTGAGGAGCGGTAAAAACGTGGCGTCCTCCGCGCGCAATGCAACCGAGTGGCCGTCTGGACCATAGTTGCCACGGATGCGCGCGTGCCCGGTGTGC
Organism: Verrucomicrobiota bacterium; assembly: GCA_016871445.1. GTDB lineage: Bacteria > Verrucomicrobiota > Verrucomicrobiia > Limisphaerales > SXTU01 > SXTU01. The sequence continues at coordinate 17,677 of VHDH01000039.1, read as the reverse complement.
TTGCCGGTAAATAGCGCTCCGCGTGAGGCCGCTCCGCCCGGCGCACCCGCGTAAGCTTGTGTAAAGCGCATGCCCTCCGTCGCGAGCCGATCTAGGTTTGGTGTAGAGAATTTCTTTTGTCCATAGCAGCTCAAGTCACCCCACCCCAAATCATCCGCGAGGATAATGAGGATATTGGGGAGCGTTTGGTTCGTGGGCCAAAAGGGCGCGGCAGCGGACGCGCTCAAACCGAGCTGCAGCAGGAGCAGGCAGCAGATAGAACGAGGGAAATTCATTTACTTCAGTAGTTGCCGGTCAGCTTTGCCAGCCAGCCGCTGCAAACAATCCATTAAATGCCCGAGTTTCGCCCGCCGCCTGCGCGTTGGTCAACTCACCTTGCGGGTCACCGCCGGGCAGATCAAGTTCACGGCGACGGCCAGTAACGCGGTTAGGCGACAAACCGGGCTCGTCAGCTGCGCGCTTGCCTTGGCTGCTCAACGCTCCGATAAGGCCATCATCGCTGATCTCGACTTGATGCATGCCACCACGCAAATATGCCGCAGACAATTTCATACTCCGCACTTTCTGGTGGCAGGTCGGACGCAGTTGGTCCGCAAAGTGCGGCTGTAGGTGAAGTCCAGCTATGCCCCTAAATGAATAGCTTTGTCATGTCGATGAACTGGCCTAATTTTGGAAAAGTCGGACAGCAGAGTCTCACTCGTCTCGGGAGAACCTTTAGAGACGCCGCACATCGTCTCATTAAAAAGTGGGTGGTGATCTCTCTCCTCCTCGTCGAGGCCGCAGCCCAAGCCGCCGACCTTCCCTCCTTCACCGTCGGCAAAAGCACGGTTTCTTTCACCGTGCTACCTCAACAAGCCGAACCGGACGAAGTGAAGTGGCGATTGCACTCAGTTGAAAATCCCGGGGCTTTCGACCTCGCGAAGGAGAATTTCCAGCTCATCGTGCCGTTTAGCTATAACCATACTAACCCGTGGGGAGTCTTCATTTGGATTTCCCCCGGCGATACAGCAAGTATCCCGGCGGATTGGGAGCCGGTGCTGGCCGGGCGGAAACTTCTCTTTGTCGGTGCGCTCAAATCCGGCAACCCGCGCAACATTTTCGATCGCGTGCGCCTTGCCGTCGCTGCGAACACCGCAATGCGAGCGCGCTTCAACGTGGATGGGCGGCGCGTGTATGTCAGCGGCCACTCGGGCGGGGGGCGCGTGGCCAGCATGGTGGGGGTGGCCTATGCGGACATGTTCAGTGGCACCATACCTTTTATGGGCGTGAACTTTTACGAGAACATTACGGCGGGTGATGGTAAGACGACTTACGGCGCAAACTTCATTCCCGACGACGAGGTGCTGGCCATCGCCAAAAAGTTTTGCCGCTACGCGCTGGTGACGGGCGAGAAGGATTTTAACCGCGCGGGAACGAAGACCGTATTCGAGCAAGGCTATAAGAAGGAAGGTTTCACCAGCGTGACATACTTTGAAGTTCCCGGCCAGGGACACGGTTTGCCATCGGCAAAGTGGCTGGAGCAGGGGCTGGATTTTCTTGATGCGGGCAAGGTTCCGAAGCCGGGCAATGCGAAGCAGTTGCAATAGATGACAAAAGAAGTGGGGCCGGGCAAAAGCCGCAAGTCGATGCGCCGTGACGGGCCTGCCCGCAGGTAGCACTCATTTGCCCGATAAACGAGAGCCAAGCGGGTGTTTGCTGAAGAAAAGAAATCTCTATCATTGGACTTGCCGGTTGCAGTCGCGGCGTTCGTCGGCTAACACGTTGCCATGCGTTTCATCGGCAGCGTCGTTGAGCGCCTGCAACGGCATCCCAAGCGGATAGTTTTCCCCGAGGGCACCGAGCCGCGTGTCTTGCAGGCAGCGCGGCAGTTCTGCTCGCTTCAGTTGGGGGCGCCCATTCTCCTCGGCGACCGCACTCGCATTAAGCGCGCCGCTGAGGCGCTGAATCTTTCTCTCGCTGGAATCCGCATCATCAATCCCGAAGAAAGCGAGGAACTCGACCGTTTCGCCACCGTCTATGAGCGTCTCCGCCGCGCGAAGGGCGTGCAGCGGGCCGAAGCCCTCGACGCACTACGCAAACCAAACTACTTCGGTGCGATGATGGTCGCGATGCGGCAGGCGGACGGCCTCGTCTCCGGCGCCAGTGAGACATCCGGCAGCGTGCTGCGGCCCGTCTTCCAAATCATCCGCCTCGCGCCCGGCTACAGCTCCGCGTCGAGTTGCATGGTGCTGGAGGTCGAGGACACGCGCTTCGGTCACCAAGGGGCGATGCTCATGGCGGATTGCGGCGTAATCCCGGATCCGACCGTCGAGCAGCTTGCGGATATCGCGGTCTCAAGCGGCTTTCTCGCTCGGCAGCTTCTCGGGATCCGCCCGCGCGTAGCAATGCTCTCTTTCTCCACCAAGGGCAGTGCCAACCATCCCTCCGCGCAAAAGATGGAGGCCGCCACTGCTCTGGCTCGGCAATTAGCCGCGCAGCGTGCGTTAGAAGCCGACTTTGAGGGTGAACTTCAGGTGGACGCTGCGCTCGTACCGGAAATCGCCTCGCGCAAGCTCCCAGAGAACGCCGTCGCCGGCCTCGCGAATGTGCTCATCTTCCCCGACCTGAACTCCGGCAACATCGCCAGCAAACTTGTCCAGCACGTCGCTCGCGCGAATGCTTACGGCCATATTCTTCTTGGCCTGGATATGCCCGCCGCGGAGATTTCGCGCGGCGCGAACTCGCATGACATCCTTGGGGTCGCCGCCATCGTCGGCTTGCAAGCCATCGAGTATCGGCTGCTCTATCCCGACGCGGGAGCGCATGTATCAGGACCTTAAGCAGGCGCGTTTGCACTGCTTACCCAACAGCCTATTTTCTAAAGCGAGTTGCTGACCTAAGACTCTTTGCTGCCGAATGAACCTGACCACACCCCGTGTCTTTATCGCTGCCACGCGGCAGAACGACGGCAAGACGACCACTTCGCTCGGCTTGCTCTCCGCGCTGCTCGGTCGTTTTCCACGCGTTGGTTACATCAAGCCCGTGGGTCAACGTTTTGTCGAGATTGCCGAGCAAAAAATCGATGAGGACACGGTGCTCATGGACGCGGTTTATAAGCTCAACTGTCCGCTGGTGGACATGAGTCCCATCGCCGTGGAACCCGATTTCACCCGCAAGTATCTCGCCGAGACCAACTATGATGCGCTTGTTCGCCGCATCCAAAAGTCTTTTGACCGCGTCGCGTGGGAGAAAGACTTCGTGCTTTGCGAAGGCTCCGGGCACGCAGGTGTCGGCGCGGTTTTTGACCTTTCAAACGCGCAGGTTGCCAAGGTGCTCGGCGCAAAGGTCGTAATTGTCACGCGCGGCGGCATCGGCAAGCCCGTCGACGAGGTCGCGCTTAATCAGGCGCTCTTCGAAAAGCACGGTGTCGAAATAATCGGTGTCATCGTGAACAAGGTTTTGCCCGACAAGTTGGACTACATCGGCGAGTTTGCGCGCAAGGGCCTCAAGCGAAAGGGACTGGAGTTGCTTGGCGTCCTACCGCACATGCCCTTGCTTTCCAAACCCACCATGGCTTCCATCCGTGATGAGTTGAGCGCTGACATTCTCAACGGCCGAAAGCGCCTCACCAATGTCATTGAAGACATTGTAGTAGGCGCAATGGGCGCGAATAATGCGGTAAAATTCTTCCAACCCGGCACGCTCGTTATTACCCCTGGAGACCGCGAGGACATTGTGTTGGCGGCCGCCGCTGCCCACACGAATCCTGGCATCGCGCTCGCGGGCTTGGTGCTAACCGGTAGTTTGCGTCCCGGCGATGCTGTGATGGATATCATTCGTAAGCTGGATTTTCCCGTGCTGCTTGCGGCTGATGACAGCTATGCAGTCGCCTCCAAAGTTCATGACATCATCGTCAAGACCCGCCCCGACGACGCCGAGAAAATTGCCCTCATCCGCGACCTGATAGCACAGCATGTGGACGTCGCGAAGTTGTTAGGTGCACTTTAACTTGATCCGAGGCCAAATCCCGCAATGCCCACCTTACGCATCCAGGAATTCCTGAGGATCTGCTCGCAAGTTACTCATGAAGTGGCGAGTGTGAGTTTGCAAATCCTAGCCCAAGTTTCATCGGTATCCAGGATCAGTAGTCTAGAATCAGCTGGTGAACACGTCTTTGAGTTTAAGGGGTGGCACAAAGAATTCATGGGCAGAGAGTCGGCGTTTAATTGCTCTGTCTTAGGACTCAATCCGGCCTGTTTCTCGCCTCGGACCTTTCCTCATGCACCACAATTGGAGAAGGAGCTTAGTGCATCGCAAACCTTATTTGCTATGTGCCTCCGCGACTCCGCGACCCAGCGTAAATCAATTTTCCCTCTGCCATGCCCTTAACCTTCCCCCTCAATCCTACCCTCGCCACGCTCCCCACCTACCAACCGGGCCGACCCATTGAGGAGGTCGCGCGGGAAATAGGCTTACCGGCTAGCGACATCATCAAGCTTGCGTCGAACGAAAACCCGCTTGGCCCGTCGCCTAAGGCCCTCGCTGCGATTCAGACGGCTGCGGCCAGCGTGCATCTTTACCCAGACGGCAACGCCTTTTACTTTAAGCGTCGCCTTGCGGAAAAGCTGTGCCTCGAGCCCAACCACCTAATCCTCGGAAACGGGTCCAATGAAATCATCGAATTCATTGGCCATGCGCTGATGGCTCCCGGCACGGACGTGGTCGTCTCGCAATACTGCTTTGCCATCTACCCCATCATCACGAAGATGGCTGGGGCAAACCTCATCACTGTCCCGGCGCGTAATTTAGGCCACGACTTACCTGCTATGCTTCGCGCCATCACGCCGCAGACGCGTGTAATGTTCGTGGCCAACCCAAACAACCCTACCGGCACACTCGCCTCCCGCGCTGAAGTGGTGGAGCTTATCAATAATGTGCCATCGCACGTCCTGCTCGTGATGGACGAGGCTTATATCGAGTTCCTCGACGACCCGGTGAACTTGATTCCCCTAATCACAGGTGGGACGAAGTCGAACCTCCTGCTGATGCGGACATTCTCCAAGATATATGGCCTCGCTGGCACACGCGTCGGTTATGGTATCGGCGCAGCGGAGCTGATTGCCGCGTTAGAGAAAGTTCGCCAGCCGTTTAATCTCAACACCCTTGCTCAAGCCGCTGCCCTCGCCGCGCTCGATGATGATGAGCACGTTCGCCGCACCCGCGCGACGAACTGCGCGGGTGTGAACTTTTTGCAAACCGCATTTGAGCAGCTTGACATCGAGTTCGTGCCGACGGCCGCAAATTTTATCCTCCTGCGTGTTGGCGATGGGGCGCGGGTCTTCAGCGAGTTGCAGAAGCTCGGGGTCATCACGCGCGCGATGGCTGGTTATCATTTGCCCGAGTGGCTGCGTGTGAGTGTCGGAACGCCGGCGGAGAACGAACGTTTCCTCGCGAGTTTGAAAACGGTGCTAGGCAGGTAGCACCCGGTAGCCCTGCCGCTGCCGGCCGGGAGAGTTACGGTGGCGAAAGTTTCTCGTTGAATCTCCCCGCACGCTTGCCCCTTATTTAGTGCGTGACTGCCATAGCACCGCCACAGTGAAACCTACCGACCTCCGGGGCATACTCCAATACATCCCGCGTTTCCGCGAGAAGACCTTCGTCATCGCCGTGGATGGCGCGGTCGTCACCGACGAGAATTTCGCCAACCTCCTGCTCGATGTCGCTGTATTACGCTCGCTGAACATCCGCGTCGTAATCGTCCACGGTGCGGCGGCGCAGATCCAAGCACTCGGGGCCGAGCGCGGTGTTACGCCCTCGAACCTCGATGGCACTGGCATAACGGATGCGCTCACGCTCCAGCTTGCGCTCACCGCCGCCAACCGTCTTTCGCACGAAATCCTCGAGGGCCTCTCCACCAATGACCTGCGCGCCGCTACGCCCAATGCCGTAATCGTCTCGCCGCTGGGTATCCTCCAAGGGGTGGACCACCTCTTTACTGGCAAGGTTGAGCGTATTGACACCGAACTGCTGCAGACCCTGCTCACAGCCGGTATCACACCCGTCATCCCCCCGCTGGGCTTCGATGGCGACGGCAAAACTTACCGCGTCAGCTCTGATACCATTGCCTTGGCCATGGGCACCGCGCTCAAGGCGGCAAAAATTCTTTTCATTACCACAAGCGACGGACTGTCCCACCAGGGCAAGCTGCTCAAGCAGGTGCTCGCCGCTGACCTGCGCGCTTTGATAGAGAAGAAGGAGCTTTCCCCCGATGACACCGCCCGCGCCCGCGCTGCCGCGGCCGCCTGTTTGCAGGGCGTCCCCCGCGTGCACCTCATCAACGGACGCACCGATGAGTCGCTGCTTGCTGAGGTCTTCTCCAACGAAGGCGTCGGCACGCTCATTTACGCCGACGAGTTCCAGCAGATTCGCCCTGCACAAAAGAAGGATATTCGCGCCCTCATGCGGTTGACCAAGAACTCCGTCCTCAGCGAAGAGTTGGTCAAGCGCACGCGCGTCAGCATCGAGAAACAGCTTGGTGATTACTACGTTTTCGACATCGATCGTAATCCGGTCGCCTGCGTCGCATTGCACGTTCACACCGAGGTAAACACTGGCGAGTTGGCCTTCCTCTTTGTTGCGCCCTCCCATGAGAATCAGGGTTTGGGCAAGAAGCTCATCCAGTTTGTTGAGAGTAAAGCCCGCGAACTGGGCCTCAGCGGGCTGTTCACGCTTTCCACACAGGCCTTCACTTACTTCCAGAGCAAGGGTGGCTTCAGCGAGGGCACGCCTGAAGACCTGCCGCCTGCTCGGCGCGAGAAGTACGAGCAAAGCGGCCGCAAGTCCAAAGTGCTAGTGAAGAAGTTGGCGAAGACCGGTTAGCCGGTTACTTCTTCGCCGGCTTCGGAGCCAACTTGAAAAAAGCCTCGGCGTCCTGCTTGGGGTCAAAAGTCCCACTCACACCATACTTCTCCCGGAGATGGGCCACTGTGTTGGGTCGATAGTTTTCCTTGCCGGCCACTGGCAGTGTCACCGTCTCCCGCTTCGCGTCTATACGGCCAAAGCGCAGGCGAATCTCCCCGTTCTCGTGCGTCATTGTGCCGCCTTGTCGGATGAATTCGCTGATAAGGTGTTTCCAGTGTTTCGGATCGTCAGCCCCGAGTTGGTCGTATTCCGCGCGTGCAAGTGGATGACGAAACCGTAGCTGCTGGCCGGTGAGGGAAAAGAACGGCTCGGGTCGCGCCAGGGCCGCGTTGATGAGTTCGCGCTCCTCGGCGGTTGGCTTGCCCTTCAATTCGACTTCCCAGTGCCGGCGCACGGTCTCGTTGCCCGCCGCGAGCAGTTTGCTGACATTGCGGATGGTCACGCGTTGCGTGCCGCAAGGCCGGCCCTCGTCATTCAGGTAAAATTCTCCATTCTCAACGCGCACGTTGGTCACGAGTAGGGCCAACAGATTGGTGGTGGCCCGGCGTTGGGTTTCTTTCAGCAAGTCCGTCTCCGGCTCTGCGTTGTTAGCAAGGGTTTCCTTAAAACTTTTTACGTTTAGTTCGAAAATCCAGTTGGCAAAAAAGAATGTGCGCTGGTTGTTCATCACGTCCGCAAGCTGCCCTTGCTCTTGCGCGTTCAGTTGCGAGAGGTCGGCGGCACCGTAAATGCCATGATAGGTTTGGTGAATCAGCAGCGTGTCCGCCGCCGCGTCGTGTTCGTAGGTTAACGTCTGCCGCTCAAATTCGATGCATCCGGTCAGGGCGAGGGTAACGGTGAGAAGAGCGAGGAATCGGCGCATCGTGATCATTTAGCGCAGGAAACTAGCTGTGCCAAGCAATAGTTGAGTTCATGTGCCGAATGCGCCTCCCAGACTGATTGCCTCGCCGGTATGGATGACCCAGTGCAACGCGGCATTCGCGTCTTTCGCCATGCGCGACGCATGGCCGCAGACGTAGAAGCCGCCTTCCTCCGGGCCGGCGCAAGCTCCTGCGCAACTGGGGCATGCTGCACCGGCACGGTCGCCGACTCAATAGCTGGTTACTCTCTAGTTCATGCAGAGGGTCTATCGTCTTCTCTATTCGCCTACTTGTTTCCTCGACTTTGCTCAGGCTCAGGCGAATTGTTTGACTAAAGATCTGAATGAAAACTTTTTCACACCCGCTTGCCCTTGCCGTTGGTGCGATGCTCCTTTTTGCTGCTTGTAAGAAGCCTGAACAGCCTGGTGCACCCAGTTCCGGTTCGGGTTCCCCCGCCGCCACGTCCGTAGCCAAGCCGATGACCGATCCACCGCAGATTGCTGGTTGTGAGCCGGGTACGCGCGGCGGGCGGCTGGTCATCGCCACCTTTGGCGACCCGAAGACTTTTAATCCCATCACTGAGAATGAGTCATCTTCGCGCGACATCATCCGTCTGTTGTTCCTCTCACTGGTGGAGTTCGATTGGCAGACGGAGGAGGTCAAGCCGGGCTTGGCCCACGCTTGGACGGTCGAGTCGGACCAGAAGACGTGGACGTTCAAGCTGCGTCGGGGTGTGAAGTGGAGCGACAACCAGCCGCTCACGGCGGACGATGTGGTCTTCACATGGAACGACGTGATCTACAACCCGCACATCATCAACGTCACGCGCGACCTGTTCACGATTGATGGCAAGCAGTTCACCGTCAGCAAGGTGGACGACCACACCGTGCGTGTAGTGACGCCGGACATTTACGCGCCGTTCCTTGAGTACTTTGGCGGCGTGGCTATTTTACCCAAGCACCGGCTCGCGCAGGCGGTGACAGAAAAAAAGTTCGAGTCCGCCTACGGCATCAACACTCCGCCCGACCAGCTCGTGGGTAGCGGCCCCTACAAACTCAAGCAGTACAAGGCCGGCGAGTTCACGCTGCTGGAGCGCAACCCGCTCTTCCACGTGCAGGACAAGGCCGGCACCCAGCTCCCCTACTTCGACAATCTCATTTACAGCGTGGTGCCAGATATGAGCGCGATGTCCCTGCGGTTCCTGGCCGGCGAGAGCGACATCCATGAGAATGTGCGGCCCGACGAATTTGACCGCTTCAAGGCCGGTGCGGACGCGGGCAAGTTCAAGCTCGAGTCGTTGGGCGTGGGGCCAGAGCGAGCCTTTTTCTGGTTTAACCTCAACACCAACGCTGCCGCGCAGCTGCAGTTCGCTGTGGATGCGGCTAAGGCAGAGCTCATCGTCGAGAAGCGTAAGCTGCAAAAGTTGCCAGATACACATCGCGTTTTCATGGGTGCGGTGGATCTTTCGCTCAAGTTGGGCGGCGGCCCCGAGCAGAAGCAGACTGTCACTCTTGCGCACGGCATGGCGCTGCCGGTCACGGTGAAGTTCGACGGCGCAACAGTCACTATTTCGGGCGCAGGTAACGCCGCTGCCATTGCCGCCAAGCCACTGGTGGATCCGAAGAAGTTTCGTTGGTTCAGTCAGCCCAAGTTCCGCCAGGCAATGCAGTACGCGGTGGACCGGCCTAGCATCATCAAGAGCATCTATGCTGGCCGCGCCGAGTTAGCCCACGGTTACAACTCGCCTGCACTCAAGCGCTGGCACAATACCAATGTCCCCCAATATGACTACGATCCCGCCCGCGCCCGTGCGTTGTTGGCGGAGATTGGCATCGCGGACCGCAACGGTGATGGGGTGCTTGAGGATGCGCAGGGCAATCTGGTCGAATTCGAACTAAATACCAATGTCGGTAACAACGTGCGCGAGAAAGTAGCCGTCTTTATCCAGTCTGATCTCAAGAAGCTCGGGGTGAAGCTCAACTTCAAGCCAATAGATTTCAACGCGCTGGTCAGCAAGATCGATGACACTTTCGACTACGAGTGCATCCTGCTGGGCTTGGGCGGCGGTGGTACCGATCCCGCGTCGAGCCTAAATGTGCTCAAGAGCGACGGTTTCACGCACTTTTGGTTTCCCATGCAAAAGCGGCCCGCCACCTCGTGGGAGGCGCGCGTGGATAAGCTGATGAATGACCAGCTTAAAACACTCGAACCTAAAGAACGCAAAAAACTTTACGATGAAGTGCAGATGATCCTCTCTACCGAGCTGCCCTTTATTTACACCATCCAGCCCCTTTCCTTCGCTGCTTACCGCGGAGACTTGGGTAACGTGCGTCCCACCGTCCTAAGCAGCTACCGCGTGACGTGGAACGCGGATGAGTTGTATCTTAAGAAGAAGTAGCAGTCAGCTCCTCTGCGCTTCCTTGGCCCAGGTGTCCTTGAGCGTAAGGGTACGGTTAAAAACCAGTTTCGGGTTTTGCGTCTCGGGTTTCCCGTTACCCGGTACGTCCACGCAGAAGTAACCGAGGCGTTCGAACTGGTAACGCGCCGCTGGAGTGGCTTGCATCAAGGATGGCTCCAGCTTCGCGCTGACGACTTCGAGACTCCTAGGGTTAAGCGTGGCCTTGTAGTCGCGACCATCAGCCTCCGGTTCGGCTTCAGTGAAAAGACGGTCGTAGAGGCGCACCTCGGCATCGAAGGCGTGAGCGGCACTGACCCAGTGTATGGTGCCTTTGATCTTGCGGGCGGCGTTGGCACCGCCAGTCCTGCTGTCGAGGTCGGCAGTGCAGCGCAGTTCAACAACATGACCGGCGGCATCCTTCACCACTTCGTCGCACTTGATGATAAAAGCGTATTTGAGCCGCACCTCGCCGCCGGGCTTCAGGCGGAAGTATTTCGGTGGCGGCACCTCGGCGAAGTCGTCGCGTTCGATGAATAGCTCGCGGCTGAAGGGAACTTTACGTTTGCCGGCGGTCTCGTCCTCGGGGTTATTCGTGGCGTCGAGCTCTTCGGTTTGGCCGACAGGGTAGTTGGTGATGATGACCTTGATGGGGCGCAAAACAGCAAGGCGGCGGAGGGCACGCTTGTTCAAATCCTCGCGGATGGCGTGCTCGTAGAGGGCAATGTCAGTGACGCTTACAAACTTGGTGACGCCCACACCGATGGCAAAGGCACGCAAGGCTTCAGGCGTCACGCCGCGCCGACGGATGCCGCTCAAAGTTGGAAGACGGGGATCGTCCCAACCGGAGACGAGACCTGCCTCCACGAGCGCGATAAGCTTGCGCTTGGAGACAATCATGTGACTGGGGATCAGCTTCGCGAACTCGTATTGGTGCGGAAGGGCGCGCGGGAGGTCGAGCGACTCCAAAATCCAATCGTAAAGTGGGCGGTGCACCTCGAATTCCAAGGTGCAGATGCTGTGCGTGATGCCTTCAAGGTAGTCACTGAGGCAGTGGGCAAAGTCGTACATCGGATAAATGCACCACTGCGCGCCGGTGTGGTGATGCTCGGCGTGGCGAATGCGATAGAGCAGCGGATCACGCAGCCAGATGTTCGGCGCGGCCACGTCAATCTTTGCGCGCAGCACACGGGTGCCGTCGGGGAACACGCCGGCTTTCATACGGGCAAAAAGGTCTAGGTTTTCGGCGACCGGGCGATTGCGGAACGGCGAGGCCTGTCCGGTACGACGGAACTCGTCGGTTTGCTCCGGCGTCATGTCGCATACAAACGCGAGGCCCTTCTCTATCAGGCGCACAGCGTAAGCGTGAATTTGTACGAAGTAGTCGGAGGCGAAGAAGGGCTCAGATAGTTCCAAGGCCTGAGGTCCAAGGTCCGTTTTCAAGACGGGCGCGAGGTGGAAGTCGTGTTTCCCGTTCACGGATTGCGTCGCGGGCGCCGCACCCTTGCGCTTCAGGCCAAGTTTGGTGTCAGCCCAACCGGCGATGAGCCAGTCCACGTCGCGCTGAATACTTTCGACATACTCCACCTCCTCCTTGGTTGGATTTGTGTCGTCCATGCGCAGGTTGCATACGCCGCCGAATTCACGGGCGATGCCGAAGTTGAGGCAGATGCTCTTGGCGTGGCCAATGTGTAAGTAGCCATTGGGCTCGGGAGGAAAACGCGTGTGGATGCGCGAGTAGCGTCCCTCGGCAACGTGCTGTGCGACGAGGTCGCGAATGAAGTCGCTTGGCGCGGGCAGTGGCGCGGCGAGGTCGATGGCGTTGCTCATTTGTTGCAAGGCGGACGTTAGCAAAGGCGTTCCGCTGGGCGAAAGAGGATTTACCAGTTGCTCCAAACCAAGGCTCGACGCTCGCTCACCCGGCGTTACTATAATCTCGTTATGTCAACGATTGCGCCCGCCGTGCCGCCGCAGAAAATCAACCTTCGCCGACCGGACATCATGTCCGCCGTGCAGGCACAAGTGGAGTCGCACTATCGAAGCACGCTCGTCGAACGCATCCGCGCACACGGCAACGTCCTCTCCGCACCCGGCCTGACCATCAAGCTCGCGAAGGAGTTTGGCTTCTGTTATGGCGTCGAGCGCGCCATTGACCTGGCTTACGCCGCCCGCCGCTCCTTTCCGGCGGAAAAGCCCATCTACCTACTCGGCGAAATCATTCATAACCCGGAGGTCAACGACCAAATCCGCGCGATGGGCATTCGCACCATTTCCAACAAGCCCACCGCCGTCGAGCTGGCTATGCTGCAGGGTGAGGATGTGGTCATAATCCCAGCATTTGGTACCGAGGTCGCCACCCGACGCAAGCTGGAGGAAAAGGGCTGTGTGATTGTGGATACGACCTGCGGCGACGTGATGAGCGTGTGGAAGCGTGTCCGCCAATACTCTAAGGAGAGCGTCACCAGCATTATTCACGGCAAGGCCAAGCACGAGGAGACCAAGGCCACGACCTCGCAAGCCACGGCTTACGGCACCGGCCACTATCTAGTTGTCTTCAACTTAGGAGAAACGGATTTCGTCTGTGATTACATTCTGCGCGGTGGGAATAAGGCGGAGTTTTTGGAGAAGTTTAAAGGTGCGCATTCGCCCGGCTTTGATCCTGACCTGCACCTGCTTGCCGTTGGAGTGGCAAATCAGACGACGATGTTGCGCGGTGAAACTGAGGAGGTGCAGCGGCGCTTCCGCGCGGCGATGGAGAAGAAATATGGTGCGGCACAGCTCGACGCGCATTTTCGCTACTTCGACACCATCTGCGGCGCGACGCAGGATCGGCAGGATGCTTTGGAAAAGCTGTTACACACCAAGCTTGACCTGCTGCTAGTCGTGGGCGGTTACAACTCCTCAAACACGTCGCACCTAGCCGAGATGGGCGAGAAGGTGCTGCCAACCTTCTTCATCAAGAACGCTGCCAAAATGGAGTCCGCCTCGCTCATCCGACACTGGAACCAGCACACGCACGTCGAAGAAACGACGCCTAGCTGGCTGCCCGCTGGCGACCTCACCGTGGGCATCACAGCCGGCGCGAGTTGCCCAAACAATCTAATCGAAGACGCCATCCGTCGGCTCTTCGAGTTACGCGGGATTTCGGTACAGGAATTGTTGGCGAACTGAGAGCAGTTTGCCTGAGCGACAATCGCCGATCGTTTATTGGAATGCCCTGCACCCGCGCTGAACTCGAAGCCCGCGAGCGGCAGCTCCTCGCCCCGTTCGCCCAGTTTTCCGCCGACACGCGCGGGCGCAAGCACGCGGAAGCTCCTCCCGAGTGGCGCACGCACTACCAGCGCGACCGCGACCGCGTCATTCACTCGCGCGCGTTCCGCCGGTTGGAATACAAGACGCAGGTCTTCCTTAATGGCTCCGGCGACCACCTCCGCACCCGCCTCACGCACACCATGGAAGTCGCCGGTATCGCCCGGAACATCGCGCGCGCGCTGCGGCTTAACGAGGACCTCACCGAGGCCATCGCGCTCGCGCACGACCTCGGCCATTCACCCTTCGGCCACGCAGGCGAGGAGACGCTCGACCGCCTGATGCGCGCGCACGGCGGCTTCGAGCACAACCGCCAGAGCCTGCGTGTGGTCGAGGAGTTGGAGCAGAAGTATCCCGGCTTTCCCGGACTAAACCTGACGTGGGAACTGCGCGAAGGGCTGGTGAAGCACTACTCCGCCTACGACCATCCGAGCAAACGCCCGGGCTTCGACGCGAAGAGTTCCTCCCTCGAAGCGCAAGTCGCCAACCTCGCCGACGAAATCGCCTACTACAGCCACGACCTGGATGACGGCCTCGACGCCGGACTGCTCTCCGAGGCGAAACTCCGCCGCGATGTGAAGCTCTGGGCCGCCGCCGCGCGCCGCACCAAGCGCGAACATGGCGAACTGCCCGATGAATGCCGTCGTTACTTCATCATCCGCTGCCTGATTGATGACCACGTCCACGACGTGGTGCAAACGAGCGAAGCCCGCATCGCCGCCGCCAGAGTGAAGTCAGCCGATGAAGTCCGATTGCAGCCGCAGCCGCTCATCCGCTACAGCGACGCGCGGCGGAAGCTGAACCTCGAACTGCGGAAATACCTCTATCAAAACCTTTACTTCAGCGACGCCGTCCACGCCCCGCACGTGCGAGCTACGCGGATGTTGGAAGAACTGTTCCATCACCTGCTGAAGCATCGCCCCGCGAACGACGACTGGACTCGGAAGCAGGCGCGGAAAGAAGGCTGGCCGCGCGCTGTCTGTGATTATCTGGCGGGGATGACCGACCGCTTCGCGATTGAAGAACAACGGCGTCTACTTGGCCCCGGTTGAATTCTAGGGGTTAGCGGCTCGATACAGGTTATTCCAGATGATATCGACGCCAAGCTTTTCGTTGCCATTGGCTTGTTGAGGAAGAATTGAGTTCGTCGCTGAGAATGCCGAATGACCATCCAAGTAGGCGATGTTGCCGCCCCGGCCGCTGTGGCGCACAGCGAAACTTCGCCATCGATTTGCCGGATTCACTGAGTTAAATTGAGGCGAAGTGTTAACGACTTCGGTCACCGGATCGAAGACGGTGTCAAACATCATCACGGTGCTAGATGGTTTCAAGATTTGAGCCATTCGAGGCATATCGGGAAAAGGCATATTGGATCCCGCAACGCCCGCCCCATCGGATTTCTTAAGATCAATGTTCATGACGATACTGAAGAATCCGTATAGTCCCCCGTTCTGTGGCGGCTGCCCTTGACGGGCCGCCGCACAGTGCCAAATCTTGCCTTGGGCATTGCCTGGGTAGGGCATATTCAACCTGTTGTTCGCAAAGCCCGGGAGTCCAAAACCGGAGGCGATCCAATTGCTTGATAGGGGCAGGCTGCTCATGTAAGGGGGCAACAGGTTGAACCAAGCCGATCTGTCGGAAGGATTGCCGCTGGTACCGGGCAAGCCGTAAGTCCCCGCAGCGCCCATCCCGTCCCGGGGCATTTTGTCGTCGTTGTCGCCGCTGTAGAGGTTTTGAGCTAAGGCCCATTGTTTCATCATGCTGAGGCAACTAGTGGCTTTCGCCTTATCCTTAGCCTTGCTTAGTGCCGGCAGCAGCATCCCCGCCAGGATCGCGATGATGGCGATGACGACAAGCAGTTCAATGAGGGTGAAGGCGCGGCGCAGGAGGCCGGCATGGGCGAATGCGGCTGGCTTCATGAAATAATCGGCGTTAGTCGGAACTCACTGGCATCAATCACTTAGCTATCACCAACAACATATTCAGGATGGCTTAAAGCGGCAAGCGCTGTTTAGTGACGAGAGGAGCAACTTGTTTATCGCTTGCACACCCATGGTTCGTATTCTTCAGCACAAGTGCAGGCAGGCAAAAATTCTGGCGCTTTGCAGTGCTCAACTATTATGCGCCCACCCTTGCGTGCCGCTGGCCACGTTAGTAAATTTTTTCGCCATCAACGCGCAGATGCGGCCGCTGCCGCGCTGACGGCTTGTCGGGTCAAGGCCGTGCTGCTATCCCATCCGCATGACCATCGGTGTGCCCAAGGAAATCAAGGCCCAAGAAAACCGCGTGGCCCTGCTGCCCTCGGCGGCTTACCAGCTCGTCAAGCGCGGACACCAAGTCATCGTGGAACGCGGCGCCGGGGCTGGCGCCGGTTATCCGGACACGGACTACGAGCGCGCCGGGGCGACGCTCGTGGCGCAACACGCCGAAGTCTTCGCCCATGCTGACTTGATCGTAAAGGTCAAGGAGCCATTGCCTGTCGAGTATCCGCTGCTGCGTTCTGGCCAATTGCTTTTTACCTATTTGCACCTCGCCGCGAATCGCGAGTTGACCGATGCGCTGCTCCAATCCGGCGCGACGTGCATCGCCTACGAGACTATTGAGATCAACCGTCGCCTGCCGCTGCTTGAACCCATGAGCGAGATCGCCGGGCGGATGAGCGTGCTCGTGGGCGGCTATTTCCTAGCCAAGCATTGTGGCGGCAACGGCGTTTTGCTCGGGGGTGTGCCGGGTGTGCTGCCGGGGCGCGTCGTCGTCATCGGTGGCGGTGCTGCAGGTGTAAACGCGGCTCGCATGGCCACCGGCTTGGGCGCGGATGTCACCATTCTCGAAGTGGACTTGGAGCGGATGCGCTTTCTCGACATCACGTTGCACACTGCGCACACGCTTTACTCGAACGAGGCGCACTTGATGGAACTGCTCCCCAATGTTGATCTACTCATTGGTGCGGTGCTTGTACCGGGCGCGAAGGCTCCCAAACTCATCCGCCGCGAAATGCTGCGCCGGATGCGTCCCGGCAGTGTGCTCGTAGACATTGCAATTGACCAAGGTGGTTGCGCCGAAACTTCCCGGCCCACCACGCACCACGACCCCGTCTTCACCGAGGAAGGCGTGCTCCACTATTGCGTCGCGAACATGCCCGCCGCCTACGCCCGCACTGCTACGCAGGCCCTCACCAACGTCACCTACCGCTTCATCGAGCAACTCGCTGATCTCGGCCTTGCGGATGCCTGCGCGCGCCAGCCTGCACTGCTCGGCGGCATCAATGTGCGAGCGGGCAAGCTCACATGTCGGGCCGTGGCGGAGGCACACGGGCTCCCTTTTGCGCCCGCAGCCGCTTAGCCAGCGGGGGTTAGAAATCCACTATCAGCATTCAGCCACGCAGCATTCGCAAGCTGCGAACACACCTCTCCGACTGAACACTGAATACTGACTACTGAACCCCGCCCGCGTCGCAAACTTGAAACTTCCCTCCCCCCGCCCGTGTCGTATGTTCCGTAGCGGGCCACCGACACGTGTAACTGCCCGTCGCCGCAGCCGTCACTTCAGCACATCACGCTTATGATAATGGCCGACATCCTCAAAATCTTCCTCCTCATCGTTGGAGGCCTGCTCATCTACATCGGTTTCTGGCTCGCGGCGGAAGCGCTATTCCCCGCGCTGGTCGAGCGCTCACGGAAGCAATACGACCGGCCGTGGAAGCTCACCTTCGCGGGCCTCGCCATGGCCGCGCCGTTCGTCTTCGGCGCGCTTGCCATCTTCAAGATCAGCCATCCGGTCATGAACATCGTGGCGTTTGTGTTGCTGGCCGTGGTCCTGTTTGGCGGGCTGGCCGGGTCCGCCGGCTTGGCCAAGCGCATCGGCGTCGGCCTGCCCGCGCCCATTGATGACTCCCAGCCGTGGCGGCGCGTGCTGCGCGGCGGCATCGTGTTGGAACTGACTTTTCTCCTCCCCTTCATCGGATGGCTGGGGTTGACCATCTGGACGCTCGTTACCGGTTTCGCCGCGCTGGTTTTCGCCGTGCGCGAGGCAAAGGCTCCCGCTCCGCCTGCCGAGCCGACGCCCGCGCCGAAGGTCGAACCGCCCGCCCTCCCCGCCGCTGCGTGAATGCCCGCGCTTCACGTTCGGCGGACCTTCTCGTCCGCTGTGGAGTCTGGCTGATCAGCCCAGCGGACAGGAGTGTCCGCATCACTTTATGAACTTCACCCGCCGC
>VHDH01000038.1 GCA_016871445.1 Verrucomicrobiota bacterium | reverse complement strand
TGTGGATTTGCGGCCTTAGGGTGCCAAGGAACCTTTTTCCACCAAAGCTTCAATGCGTGCCAGTGGATGAGCGTAATGACGCGCAAGGTGACCAGCGGATACTTGAGGGTAAGGCGGGCAAGGTTTGCGTCAGTGAGCGGGACGCGGCGGCCAGTGAGGGCGGTGAGGAGGACAGGTTGTTCGCGCTCACGGTCGTCAATGTGGAGGTCAAGCTGTTCACCAGGAACGCGAAGCTTGAAGTCAAACTCCAGGTCGAGCGCGAAAAAGGGCGATACGTAAAAGTGCTTCGGCACGATGCGACGGAAGCGGCCTTCCCCGTCCAAGTGCTCGGGGCCCAGGAGAAAAGGTTTCAATTCGCCAAAGGTGTTGCCAACTTCGGCCACGGCGCAGAGCGGGCGGTTTTGGGCGTCGAGGCAGAAGTAGAATGAGACGGGGTTAAAGATGTAGCCGAAGACGCGGCAGTGACTGAGAAGAAGAACGCGGGTGTCCGCAGGGAGCGAGAGGCCTTGGGAGGCGATCCACGCAAGAATGGCCGGCTTCGCTCCCTTGTCTCGGGCTTCGGGCAAGTGGTCGCAGTCATTGAAGCGATATATCGCGCGGCGGTTACGGTGGAAGAAGCGGAGGCAGTTGGAAAGCGTATCAAGTTCGTCGAGGTCGAGGCAGAACTGAAAGATGCCGTAGCGAAAGTGGTGCTCCTTCGGCGCGAGGCGGTGGTGCATCACGGAGCAATCGTAAAGGCAGGAGCGAAGCGCTGTCATCGGTGGGACTCCAGTTTGGCGCGGGGCAGGAAGAAGGCGTTCGTGCCGGTGCCGATGTGCAGGCCATTGTCCTGCCAGTCGATCTTACCCCATTTGGCGACGGCTTCCTCGGCCGTTGCGGCACGCCCCAACTCGCCGCACTCGTGAAACATAGGATTCCCTCGTCCGATTTGAACTCGGGCTTTAACTCTTTGCCCAAAGGTTGCCGGCTCAAGATAAACAATCGCACCATAAAATGCTTTTCCGTATTTTCCATCACCCCAACTCACCGCCAGTAATTTGCTCAAATCCGGAGTATCCAAAACGAATTGAATTCCACTCACATCAACCTTCAGATGATGTCTCCGCAGAAACTCATTTCCGCTCCACCCGAGAATGAGGCCGACCGCCAGCCCGACCAGCAACAAGAAGAGTTTCTGCTTCATGACCAAAGCCTCTCACCACTAACCGCCCGGCTGCAATCTAGCGCCGAGGCGAAGGCATCTTCGTGGAAGCCGTAGCGGAAGTAACTCCCAGCGAAGAAGACGCGGATGTTCGGACGCGTGTTGAGCAACGGGAGTTCTGCCTGCGCACGAATGGCGGCGAGGTTGAAGAGCGGGTGGTGATACTCGATGTGGCGCAAGATTTTGTCCGGCGCGATGTGCTCCGCGCCATTGATGGAGACAAAGTAGTTCTCGCGGTGAGAGACCCCTTGCAGTGAATTCATCCAGTAAATCGTGGACGGGACTTCGCGGCCATCGGCGGTGCGCTCCACGCGGTAGTTCCACGAGGACCACGCGAGGCGCGTGCGGGGCATCACGGCGGCGTCGTTGTGGACGGTAGCGAGGTTTGGCTGGTAGCGGAACGCGCCGAGGAGCCGGCGCTCCGTGGGGTCGGCATCGGCAAGGAGAGCGAGGGATTGGTCTGCGTGCGCGGCGAGAATGACGCGGTCGAAGTGCTCAGTGCGGCCGTCGGCGGTAGTGACGGCCACGGCATCAGCGGAGCGGCGGACGGCGGTGACCTTCGCGTTGAGGCGGACACGGTTTTGCGCGCGAAGCGGGCCCAAGAGTTTGTCCACGTAATGTTTAGCGCCGCCGGCCACGGTGAGCCAGGGATGCTGCGTGTGCAGGCCGAGGAAACCGTGGTTGTGAAAAAAGCGCAGCAGGGTGAGGACGGGGAATTCCAACATCAGCTCTGGCGGCGTGCTCCAGACCGCGCCGCTCATGGGCACAAGGTAAAGGCGCAGAAAGTCGTCGCCATAGCCGCGTGCGCGGACGTAGTCGGCCACGGTCATCGCGGTAAACGCGGGGTCGGTGAGCGCCGCAACGGCCTCGGCGTTGAAGCGGCGGATTTGCCAGAGCATCCGCCAGAAGCGCGGGCTGAGGAGGTTCCCGCGTTGGGCGAAGAGGTGGTTCACGCTGCTGCCGCTAAACTCGATGCCGCTGGGCCGATGCTGTACACTGAAGGACATCTTGGTCGGCTTCACGCGCACGCCCAGTTCGCGGAATAGGCGGGTGAGATGCGGGTAAGTGACCTCGTTATAAACCATGAAGCCAGTGTCGAAAGCGACATGGTCGGAGCCCTCGGGGACGGTAATAGTGTTGGTGTGGCCGCCGGGATAATCCGCCTGCTCGAAGAGCGTGAGATCAAAGCGCGATTGGAGGAAGTGCGCGCAGCCCAGACCAGCAATGCCGGCGCCGACAATGGCGATACGCTGCGTCATGCGGAGAAAAGCGGCGGGCAGTTGCCCGCTGGCTGAACGACACCGGGCAAATTGAACAAAAGGATAATCACTTCGGCGAGTAGGAGGTGGTGCCCCGGCCAGGACTCGAACCTGGGACCAATTGATTAAGAGTCAACTGCTCTACCAACTGAGCTACCGAGGCAGCCAAAGAGGGCGGAACAATTGGGATTTGGCAGGGGTTTGTCAACTCTCGGGCGGGAGGATTTACCCATGCATCCGACGCGGAAAAATTGGGCGTCCTGAAATCGGTTTGACTTGGTTTTCCTGCAAGGAATAGTCTTTATTACCGAACGACTTATGCCACGACTTGTCTTACTGACTGAGGGGTTTGCCGGGCGTTCGTTTGAGTTAAAGACAGAATGCTCCACGGTGGGACGGGTGGAGGACAACAACTTCCAAATCCCCGCACCGTCCGTTTCGAGCCACCACTGCGAGATCATCCTGCGCGGAAACGATGTGGTGGTAAAAGACTTGGGCTCGACGAACGGCACGTTCATCAACGGCGAGCAGATCACTGAACAGGCGTTACAAATGGGCCAGACCGTACGTTTTGGCTCAGTTGAGGCCCGGCTGGAGGCTTCCGCGCCCAAGGGTGCGTCGGGCAAGAAGGTGCTCGATAAGACCACCGTGCTTCCGCAGGGCGTAAAACTTAAAGAGCTAGAGACCGGCACGCAAAAAATCGCATCTTTTGACAAGAATTCCCCGTTCAAGAAGAAGAGCAACAAATTGAAGTGGGTCTTCATCGGCATCGGCGCGCTAATCATCATCATCATCATTGTCGTGCTAGTGAACCTGGTCATGGGTGGCGGCAAGTAACACCGGTGCAGGACCGATTCCGCCGACAGGTTGGCTCACTTAAAGGGACTCAGCCCTTCAACCAACCGCAAACTTCCATCGCAGAATACGTGATGATGATGTCCGCCCCGGCCCGTCGCATCCCTAGCAGCGCCTCCAGCGTTACTGCGCGCTCATCAATCCAGCCCTTCGCCGCCGCCGCCTTAATCATGGAGTGCTCAGCACTCACCGCATAGGCGGCGGTCGGATAACCAAAGGTCGTCTTCACGCGATGGAGGATATCGAGGTAGGCCAAGGCTGGCTTTACCATCACCATGTCCGCGCCCTCAGCGATGTCTAGGGCGACTTCGCGCAGCGCCTCCTCTGTGTTAGCCGGATTCATTTGATAACTGCGGCGGTCACCAAATTGCGGAGCCGACTCTGCCGCCTCACGGAAGGGGCCATAAAAGGCAGACGCGTATTTCGCCGCGTAAGAAAGGATCGGCGTGTCTACGAAGCCCGCAGCATCCAGCGCAGTGCGGATGGCGCGCACGCGGCCGTCCATCATGTCACTCGGCGCGACCACATCCGCACCTGCCTCGGCGTGACTCACGGCGGTGCGGGCCAACAGCGGTAACGTCGGGTCATTAAGCACCCGGCCCGCCGCGCGATGGACGATACCGCAGTGCCCATGGCTCATGTACTCACAGACGCAAACATCGGTGATGACAAGCAGGCCGGGCAACTCTCGCTTCACTGCACGCACCGCCTGCTGCACGATGCCGTTGCGAGCGTACGCGCCGGAAGCCCGCTCATCTTTTCGGTCAGGAATCCCAAACAGTAACACTGCGGGCACGCCAGCCGCGTAAGCGGCGGTGGCATCCTTGACCAATTCATCCACACTCAACTGGAACACGCCGGGCATTGACCCGATGGGGCGACGCACCTTTTTTCCTGGTCGGGCAAAAAACGGCAATACGAGCTGGTGCGCACTTAGCTGCGTCTCTGCGACCATCCGGCGCAGCACGGGAGTCTGCCGTAGGCGGCGCGGACGGCAGGCGGGAAATTCAGGCCGGTTCATCGGACGGCAGTCACATTAATGTTAGTGTAGCTTTTGGCATCAGGATCCAGCACGGCGATATTGAAGGGGAAGAGCTTGTGCGCGTCGAGTACGGTCTTGGTATCAGAGAACTTACCCAACGACGCGCCCCCTTTGTCCAACAACTCGCACTCAATCTTCACCTCAAACCACGCCGCATCCGAGTGGTTGGTCACGTTGCCGCGAATGTAGAGGAGGCTCGTGCCCGGCTGCTGTTGGAGCGAGTGGTTGAGCAGTTCGACGCCCTTAGGCTGCGCCTTGCTGTTTTGGGCAAGCTTGGGACGCTTCTCCCAGTAAAATTGTCCCCAACGTACCGCAGCAATCACCGCCAGCACGAAGATGACCGCAAAGCCGACGCGCCGAAACCAGCTCAGTGGTTTGGGAACTTCCGCCTTGGCCTCAACTTCCGTGCCACAATCCGGACACTCCTTCGCATCAGTGGGAAGCTTCACCCCACAGAAGCTGCAACGCTGCGGCTTTGCTTTGACCGCGGCACCCTCGCCGTCGAGCCGCTGCGCCTTCACAACCACGCTCTTTTTTTCCGCTGGCTTCGCTGGCTGGGCGGAGGGATTGGTAGCGCGCGCGGCGGCCAGCGCGGCTTTTTGCATGTCGTTGAGCGGCTTGGCGACCGAGGTCTTTGCCTGCGCGACGGGGCGGGCGACAGGCCTGGACACGGGCGGGGCTTCGGCCGTGGCAACCGGCGCGGCGAGCGCGTAAGCTGAGGCCGAAGCGTCCAGCACCGTCTGCTGCCCGCAATGGGGGCAAGCGATAGTCATACCGCGCGCGCTAGCGGGGAAGGAGATGCGCCCGTGACAATGGGCGCATGGGGCTTTTAAATACTGCTCTTGACTCATGCGCGCGGCACCGTGCGCCCATCCATCAGGCCGACGATGCCAAATGCGCGCGCAGTATCTTAAGCCACCCAACGCATTCAACCAGAAAACCACTCCGCCCGGCTTGAACCGGGCGCAACTGTTTGAACTCTTTTCACGCGGGGACTCGCCAGGTGCGCGGCGACTCTGATACACTCCTGCCAGATGAGTCCCTCCGTCGAGTCCGATTTAGTCGCACGCTGCCGACGCGGCGACGCGCGGGCTTGGGACGAGCTGTTCGATGCGCACTACCCAACCGTGGGCCGCTACGTGTTCCAGCTCTCGCCACAGTTCACGCGTGAGGACGCAGATGAGATCGCACAGGAAACCTTCCTCTCTGTCATCAAGCACATCGGCAATTTCCACGGGGACTCGCAGTTGCAGACGTGGCTCTTCCGCATTGCGGGTAACAAGGCGCGCGACCACTTGGAGAAGCAGCGCGCGGCCAAGCGCGGCGGCGGCCAGCCGCTGCTCTCGCTTCACGCCGAGGACCCGGAGACCGGCCTCACGCTCGACGCACCCAGCCATCAGCCCAGCCCCGACAGCGCGCTGCTACAAGGTGAGCGCGCGCTGCTCATCGGCCAGGCGCTCGCCGAGCTAGGCGACCCGTGCCAAGAGATCATTGAGCTCCGGTACTTCGGCGACCTCAGCTACGAAGAAATCAGCCACGCGCTCCACCTCAACGAGAAAACCGTCAGTTCGCGCCTCAGCAAGTGCCTAAATAAGTTGGAGGAAATCGCCCGACCCATATTTGCCGCGGGTAAAAAGCCGGTTTCCCCGTCTAACCGGGTAGCAAGATGAAGCATAAGCTTAAGGGCAAGTTCTGGATTAAGCGTAAGGATTCTGCCACCTAAACTGCTCCACATGGCCAACGAACCACAACCTGACATCGAGCAAGACCTGCAGGCCTACAAACGTCGCCGCGCTGAGCAACTTGCCGCGCCAATTGAACTGCATCCCGCGACGCGTCGGATGCTGCAAAGCGAGGTTGCCCGCACAACCGGCCGGCCAATACTTGCGTCTGAGGAGACGGCGAAAAACTTTGCCCGATCCTTCATGCTGTCGCACCAGCAGCCGGGCTTCTTCGCACGGCACCAGCCCCGTTTGCTTTGGGGTGGCGGGATGTTTGCTTGCCTCGCCGTCGCTTTACTCGTGCTGCGCAACGACCCGGCCAGCACCGCGCGGCAAAACGCCTTGTCCGAGGCACGGCCTACCCTACCACTCACGGAGAATCCGCAGCCCACCACGCCCCCTTCTGTCACGCCAGCGGGTGAAGCGAAGGACACACTCGCTGCAGCACCGACGGCCAAGCCTGAGCTTGGCCAGTTGCGCGAAAGCGCAGCCGCGTCAAGGCCCGTGCCCACCACCCAACGCGGAGTCGGCAATAGCCGCGCCGACTCGGTGTCCACCCCACCGGCACCCATCGTAGCTTTCGAGCGTGGCAGGGTCGCTGCGGCCCCAGTGAGCGGCTTGGACATCACCAAGGCGGAGGACGCGACCCGTCGGTTGACGGTGAAAGATGCAGATGCGGACCGTAAGGCGGTGGTGAAATTCGCGGAGAAGTCGGAAACGGGCGAGAGTGCGCAACTCGCCAGGGCGCTCAAGCCGGGCGATGGCCGCATGCGCGTGCAGGCGACGAAAGCAGACGGCTCGAGCGATGCGCCCGCGGCTCCCGGCGGCGCGCCCAAGGCCGCCGCTTCGCCCGCCGTACGAATGTCAGCCGTCAGCGCCGGACTTAGCGGCGAAGGCGCGGCTCTCACACAGCAGTTTAAACAGTTGGACACCCGCTCACTCTACCGACAGAATTTTAATTCCCCGCCCGTGCCTCCAGTGATGCAAGACTTTGCCTTCGAGCGAAGTGGTGACCGCGTGCGTATCGTGGATGCCGATGGTTCGACGTACGAGGGGAACGTGTTGCCAATTGTCGTCGGGGAAACCCTTGCCAAACCGAACGCTTCCGTGGGTGACGTGGAGCAGGAAATCAAAGCACGTGCCGGCCAGTCTGCTCGGATCGGCAGTGCGCCAGCTGCGGATGCACAGATCGCCTACCGCTTTATTGCCACCGGGCTGAATCGTAAGCTCAACCAGTCGGTTGAGTTTCACGGCGAGTGGCAGCCTGGGGCCCCCATTGAGCAGACTTCCGCGTTGCGCGCGGTGCGGTTGGAAGCCGCCCAGCTCGAAAGCAAGGAAGTGGAAAAGCGTAAACTGGTTCCGACTAACGCGCTGTCCGTTGCGCCCGCTCGTGCGGATGGTTACTCTCTGCCACTTCAGCCAAAGCAACAGGGCCAAACCGACCGCATCTCTGGCCGCGCCGTGGTAGGCGGACGTAATGAGTTCGAGATCAACGCGGTGCCAAAGTGAGGCGGCCGCTGGTCACTTTCGAATCCCAATAGAACAGCAGGTCACCGGCACCCAAGCCTCAAATTAACCTTCACCTGCACGCGGACACTTATTCGGCGCGGGCGGCACCCAAAAAATCACGCCGTGAAGTTGGTGTTTGTAAGGGCGTGATGAAAAGTGAGGGCAAAGGCGGGTTCTCCGCAGCACGGCGGAAATCAGGGCCACTGCCACCCCACCTTGACGGGCACGGCAATTCAAGTATCCGAGCGCACATGCTGCGCCTGATCAGGCAATGCGCATCGTCAACCCGCCGTCAATCGTTACCGTGTCGCCGGTGATGTAATCGTTTTCAACCAGCATCAGTACAGCGTCGGCCACCTGCTCGGGTGTGCCTTCGCGTTTGAGCGGGATACGGTGTTCGAGGTTAAGCTTCTTTTGGTCCGCCGACATCTTCTCGTGAAACCGTGTGCGGATGACGCCGGGTGCGACACAGTTGATGCGAATGTTGTCCGGCGCGAACTCCCGGGCGAGACCGCGCGTGAGGTGCGGGATCGCACCTTTCACAGCCTGATAGGCAATATGGCTGGGGGTGGCGAGTTTCCCGGCGGTCGAGGAAATGAGAATGATCGCGCCTTCCTTCTTCGGCCTCATCCACGGAATCGCCGCGCGGCACAAGTAGAAAATCGCGTGGACATGCACTGCGAACGCCCCGTGCCACGCCTCAGGTGTCAGTTCCAGCAAGCCACCGTTCACCGGTCCGCCCGCGGAATGTACCAGCACGTCCAAGCCGCCCAACCGTTTAGCCGTTTCCTCCACGGCCCGCGTGCAGTCGGCAGGCACGGCACAGTCGGCAAGAATGAGTTCGCAGCGCCGGCCCAGCGCCTGAATCGCCGCACGCGTCTGCCGCGCGTCGTCATCTTCTGTGCGCCCGACGAGGGCGACATCGGCACCTTCCTTCGCCAAAGCAAGCGCGGCCGCGGCGCCGATCCCGCGTGTGCCACCCGTAACCAGGCCAACTTTTCCTTTGATTTGCATAATTTTCGCCAATTTGAAGCCCCGTGCTTCGCACGGTTTTCGCACGGTTTGAGTCGGTCTTAAATGCCTCCGAACTGCTACAAAACATTCAGTGGTACTTCCTCGAAAGGACCGCTTCGTTCCGTTGGTTCGGGGGCAGGGGCAGGCTCTGCGGTCAAGGCGGGCGGTAGCGTAGGCATTGGGGTCACTGCCTCGTCATTCGCAAGCGTCACCTGGATGTTCCGCTCGCGGAGCAAGGCGAGGAAGCTTTCCGGCGCACCGGGATCAGTTACCACCACATCAATGACGTCCAAATCGCAAAGCTTGGAGATGGACTGGCGGCCAAACTTGGTTGAATCGATGGAAAAAATGACTCGGCGAGCAGCTCGAATCATGGCGCGCTGAATGTCAATTAGCAGGCCGTGGGAGTTCGTGATGCCCTCCGCCGTGATGCCAGCGCAGCTCAGGATCGCGACGTCCGCCCGAATTTTTGAGAACGCCTCCACCGCCAACGGCCCAACCAGCACTCCAAGGCGCGGATAAATGACCCCGCCAGAAACCACGACCTCCAACTTGTTCGAGGCGGAATAGAGATTCGCAATGGGCAGAGAATTGGTAAAAACTTGGGGAGTTTTGGCTTCAAGATGCCGGGCGACGTGATAACAGGTGGTTCCAGCATCCAGTATGACCGTCTGATTGGCGGAAATTAACGCGGCGCATGCCCTCCCAATCATCTCCTTCTCCGCCATCTGGTGCGTATCGCGGGTGGTAAAGGCGTATTCGTCAGACTTTGGGTCCGCAAGCCTAGCACCTCCGTGCGTCCGCCGAAGAACGCCCGTTGATTCCATGACCGTCACATCCCGCCGGACAGTGGAAACCGAGGCATCCACCAGCTCAGAAAGCTCCTCCAAAGACGCGAATTCAACCTTTTGGAGGTGTTCCTCGATACGCTTTTGGCGCTCTTCTGAGGTCATCTGGGGCCTATTTGATAGTTTTTGGTAAAATTTGCAAGAAAATGTTTGACTTTATTTCATAACATACCAAAATCGCGCTTAGTTATGACTGGTTTGGCTGTTGCACCACATCGCGCTGTTGTCGAACATTTGGTTCGACAAGCCGTTTATCAACGCCTAGGGAAACCTCTCCCGCGCACTGCCAGCGCCCCCAGTCCTCTGCTGGTTAATGTCAGCGCTCGTCACTGCCACCTCACGCCCGAGGCGGTGGAAGCCCTTTTTGGCAAGGGCCACCAACTCCAAGTCCACAAGTGGCTTTATCAGGACGGCCAGTTCGCGGCAAAAGAGACCGTCACGCTCGTCGGGCCCCGTAGCCGGGTGATTTCCAATCTCCGCATTCTTGGCCCTTGCCGAAATCTAAACCAGGTCGAGCTCGCCTACACTGACGGCATCGCGCTGGGTTTCGACCTGCCCCTCCGCATTTCCGGTGACATCAAGGGCACCTTGGGCGGCATGCTCATGGGGCCGGCCGGCTTCTTCGAACTGGAGCAGGGCATCATCCGCGCCATGCGGCATGTCCACATGAGTCCCGCTGATGCCGCCTTCTACGGCGTGAAGGCGGGCGACATGATGAAACTCAAGATTGGTGGCGAGTGCGGCATCGTGCTCGACCGGATGCTCTGCCGCGTGGACCCGAGCTTCAAGCTGGAGGTCCACATTGACACCGACGAGGGCAACGCCTGCAACCTCCAGCCCGACACCTCGTGCGAACTAATCAAGTGACTTTGAATCAGAACCTCAAACAACAGAAAAAACTATGAGCGAAGCAATCGGCATGATCGAAACCAAAGGCTACACCGGCAGCATCGAAGCCACCGATGCCATGGCGAAGGCCGCGAACGTCAACATCTCGAAGACCATCCCCATCGGCGGCGGTCTCATCACGGTGATCTGCCGCGGTGACGTCGCCAGCGTCAAAGCCGCCGTGGACGCCGGCTCGAAGGCCGCCGGCAAGATCGGCGAACTCGTGGCCGCCCACGTCCTCGCCCGCCCGCACGATGATCTCGTGAAAGGATTCCTCGGCGAACCCGCCGCGGCGAAGAAGTAACCGACAACCGCAACTCAAAAACACACAAGCACTATGGCTCAACAAGCGATTGGAATGATTGAATGCAAGGGTCTCTGCGCGCTGTTCGAAGCGACCGACGCCGCGCTCAAGGCTGCCAACGTCACCTTCACCGGCTGGGACAAAATTGGCTCCGGCTACGTGACCGCGTTCTTCCGTGGCGATGTCGCCAGCGTCAAGGCCGCCACCGATGCGGGTGCCGCCGCCGGCGCACAAGTCGGCCAGATTGTCAGCGTTCAAGTGATCCCCCGGCCGCACGACGGGCTGGCGGGACTCGGCAAGTGGCTCCAGTGAAGAACCACAACGACACAACACTTTGTGTCCCTCTTGCCTTCGTGGTTAGTCCATGAAAATCCTCGTCGCCAACCTCGGCTCAACCTCGCTCAAGTGGCGCTTGTTCAACTTTGCGAACAGCGCCGAGCGGCTGCTCCACAAGGGCGGCTTCGAGCGCGTGACCGATTATCCCAAGGCGATTGAAGAGTGCCTCGCGCAACTGCGCGACGCCGGCCACCTCGAGTCCGAGCGCGACCTCGCGGCGGTCGGCTTCAAGACCGTCATCGCCAAGGACGTGACCGGCTGCGTGCGGCTCGACGGGCGCGTGCTTGGCGCGATGGAGGCCTACAACGGCCTCGCACCCGCGCACAACCCGCCTTACATCACCGGCATCCGCCTCTTCGCGAACCGCCTGCCCGGCGTGCCGCTCATCGGCCTGTTCGAGACGGCATTTTACCAGTTCGCACCCGAGGCGATGATGCGTTACGGGGTGCCGGACTCATGGCATGCGGTTGGCGTGCGCCGCTGGGGTTTTCATGGCGCGAGTCACAAGTTCATCGCCGAACGCAGCGCCGAATTGCTCGGGCGCAATGATGTCGCTGCACGGGCGCAGAACCTCTACCGCGACGGCGGCAAGTCGCCGGTGACCGGCGCTCCGCTCCGCGTCATCTCCTGCCACCTCGGCGGCAGCTCCAGCATCACGGGCATCCTCAACGGCGTCGCCATCGGCAACAGCCTCGGCATGAGTCCGCAGTCCGGCCTGCCGCACAACAACCGCGTCGGCGACCTCGACGCGGAAGCGCTGCCTTATGCGGCCAAGACCCTCGGCCTCAGCGTCGAAGAAGCCCAACGCCAGCTGGCAAAGGAAGGCGGACTCAAGGGGCTCAGCGGCGGCCTCTCGAACGACGTGCGCGACATTCAAACCGCCGCTTCTGCCGGCAACGCCAAGGCGCAGCTCGCGCTGGATGTGTTCGTCAGCGAAGCGCGCCGCTGGATTGGGGGCTATCTCCTCCAGCTCAACGGCGCGGACGCCCTCGTCTTCACCGCCGGCATCGGCGAGAACCGGACTGAACTTCGCGCCGCCATTTGCGCAAACCTGGATCAACTCGGCATCCAGCTCGCACCGGCGAAGAACGACACCCTCCGCGCCACCGAAGGCATCGTCAGCGCCGACAGCTCCCGAGTGAAAGTGCTGGTCATCCCGACCAACGAAGAACTCGTCGTCGCCCGCGAAGCCAGACGCCTTCTCGAACGGAATTGATTGCGCATTTCGAATCACCCCTCACCCACCACAACCCCCAAATACACCTATGGCACAACAAGCAATTGGCATGATTGAAACGCGCGGCCTCGTCGCGCTCGTGGAAGCGACCGACGCGATGCTCAAAGCCGCGAACGTCGAACTGGCCGGCCCGATGACCCAGGTCGGCAACGCCCTCGTCACCGCCGTCATCGTCGGTGACGTCGCCGCCGTGAAGGCTGCGACTGACGCCGGCGCCCAAGCCGTCAAGGCCATCAAGGGCGAACTCGTCAGCGTGCACGTCATTGCGCGCCCGCACACCGACGTGGACGCGGTGCTGCCGAAGAAGAAGTCGTAATTCATCACGAGTGATCCGTAACTCGTGACGGTGGCGCACAGCCCCTTACGCATTACGCATTGCTCCCCTAAAACCATGTTCCTCGCCAAAGTCGAAGGTGCGGTGGTTTCCACCAAGAAGGACGCGAACATGAGCGGCCGCAAGCTGCTCCTGCTCCGCCCGCAACTGGTGGACGAGAAGGACCCCACCAAGTTCCGCGCGGGAGCCAACACCATTGTCGCCGTGGACAGCGTCGGCGCGGGCATCGGCGAACTGGTGCTCTTCTGTCAGGGCAGCAGTGCGCGTCTCGCCGGCGGCCTCAAGGAAGCCCCGGTGGACGCCGTCATCATCGGCATCGTGGACGTGGTCGATGTGCTCGGAAAACAAATTTACAACGCAAAGACCCCGTAGCAGCCGACGTGAGGCGGCTCACCCGCCTCCTGCCGAGAACTCAGATGGAACCTCCCGACGGCAGCTGCTAACGACGAACGAACTATGAGTGCCGTGAACGATGCTTTGATCCGCGATGTGGTAGCTGACGTGCTGGCCCGCCTGGGTGGCGCACCCACCGCAAGCCCGTCCGTCCCCGCGCCGAAGACCGACTGCGGTTGCGGCGGCAAGGGCGCGGCCGGCAGCACGACGGCGTTGCGCGGCAAGTTCGGCGTGTTCAGCGACGCGAACGAAGCCTGCGCCGCCGCGCATGAGGCGTTCCTGCAATTGCAGAAAGCCGGCGTCGCCGCCCGCGCGAAGATCGTCGAGATCGTCAAGACCATGGCCGAGGCCAAAGCCGAGCCGTGGGGCAAGCTCGAGTTGGACGAGACGAAGATCGGCCGGCTCGATCACAAGATCGAAAAGCTCAAGATCATCAAGCTCGTCCCCGGCGTGGAATGGCTCCGCCCCGACGCCCGCAGCGGCGATCACGGCATCACGCTCGAGGAATACACGCCGTTCGGCGTCGTTGGCGCGGTCACGCCCAGCACACACTCCATTCCCACGTTGAGCGGCAACATCGTGAACATTTGCGCGGCGGGAAACGCCGTCGTGTTCAACCCGCACCCGAGCGCGGCCCGTTGCGCCGCTGTCGCCGTGCGGGCCTACAACGAAGCCATCTTCCGCGAGACCGGCATTGAGAACATCGCGACCATCATCGAGAAGCCTTCGATGGAAAGCTTCGCCGCGATGTGCAAGCACGAGGCCGTCCGCATCCTGCTCGTCACCGGCGGCCCCGGCGTTGTGAAGGCGGCGATGCAGACGGGCAAGCGCGCCATTTGCGCCGGCCCCGGCAATCCGCCCGTGTATGTGGACGACACCGCCTGCATGACGCGCGCGGCGAAGGCCATCATCCAGGGCGCGAGCTACGACAACAATTTGCTCTGCATCGGCGAGAAGGAAATCTTCGCGCTGGAGGGCATCGCGGACAAATTGATGGCACAGATGGAACAGCACGGCGCGGTGAAGCTCACCAACGCCCAACTCGACGCGCTGACGAAAGCCGCGTTCACCATCAAACCCGGTGAAGGCGGCGGTTGCGCCCACGCGAGCGTGAACAAGGATTTTATCGGCAAGGATCCCATCGTGCTCGCGAAGGCGGCGGGCATCAGCATCCCCAGCGGCACGCAGTTGCTCTTTGCCGAGACCGGCGCGGATCATCCGTTCGTGGTTGAGGAACAGATGATGCCGTTCGTGCCGATCACGCGCGTGAAGAACCTCGCGGAAGGCGTGAAGCGCTCGCTCGACGCCGAGCACGGCTACAAGCACACGAGCATCATTCACTCGCACGACCTCGAAGCGCTCACCGAGATGGGCCGCGCGCTCGACACGACGCTCTTCATCAAGAACGGCCCGTGCATGTCCGGCTTGGGCCTGGGCGGTGAAGGTTATCTGAGCTTCAGCATCGCCACGCCGACCGGCGAAGGCGTGAGCAACCCGCGCACGTTCACGCGCGTCCGCCGCTGCGTGATGGTGGACAACCTCAAGATTTACTGAACCATGCTGCTCGCGCGCGTCGAAGGTAATGTGGTCGCCACCCGGAAGCATCCAAGCTTCGACGGCTGGCGGCTCGTCATCTGCCAGCCCATCGGAGGGACGGGCGAACCAGAGGGCGCACCGCAAATTGCCATTGATGCCCACGGCGCGGGCATGCACCAGCGGGTCATCATCTCCTCCGACGGCGCAGCGTCGCGCAAAGCTGTCGGCGACGAAAAAAGCCCGGTGCGCTGGATGGTCGTCGGCGTGGTGGATGAAAAGGAGCCAGGAGTATCCGTATGAAACTCGGCTCCGTCATCGGCCGCGTCACCCTGGCCAAGTCGGTGCCCGAACTTAAGGGCGCGCGCTGGCTCATCATCTCACCTTTCACGCGCGAGCATTTTCAGCGTGGCCCCGAGTCGCTCGCCGGCCTGAGCAAGGATCCGAGCCTCGTCGTCTACGACAACCTCGGCGGCGGCGTGGGCCACACCATTGGCTACGTCGAGGGCCGCGAGGCCGCGCAACCGTTTGAAAAGTCGCCACCGATTGACGCCATCAACGCCGCGCTGGTGGATGACATTTTCTACAATCCCTTCAATTCATGAGCAATGTTCTCACCGCCCGAGACCTCGAGGAAATCATCGCCAAGGGGGGCGACCCTAACGCTGCCGCCCAGGGCGCCGTCCTGACGCCGTCCGCGCGCGACACGCTGCGCGACTACGCCAGTGCCCAGCGGAGGGCGGACCGCATGACCTCCGCTGAGTCCGCTTCCGCGGTGACCGCCCCCGCGAAGCCGCTCAACTCCAAGTCATCCAAGGCCGAATTGGAGGCGCTGTTCAACTCGCCTTACTGCCACGCACTGAAGGAGCAGCTCTGCGACATTGGTCGCCGCCTGTGGGGACGCGCCTACGTGGACGGCAACGGCGGCAACATCGCCATCAAGGTCGGCGAGGACATCGCGCTTTGCACACCCACGCTCGTGAGCAAGGGATTTATGAAGCCGCAGGACATGTGCCTCGTGGACTTTGAGGGCAACCAACTTTGCGGCGTGAAGAAGCGCACGAGCGAAATCCTGATGCACTTGCAGATCATGAAGCGGCAGCCCAAGGCCGTCGCGACCTGCCACTGCCATCCGCCCTACAGCACCGGCTTCGCGGTCGCCGGCCTGGTGCCGCCCACGTGCATGATCCCCGAGTATGAAGTGTTCGCCTCCGTGGCGGTCGCCCCGTATCGCACGCCGGGCACGCCCGAGATGGGCAAGCTCGTCGCCGACCTCGTGGACAAGCACAACACCATTTTGATGGCGAACCACGGTGTCGTCTCGTGGAGCCACAACAACGTCGAGGACGCCTACTTCAAGATGGAGATCCTCGAGGCCTACTGCCGCACGGTGCTGGTGACCGCGCAACTCGGCAAACCGGCACAGACGATGACCCCGGGCCAGCTCCAGGATCTGCTTAAGATCAAGCAGAGCCTCGGCATCCCCGACCCGCGCCACGGATTGAAGGAATGCGAGCTGTGCGACAATGACGAGTGGCGCCCGGGTGTGAGCTGCGCCATCCCGTCCAAGCCGGAGACTGCCACCAGCTACGACGACGAGGCGGAGAAGACCGTGCAGGCCATCACGGACCAAATTTTGGCGCAGATGAAATGAACCACGAAGACACAAAGGGCACGAAGAAGGCAAAGCGGAAACTTTGCTTGTCCCCCCTTTGTGTCCCTCGTGTCTTCGTGGTTGAACAATTATGAAAGTCACCATCATCGGCGGCGGCGGGCGCGTGGGTTCCTGCGCCGCGTTTGCCCTTCAGTGCGGCGGCCTCGTAGCGGAACTTCAGCTAATTGACGCCAACAAGGACACCGCCGAGGGCGAGGCGCTCGACCTTCTCCATGGCAGTGCGTTCTGCGGCGACCAGAAGATTTACGCCGGCGACTATGCCCGCGCCGCTGACAGCGACATCTTCCTCATCACCGCCGGATTGCGCCGCAAGCCCGACGAGTCGCGCCTTGACCTCATCAACCGCAACGTCGTGCTCTTCGTCGGCATCCTCGACAGCATCAAGGCCGCGGGCTTCAAGAAAAACGCGCAGGTCTTCGTGGTGTCGAACCCCGTGGACATCCTCACGCAGCTCGCCGTGCAGCGGCTGGGCCTTCCATGGCCGCAGGTCTATGGCCTCGGCACGATGCTGGACACGTCACGCTTCAGCTCGTTCATCGCGGACGAACTCAAGCTCGCGCCCACGCAGGTCAAAGCGCTCATCCTCGGCGAACACGGCGATTCGATGCTGCCCGTCTGGTCCAGCGCGACGGTGAACGGCCTTCCGCTCGCGGGTTTGCCGGAATGCTCGCCCGGCTTCCAAAACGCCGTTTTCGAACGCACCAAAGGCAGCGGCGCGGAGGTCATCAAGAAAAAGGGCGGCGCCGGCTGGGCCGTGGGCATCGCGATTCGCGACGTGATTCACGCGGTGCTGCTCAACAAAAAGACACTGCTCCCCGTCTCCTCGCTTATCCAGGGCGCCTATGACATCCGCGACATCTGCCTGAGCGTGCCGAGCGTGGTGGGCCGGGACGGCGTGCTCAAGCACGTTGAAATCAAGCTGTGGCCGAAGGAGCACATGGCCCTCCAGTCCTCGGCCCGCGCGCTAAAAGACACGTTGGCGAAAGTGAAGGCATGACCCTTCATGAAGTCGCTGGACACTAAACTGGCTGAAGTCAAAGCGAACCGCGCCTCGCGCGCGTTCATCATCGCCGACGCGAAGGACGCGGATATGGCGTTTGGCGTGCGGGCGCCGGGGCCGCGCGGCTTTTTGGCGAAGCGCGGTGCGCAGCCCGCAAGGTTCTCCCCCGAAGTCTGGAGCCGCGACGAGTTTGGCTACCGCAATCTCCCCGAGTTTCTCGACATCATCCGCGAGATTACTCATCAAGGCTTGGTGGACATCATGCTCATGTCCGCCTACGTGAACGAGCAACTCGCCATCAAGGAGGGCCTTTTCAAGAACTCACACGTCACGCCCGCCGCCCGCGCCAATGACACGACGGACGTGTGGGCCGTGCGCCACGGTTGCTACACACGCGAGCCAAGCCAGCCCTTCCGCAGCGCAAGCATTGACCACATCCAATGCGGCGAGGTCGAGTGCGACCGCGACGGCAGCGGCAGTTTCCCCGGCGCAAATCTCGGCCTTTACTCCATCACCTACGTCAACGACCTCGATCAGGACCGCGAGGCGTTGCTGTGGTATAAGGAATTCCGCGAGGAGGCCGAGCGGAAGCAGTTCCGGCACTTCCTCGAAGTCTTCGATCCGAACGTGGACTCCGGCATCGCCCCTGAGAAGCTCGGCGAGTTCATCAACGACAACATTCTGCGCACGCTCGCGGGGGTGCCGGAGGCGGGCCGGCCCGTCTTCCTCAAGATCGTCTATCACGGCCCGAGGGCGATGGAGGAGTTGGCGCAATACGACCCGAACCTCGTCGTCGGCATCCTCGGCGGCAGCGCGGGCACAACTTACGACGCCTTCCGGCTCATCCACGACGCGCAGAAATACGGCGCGCGCGTGGCGCTATTCGGCCGCAAGATCAACAACGCCGAGCACCAGCTCGCGTTCATCGAGATGCTGCGGCTCATCACCGACGGCAAGGTGACGCCCGAGGAAGCCGTGCGCGCCTATCACGGCGTGCTTCAGGGCAAGGGCATCAAGCCCGTGCGCGCGTTGGAGGATGATCTCAAACTTACCGACCAGGCGATGAGCTACGACGGCAGCGCGACGAAGCGGTCGACGGTGGAGGTGCGGAGCAACCCGCTGGCCGAGAGGGAAAAACAGAGGGTGATAAACAAAAACGACCAGCCACCACTCCCTTCGCCTGCCAACGACTGGCCCAAGCTGGCCAACGGCA
This sequence comes from Verrucomicrobiota bacterium, assembly GCA_016871445.1. Lineage (GTDB taxonomy): Bacteria > Verrucomicrobiota > Verrucomicrobiia > Limisphaerales > SXTU01 > SXTU01. Next base: position 4,449 of record VHDH01000038.1, on the reverse strand, counting down.
AACCGGACTTTGACCAGATGACCGCCTCGCAACGCAACGCGTATCACAGCGGGCGCTTGAAACGGACTTACGGCTGAACCGCGACGCGTCGCCGTTATCGCAGAAACGCGTCACTCAGGCCACCGTCCACGGGAAGAATGTGGCCGGTCGTCTTGGCGAGGCGATTAGAAACCAGTAGAAAAAACCCCTCCGCTTGGTCGCCGGGAGTGATGGGATTTTTCGTTAGCGTGCGGTCCGCGTAAAACCGCGCGAGTCGTTCTGTAAGCGCGTCGCTCGATTCGCTCTCGCTGTAAGCAATATTGTATTTCGCCAGGCTAGCAATGACGCGGTCGCGCGGGAACATCGCGCTGCCCTGCACGACGGTCGCGGGCGCGACGCCGTTGACACGGATGAGCGGCGCGAGTTCTACAGCGAGTTCACCGACGAGATGATTTGCGGCGGCTTTCGATGTGTCGTAAGCAACGGAACCTTTTTTCGCGACGACCGCGTTAGCGCTGGTGGTCAGCACCAAGCTGCCGGGCAGACCTTGGGCTAGCCAGTCCTTCTTGCCCTCGTCGGCCACAAGGTAAGAACCCATCACGTTGATAGCAAAGGTGAGCGACCACTTGTCGTCGGGAATGCGTCCAGTGGTGTCCGGCGCGACAAAGATGCCGGCGGTGACAACAATTGAGTCAAAGCCGCCGTAGGCCAACGCCACTTGGTTGAGCATCGCGCGCACGCTCTCACGTTTGGTTATATCGCACGCGAGGCCAATGGCGGTGCCGCAGTTAGAAATCCCCGTGCCCGCCACACCGATGCCCGCCCCGAATTTTTCCGTGATCTCCGTCGCCGTGATCTGCGCGGCCTCCAACTTTAGATCAACGCAGACGAGATGTGCCCCCTCCTTCACAAGCCGGTGCGCCACTTCCTTGCCGATGCCACTGCCTGCTCCGACCACGATGACGACGTGGCGGGCTAACTCCTTCTCTACCGGCATGCGCTTGAGCTTCGCTTCTTCAAGCAACCAATACTCGATGTCAAAGGCCTCCTGCTGCGGAAGCGCAATGTACTGGTCAATCGCTTCCGCGCCGCGCATGACCTCGACAGCGCAGTTGTAGAACTCGGCGGTGACCCGGGACTCGGACTTATCCTTGCCCCACGCGATCATGCCGCAGCCGGGAATGAGGATGACCGTCGGGTTCGGATCGCGCATCGCGGGCGAGTTGGCGTGCCGACACTTTGCGTAATAGGCGGCGTAGTGCTTGCGATAGGCCTCGAGCCCGGCCTTAAGCTTGGCCTTGAGCACGACGACGTCCTCGGCCTGCGGGTTCCAGTCCACGTAGAGTGGCTTGATTTTTGTGCGGAGAAAGTGGTCGGGGCAACTCGTGCCCAACTCGGCAAGCCGTGCGGCGTCCCTCGAGTTTACAAAGCGCAAAATCCTCGCGTCGTCCTGCACGGTGCCGATTAAGCGCTGCTGCTGGCTGACTTGGCCGCGCAACCACGGGAGAATGGCGGCAAAGGTTTCATTGCGCTTCTCCTGCGATAGAGTCGCGAACTTCGCGCCGCCGAAAGCGGCGGCGTCGCCGCCCTTGGCCTGATATTTCGCTTCGATGTAGGCGGCGGCCTTCTCAATATAATCTAGCGTGCGGTCGTAGCACTTCTGGTCATCGTTATCCCACGAGATGAAACCGTGCTGCCCCATCATGATGGCGGTGGTTTTTGGGTTCTTTTTGCAGATAGCCTGCATCGCGAGACCCAGCTCAAAGCCAGGACGCATCCAGGGCACGTAGGCCATCTCGCCGCCGAAGATTTCCTTGGTCAGCGCTACGCACCGCTTACTTGCGGCGATGGAGATGATCGCGTTCGGGTGCATATGGTCCACGTGCTTCGCGGGGATGAAACTGTGGAGCGGCGTGTCAATCGAGCTGGCGCGCGGGTTGAGGTTGAAGGTGGTGTGGTGATAGGCCGCAACCATGTCGTCTTCGGCGGCGGACTTGAGGCCTTTGTCTTTGCGCTTGGCGTAGGATTTCTGAAGGTCGAGAAGTTTCTGCTGGTAGAGGGAAGCGAAGTTCTCGCGCAGGCTGGTGCGGAGATCGCCACCTGAACCTTTGACCCAGAGCACTTCGACCGGCTTGCCGGTGAGTGGATCGGCCTCCGTTAGCTTCGAGGAAGTGTTCCCACCGCCAGTGTTGGTGACGCGCTGGTCTGCGCCGAGTTGGTTCGAACGATAGACGAGCCGGTCCACACCCTTGAGTTTTGCGGCTTCGGCGTCGTTCCAAAGGTGGTTGACGAACTGGTAGGTCTTGGTCGGTTTGGCCATGGGATAGGAACTGACACTGCGGCGGGGGTAATGGACCGGCAATAAAATTATGGCCTGGATCAGCGCGGGGCCGATCCCATTTCACCGAGAGGGCCAGTGAACCGTAAGCGCTCGGGTCGGCGACGTTTTTTTCTCTGGCCGGCACGCCGCCCCGCGCCTACTGTCCACATAACCCGCTCCAGCAGCATGGACACGTCGTTCAGTTGCCCAAAGTGCCAGCTCCAAATCACGGCGGATGAGTGTGTCGTGGGTGCGGAAATTGACTGTCCCGAGTGCGGCCAGAAATTCCGCGTCCCGCCGCCGGCCATGCCCAAACCTCGGCCCCTGCCCGTCGTGGTAAATAGGGCCGCGCCCGCTGCACCTGCCACGCACCCGGCACCCGCTCCGGTGGCAGCCGCGCCACCGGCTAGTCGCACCGCCGAGCCCGCGCCCGAAGCGCCCAAGCCGCAGGCGAAGCCCGCCGCGCCCGAGCACAAGCCGCTGGTGGTGCCGCACCACACCGGCCCCGCGGTGTCGCTCGTGAAGAAGACGACCCACACGGAGCACAAAGACGAGCTGCCGAAGATCCGCGTCAAGACCATCAAGCGCGGCGCGTGCGTCGAGGTGGGCCACGACCTGTTTGATGAGAAGGTCACAGACTTCCTCAACAAGGTAGGTCAGGAGAACATCATCAGCCTCAGCCCCATCGGCTACGGCGCGATGGACTCCACCGGCCACATGTTGCCGGACTACGGCATTATGATTGTTTACCGGGGTTGACTCGCGCTTTCGCGTCACGGCGGGACGGCGCTTCCGGATTCATCGGGCACGATGACTGCGCCGCCCACCAACTTCAGCCACTGACCGCGCGCCCTGAAAACGGGTGATCGGCTGGTGTGGTTGGAGGCGGGCGCATATCACACGCAAAGGGAGAGGCGGAATCATTTGCCGAATGGTAGCGAGCGAGGTGCTGACGCAACCGCTTACTTTGCAGCGCGGGCTTTGTCAGACAACGAACCGAGGAACGCGACGATGGCCTTGACCTCGTCGTCCTTAAGTTCCTTGCCGAGTTGGTGCCAAGCCATCTTCTTCACGGCGTCGGACAGCGTGGCCACCTTACCATCGTGGAAGTAGGGCGCAGTCAACGCGATGTTGCGCAACGTAGGCACCTTGAACTTAAACTTGTCGTCATTATCTTTGGTGACCGCGAAACGCCCGAGGTCGCTGGTCTCATACGGGTTTACCAAGCCCACCTTCATATACATGTTACCGCCGATGAGCGGCCCAGTGTGGCAGGTGGTGCAACCGGTCTTGAGAAAGAGCTCAGCCCCCTTGAGTTCCTGCGCACTGAGCGACGTGTCGTTACCTTTGAGCAGGTCGTCAAACCGATCGTGCGTGACCAACGTCCGCTCAAAGGCCGCGATAGCGCGCGCCAGATTGTCGTAGGTGAGTTGGTCGCCGCCGGCAGTAAAGGCCTGGGCAAAAAGCGGCGGATAATCGCTGGTGGCCTTGAGTTTTTTGATTACCTCGGCCTCGCTGGGCATGGCCATTTCCCCGGGATTGAGGATGGGACCCTTGGCCTGCGCGACGAGATCAGCAGCGCGGCCGTCCCAAAACTGGGCGAACTGAAAACCAGCGTTGAGGGACGTAGGTGAATTGCGCCCACCGCGCTTGCCAAAAGCTCCAGGGGAAGTTGGCTCGTTATCCACGCCCGCGCCCTTGCCTTCGATGTTATGGCAGGAATTGCAAGACTGCGAATTGTTGGCGGACAAGCGTTTGTCGAGGTAGAGCTTCTTGCCCAACGAGACGAGCGCGGGAGTATCGTTTTCTGCGCCGGGCGGTTTGTCGGGCAGCGGAACGATGAGGGCCGCCTTGGCGGACGCGCGCACATCGGCTGCTCCTGCCGCACCAGCGGACGCCGGGATGAGGACAGAAACTGCAGAGGCAACCAGACAAAGGGATTGAACTGTGAATTTGTGCATATTTATTTTGGCAGAGTGTCTGACGCCGCGATTCAAATTAGATTCGGTTTCACTTTAAAAAAAGTGCCTTGAAGCAAGCCAATGGCAAACTGATTTGTGGGGTAACAAGGCGGTAGAAACAAAAAACCCCTGCCGGTTACCCGGCAGGGGGTGTTACTGAGCGAGGCTCAGATTAGAACTTGTAAACCA
>VHDH01000037.1 GCA_016871445.1 Verrucomicrobiota bacterium | reverse complement strand
CCATCACCACGACGGCCGCGCCGTATTTCAAAACCTTGCGCGCGTGTTCGCGGAACAAATCTTCGCCGCCCTTGAGCGAGATGGAGTTCACGATGCCCTTGCCTTGAAGGCATTTCAGGCCGGCCTCGATGACTTCCCACTTCGAGGAATCCACCATGAAGGGAACCTTGGCAACCTCAGGTTCGCTGGCGATGAGCTGCAGGAAGCGCGACATCGCGGCGACGCCGTCAATCATCCCTTCGTCCATGCACACGTCCACGACGTTCGCACCGTTTTCGACCTGCTGCCGAGCGATGGCGACGGCCTCGTCGTATTGGTTCTCCTTGATGAGCTTCGCAAACTTGGGCGAGCCAGCGACGTTCGTGCGCTCGCCAATCATCATGAACTGGCCAATTTGCTGAGTGAAAGGCTGCGAGCCAGAGAGACGAAGCGGACGAGTGGGTTCAGCGGCGGCGGGTGATCTAGCCGCCCTGTTCTCATCGTGCTTTTCTATTTTCCCCGGAAGTTCCGGATTGAGAGTGAAGACAGTACGAACATTCTTTTCGGTGATGACTTCTCTCGGATGCCTTCCCTCCAGTGTCTTGGCAATGGCGGCGATATGCTCAGGCGTGTTACCGCAGCAACCGCCTGCGATATTAACAAGGCCACTTTGCGCAAACTCACCCAGAAAGCTGCCCATGTCCTGAGGGTTTAAATCAAAGCCCGTCGGCGACAGCGGATTTGGCAGGCCGGCATTTGGGTAACACGAAATCGCGCAACTTGCCTTCGTGGCGAGCTCTGCCAGAAAAGGCCTCATCAAGTCTGGCCCAAACGAGCAGTTCAGCCCAATCGACAGGGGGTTAATATGCTTTACCGCATTCCACAGGGCCTCGACTTTTTGAGCGGAAATCAATGTCTCGCCGCCGAACCCGACTGCCGCTGAAATGGAGACAGGTAGGGAAACTTTGTCCGTGTCGAAGACTTCGCGAATCGCCACGAGCGCGGCCTTCGCGTTAAGCGAATCGAAAATGGTTTCAACTAATAAGAAGTCTGAACCGCCTCTGATAAGAGCTCTAACCTGATTGACGTAGGCTTGCTTTACCTGGTCGAACGTCACTACACGGAAGCCCGCGTCGTCGGCGTCCGGCGAGTTCGAGAGCGACACCGTCATTGGCCCGATGGCGCCGGCGACAAAGCGCGGCTTGCCATCGGCGTTTGACACACGGTCCGCCCACTCGCGGCATTGGCGGGCCGAAGTTTCATTAATTTCCCACGCGAGGTCGCCGAGGAACTTGTCCTCGATAATTTTTTGGTAAAAGGCGGGGTCTTTGCGCCCGCCGTGCTCACGAGGATCATCAACGAAAAACTCGCTTTGGCCGATGCTCGTGGCAGAGAAGGTGTTGGTCTCAATGATGTCCGCCCCGGCCTCGAGAAAGCGCCGGTGGATGTCGCAAATCATCTCAGGTTGTGTGAGTGAAAAAAGATCACCGTTGTTAAGTAGATCTTTTTTCGCTTTGGCGAAGCGTGTGCCCCGAATGTCGGCCTCCTTTTTGCCGTAGGAACGGATGGTCGTTCCCATCGCGCCGTCAATAATAACGATTCGCTCGGTGAGTAACTTGCGAAGCAGTTCAGCGTGACGAGATTGACTCATGACTCAGATCGAATTGTCACTGGTGGGCAAAAGGATTATAAAGGCTCAAGCTCGGGAGCTTAACCCCCCATCATTCGCCGGCTTAAGAAACACCACTTTCACTCCGGCTTTTTTCTCCTCGGGCTTATTAAATGCGTCCATTAAGGTCGTCGGTGCGGTGACGGCGGGTTGCGCGATGGGCCCAGGCCCACCGGCATCGCTCACGGGCGCGAGCGCCTCACGAAGTGCGCCTTCCACAAGCGAAGTGCAGTGCACCTTCGTAGGCGGTAACGGCCCGAGGTCTTTGGCGAATTCCTCCCCGCGCATCGCGAGTGCTTCGGAGGCGGTCTTGCCCTTGATGAGTTCCATTGCGAGGCTTGCCGCGGCGATGGCCGTCTCGCAGCCGAAGGATTGGAAGCTGGCGCGGTCAATTACCTTGCGACCACCTTGCTCCTTAAACTTAACCCACACCCGAAGCATATCACCGCAATCGGCATTGCCCACGGTGCCAATAGCATCGGCGTTGGGCAGTTCACCCATGTTCTGGGGATTCGCCATCGCGGCGGCGACCCGGTTCTGAAAGTCATCATTCATAGTTGCAAGAACATATCGCAAATGCGCAAAGGCGCGAAGTTAATCCTCAATTAAAAGGCCATCGCCCCAAGGCCCCACGCAATAGATGCTTTTGAAGAAGTAGCCAAACTTCATTCTCTTCAACAGCCGCACCACCTTGAGCCTTGAGGCCAATTTAAGTTCGTGGATCAACCTTCCTCCAGCCTGTATCGCGGCATCTTCGCATCCTCCTCCTGCGCCCAAGCGTCAATGCCGCCGCGCAGAAATTTAGCCTTAGTGAAACCGTGGCCGGCGAAATAGGCGGCGGCGTCGAGGCTCGCGGTGCCATTGTGGTCGTAGAAGACCAGTAGCGCGTCGCGCGCGGCGGTGCCCATGAGCGACTGCACCAGCTCCTGATTGACAAACTCCGCGCCGTCGAGGCGGACGGCGTCCCATTCTTCGCGCGTGCGAATGTCGAATAGACGCACGGTCTCGCCCTGCGCGCGGCGGTTGACGACTTCTCGCGGGGTGATTTCAAGTTGTCGGTCCTGCTCGTGGCTAGCTTGGATGTGTGCGATAACCTCGGCAACTTTCAGCCCGCCATTGCGGTCGCAGAGTTGACCAAGCGTCTCCGTCGGCTGGAAGCCACAGCTCGCGCAGCCGCCGAGATGATACTTGCGGAATAGCGCTCGCCGCGCGCCGGGGTAGGCGGCAAGCACTTCGGCCATCGTGGTCTGCGGGGCGAGTGATTCAGTCACGGTCACGCGGGACTTAAGCACGGATGGCGCGGTACGACACGGATTTTCCGAAAGGCTCAGGCCAATAAATCTTTGGAAATCAGATTCGAGGGCGCTGAAAACCAACTACACCGAACACTGATTGCTGCTTCAGTCAGAGACTTATTCCGTGTCTGCTGCGGGAGAGCGGGCGGGCTACTTTTTCGGCGCTAGCTCGGAGACGACTTTTAACATGGCGTCGGCGTCGGAAGTGCCCTCGAGAGCGGTGCGAAAATCCTTGTTGTGAAGCATCTTTGCGATGTTTGCGAGCGTATGCAGATGCTTCTGGAACTGGCCTTGAGGGACGAGGAAGAGCATGACGAGCTTTACGGGCTGGTTATCGAGCGCATCAAAGTTGATACCTCTGGTGCTGCGGCCAAACGCGCCGGTTACCTCTGAAATAAGGTCGGTGCTAGCATGTGGGATCCCGATACCGAAGCCAATACCGGTGCTCATTGAATTCTCGCGCTTGCGCACGCCTGCGGCAATAGCCTCGCGGTGCTCAGGCTTGATCTTCCCGCAATGGACGAGTAGGTCGAGCAGTTCATCAATCGCCTCCCAGCGATTGGTGGCTTTCAAATCGGGAACGATTTGCTCTTTTTGAAGGATGTCCGCAAGCGTCATATAAGAAACCGCTTCGGAATTTCGCCGCAAGAAAGGAGACGATTCAAGAACGAATTCCGAGCCGCACGGCGAGCACTCTCCAAAGGTGGGAATAACTTGTAGTGGTGAGGTACAGAGGCGGCTGAGATATTGCGAGTTGATTGACTTAACATTATTGCTTCCGCACGCTTAGTGACGAAGCATTTTTGACTATGAATAACCTCACATTGCGCACCTGTGCGCTTCTCTCAGTGATCGTCATACCGGTTGCAGCGCTGGCCGCTGATGCTGACTCGACCACACCACTCCACTCCAACTCGGTGCCGCAGGCATTGGGGTTGATGGTGTTGTTCGCACTGGTCGGCATTGTTACCGCTATCCTCGGTTACCGACTATTTGACAAGTTTACGCCCGGCGATCTGCATAAAGAAATTATCGAGAACAAGAACACCGCTGCTGCCATTGTTGCCGGCACGGTCATCCTAGGTGTGAGCATCATCGTTGCCGCGGCCATAATTGGCTGAACGTGCCGGCCTAGGTGAAACGCAGCCAACATATTCGGTTGGTCTTGATGGGCGGCCTTTCTTCGGCGGCTCTAACGGCGGGTGATTCGACGGCGCAAGTGAGCGGACAGCGCGGCTTTGCGCTTCAGGGAAATGCCTTCACGAACGACCACCATTTACCCTATGCCGGTTTTTATCATGCGCCTTATCGAGCTTGGTATCCGCACCGCTACAATTACTTTGATCCCCAGCGGAAGCAGTATTTCCACGGTGGTCAGTGGACCGATCAGCCGCATCAGAGCCACACCAACATATCGATGCCGCTGCCGCAGGCCGTGGCCGCCGCTATTGCCGCGCAGCCAAAGCCGCCTGCGCAGAGCAGCACGACGCGCAGCGGTTTTGGCAGCACCTCGCGGTCGTCTTGGGGAGGCATCGGTTCTTAATGAACCGCCACTCCCTCCAACCGCGTGCGGATTGGCCGGCGAAGGTTCAGCAAGTCGGTCTCAACTTTCACTCGCACGCGCACGGGCCGTATTGGGATGAATCTGCCTGCTACGAACTCGCCGCAGACGAAGTCGCCGCACTCGAAGTCGCCGCGAACACACTGCACTTCCTGTGCATCGAGGCCGCCGATGCGGTGATTAAACACGGCTGGTGGGATCGCCTTGGCATACCCGCCGCTGCCGTGCCCGCCATTCTCGCCAGCTGGGAACGCGACGACTTCAGCCTGTATGGACGATTCGACTTCGCTTTTGACAGTTTGTCCCCACCGAAATTACTCGAATACAATGCCGATACGCCGACCACACTGCTCGAAGCTGCTGTGGTGCAGTGGTTCTGGTTGCAAGACGCACGTTCGTACAGCGACCAGTTCAACTCGATTCACGAGCGACTCGTCGCCGCATGGCGACGTTGGGGCGGCGAGGTGCTCCACTTTAGCGCCATCAAGGATCATCCTGAAGACGAGCAAACCGTGCTTTACCTGCGTGACACCGCCGTGCAAGCGGGCGTGCCCACGCAGTTCGTGCATGTTGAAGACATTGGCTGGAACGGCTCGACCTTTGTGGACCTCTCGGAGGTACCCATGAAGCAGTGCTTCAAGCTTTATCCTTGGGAGTGGCTCTGGCACGAGGAGTTTGGCGTGCAGCTCGCGCGCGATACGACGCGTTTCATCGAGCCGACATGGAAAATGCTTCTGAGCAACAAGGCGTTGCTGCCGATTTTGTGGGAACTGTTCCCGGGCCACCCCAACCTGCTGCCGGCCTACGAAGCTCCCGAACCGCTCGGTCAAAATTTTGTGCGTAAACCCAAACTCAGCCGCGAGGGTGCGAACGTTACGCTAGTGAGCAATGGCCAAATCGCCGAGGAAGTCGGTGGTGATTACGGCGCGGAAGGTTTCATCTACCAAGCGCTCGCGCCGCAACGTGATTTCGTCGGTAACCACCCCGTTTTTGGCGTTTGGGTGGTAGACCATGCCGCCGCTGGCCTCGGTATTCGCGAGGATACTCGGCGCATCACCAACAACCTGAGCCGCTTCGTGCCGCACTACTTTAACTAACGTGAGGCGCAACTGGGCAATGCTTGGCGGTCGTCGCTTTTATCATTCAGCGCAACCCGCGGAGCGTCAGGCGCAAGCTCGTCTTGATGTCAAAGCTCATCATGTAAAACGTCGCAGGTAAAAGGCCCATGAGCACCATCAATCCCACCCGCGTCAGCGTCGGCATGACCGGCACTTTCGCCGGTAAGCCTTACACCGTCATCGCGCGCGTGGTGATGTCCATGGATGACGGCGGCGAGACCTACTATTGGAACGAGTTCTACCTCAGCGACGGCTCTGACCGCATCGCGATGCTCGTGTGCGAGGAGGTCCACGGCGCGCAACAATGGCGGCTTTTTACTGAGTTCGCGCCCCCGCAACCGCTGACCGCGCGCGAAGCCGGTATGAAAAAAGTTGGCGAACGCGTCAACCTAGACGGCGTCACCGCCGCAATCACCGTTGTGGACGAATCGCGCGTTCATTTTATCGAGGGTCGGGCACCCGATTGGGTCTCCGTCGGTGACGTGGCGCAATACTTCAATGCTGAAGCCGGCGGTAAGATGTGGGTGGTGAGTTGGAGCGGTGACGAGGTGGAATACTATCGCGGGCTAAACCTGAATGGTGAACTCGTTGCGCAGGCATTAAATCTGCCAGCGATCCCCCTAAAGGCTGCGTCCGTCATTAGCAAGGTTGGGATTGGTGGTCACGGTGCTAAACGGGTCCTGAACTTGGCCGTGGTTTTGTTCGGCCTAGGTGTTGTGGCGATAATGCGTAGCTGTGACGGCACAAGCGGCTTAGTCAGGCATGAATCGGCGTCGATAACCCGCCCCATTGTCGTCCAGCGTGTGCCCGCCCCGCCCCCGCCGCTAACGGCCGGCACTAATGTTGTAATAGCCGGCCACAGCTATCAGGTCGTCACGCATCGCGTCACCGGATTTACCAAGGTAAATGCGCAATGGAACACACACCATTATCAGGTAAGCAATGAAAACGGGCAGACGAACCTGCTGGTCGTCTGCTGGCAATCAGTTACCCCGAGCCTGCATCTTTTCTCGCTGCAAAAGGCGGAGCGTCACCCTACGCCGCAGTTGTCCGCCTCGATGCGCGTGGGCGAGCAGATTAAACTCGACGACTTCGAGGGCACGATCACGGAGTTACTAATGTCGCACGAGGTTTCGCGCACCGGTCCGCCCATCGCGGGTTTTGGCACAAACGGCCTGACCTACCACTATGTCGCAACGGGTAGTAACGGGACGTTGTTAGCCAGTTGGAACACAGAGCGCGTTGTTTTTCATCGCGGTCAGGCGGTGGTCAAGTTGACTCCTTGATGCGCGGCAGTGCAGATGTCCACTTGGCGTTTTTGTGGTGGCAAAAACCCAACCGGAAACTGCACTTACCATGCCCCCACTACTTTGCTGCCGCATTTAAGGCCTCGAGGACTATGCCGGGTGTTAGCAACGTTGGCAGCAGCATCGGTTGAGCTTTTGGGTCACGCGGATAGACCAGCACCATCGGTACTCCGGCGCGTTCAAATTTCTTAAGTTCTGCCACGATGGCGGGAGTCTCGTGGGTATTGTCGGCTTTCAGGGTGACCACCTTGAGGTCCGCGATCCTTTGCTTGGTGGACTCAATATCGATGCTCGTTCGCTTGTTGACTTGGCAGGTAACGCACCAGTCGGCTGTAAAGTCCACGAGTACGGGGTGTCCGGCGCTACGAGCTTTTTCAATCGCCTCCGGAGACCAAGGCTCCCACTCCTTCTGAACTCTTGCTTGCGCTAAGGAAACAACTGCGGCCACGAGTAATAGCAGGGACAGAAAACCTGCCACTGCCCGGCGGTTGGTAGCCCTTTGAACGAATTCGCCCCAAATCCAGACCGCCGCAGCAATCAACACCAAGTAGAGACCGACCCACCAAGCCGCCTTTCTGCCGAAATCGGGCACGGCAATGGTCAGTGAAAAAAGCCAGATTCCGGCACCGAGCATTGGGAAGCCCATCGCGTGCTTGAAGTGGACCAACCAGTTGCCGGGCCTGGGCAGGAATCGCAGCCATGCGGGCTGGAAACTCAACAGCAGGTACGGCAAAGCCAAACCTGCGCCGATGGCGAGGAATAGTAGGGTAATTCGCAGGGGCGGTTGGGCGAACGCGAAGCCGAGCGCGGGCGCCAGCAGCGGTGCTGTGCAGGGCGTGGCCAGCGCGGTGGCGAGGACGCCGTTGAAGAACGCGCCGGTTAGGCCTTCCTTGCCAGCCAGTTCGCTTGCGGAGGTCATCGCGCTGCTGCCGAGCGAGACTTCAAACAGCCCGAAAAGATTCAGCGCCACGAGCGTGACCAGCGTGGTCATGCTGACGAGGAACACGGGGTTTTGAAACTGCATCCCCCAGCTCGCACTCCGGCCGGCTTGCTGCACGGCAATGACTGCACCCGCGAGCACCGCGAAGGAAACAAGCACGCCTAGGCAATAGATCATCCCCAGCATCCTTAAACGCGCGGGCGACTCTTTCGCCTGATTCACGAAGCCAAAAATTTTCAGCGCAATAACCGGCAGGACGCACGGCATGATGTTTAAGATGAGGCCGCCAAGGAACGCGAGTACGAGGGCGTGGCCGAAGGACGTGACTTCGCCTCGGGTGGCAAGCGGAGCAGGGGAGAGGGGTGACTTTTGTTGGCCGCCCGTGCCAAGTGTACCGGTTGGAGCCTCATCGCTGAGGGCCAAGTTGACTGCATAGCCCGTGGGATTTGGCTCGTCCGCGCGTTCGACGAGCAGGCCAAGCAGTTGCTTAGGCCAGTCGCCCTCAAATTTCTTGACGGGCTTCCGGAGCACGATTTTGCCACTGGCATTGCTGACGATTTCTGTCGGGCCTGCGACTTCAAAGCCCTCGCCACCGTAGGGGAAGAAGTCCGGCTTCGGTGTGCTGGTGGCCCACTCAATGAGCAGCGCACGGGAGCCGTTCGTGCCTGCGAGGCCTTCCCAACGTGCGGCGGCGACCAGGTTGGGCAATTGCTTGGGGAGAAGTCTTTGCCATTCGGTGAACTGCGCAGCATTAGGGGACAGCCTGGACTCTGGGCCTACGCTTAAAACGCCCTTCACGGTGCTTTTTGCCGGCACGCAAGAGCCGCCGGTTTCACACTCCAACCATGAAATCTTAGCGATCAATTCGTGCATGCCCACGGGCATGTTCGAGGCAAGCTTTAACGGCACTAGGAGCACGACCTCCTTGCTGTATTCGTAGCTGGTGAGATTGTCGGCGGAATACTTGCCCGGCACGGGCCACTCAATCTCTCCAGCGGTTACGCCCGTGGGCAACTCCCAGACTATCTTTGTGGGGAAGCCAACATCGCCGCCGTTCCGCCAGTAAGTGTGCCAGCGCGGGGCCATCGTGAGCCGCACCCCCGCGAGGATGGTCTCGCCAGGCTTGGCGGCGGCCTTGTCCAGCAGGAGGTCAACCTGCGTGGCGGCCGCGCTGGCTGCGGGCGCGAACCAGCCGAGTAAAGAGAGGCAGGTCAGCGCAAGAAACCCGTATTGCATGGCTGTATGATGGCTACGGGGCGTATTTGTTTGAAAGTATATTGTCCGCCTCGCCGGAAATTAGTCGGGTAGACGGAAGAAACTTACTGGCAAGCTAGCTCAAGGCGGGAGTCGAATTTGTACAAGGATCACAAAGCTGACACCCATAGATTTTTGGAAAAGTAGAGACGGATAATGAGGCGATTTTTTGAGTTGGCTGCGAAACCTCTAGCTTGAATATGACCAATCAGCTTTATTAGATCCGCTGCCCCGCTTTGGAAACCCAACATCTGCCTGCCCTTAACTCTTGTGAATCCGATTCACCGCTGGCGTTGCCAGTGGGTAATCTTTTTGCGGAAGCTCGCGGCGGTCAGCCAATACCAGCGTTCATAGCGGCGCAGGGCGGCGGCGCGCTCGGCGGCGTCGTCCCGAATGAAGCGCGTGCTCACGTCGGCTTCGGTGGAGGTGGGCTTCTCGAACACCGCGTTGAGCCGCGTGCCAGGTAGATCACCATCAAGTGAGTCCACGCGCTTGACCGCGAAGCCGGTTTTCTGCGCGAGCCGGTGCAACGTGCGCGGCGAGAAGCTGTAGTGGTGCGCTACATGAAAGAAGTGCGAAAGCCGCGAGCCAGGGGCCTCGACGTTGGGCACCTCGACGACGTAGTGGCCGTGCGGCTTAAGAAACTTTTTCACTGTGAACAGCGTAGTCGTTGGGCTGATGGTATGCTCGAGAACGTGGTTCATCACCACGAGGTCGAAGCTCGCGGGCTTGAACTTGTGCGAAACCTCCTCCAGTAAGCCGTTGTGAACATCGAGGCCCTTTTTCTCGCGTGCGAACTGCGCATGGCCCTCGTGCGGCTCGATCCCAGTGAAGTGCCCCGTGGTGCCAACCACCTCCTTCATGCTCCAAAGCAGCGCACCGACGCTGCACCCGATCTCTAGCACACGCACGCCGGGCCTTAAGAAGGGGCGGAGCTGTGCCAGAATTGGACGTATTTTGGGCAGCCGACGGCGAAAAAAATTTTCGTCCGGCATGGACTGGTTTTTGTAAGCGCCCCAGTAGCTGGTGTGGTAAAACTTTGCGTTCTCGCGCTCGGTTGGGCGCGGGTTGGTATACACCAGTCCGCAGTCCGAGCAGATTACGGTGGTAAGCTTGGAGCCGCCGCGTCCGCGCGTGGCGAAGACTTGGTGGCGCGCGCTTCCGCAAAGGTCGCAAACCTGTTTGGGCTCTTCAGTTGTGGCAACAGTGGGTTTCATCCGCCTCCGGCTGTCCAGAACCAACGCCGAACTGTTTGCGATGTGCGGTCAATTGTCAAAGTCGGCGTGCGACGCAGGGATGCGGCGCGCCGGCTCACTTGTTTTGCGAATATCGCTGGGTGCCCGTCACTAGCCCCAACGCCGTGCCCGTTAAGCCCACAAAGAACAGGTACACGTTGAACCACGGCAGATACGCCCAGGTCTTCCACGACTTCACACACCACGATTCCATGTTGCTCAAGTTGCTGCCTACGAAGATTGCTATTGCCGCTGGCAAAGTGCAGCCTGGCACGAATAGCAGCGGCACCAGTGCATACAGGTACTTCGCCAGATGATGTGTCCAGTGGCCCGCGTAGGGGATTCGCCGCAGGCCGAAGCCCCAAGTGCGGAACAACGCACCGAACGACTCTGCCACTTGGTAATGCTTCTTTACCAGATGCACCCAGCTCGTCTTTAACGACTGGAAATGGTAGTGGATGATTTCCACGTCGCTCACGAATACCTGGCCCTTCTGGCTTAGGCGCATGAACAGGTCCATGTCCTCGCCCGCAAAGTGGAACTGGGCCGTGTTGTAGCAGCCGATGCTGCGATACACGTCCGCCCGGTGCAGGTCGAATTTTCCGCTGATGCCCTGCCGGATGCGCCCGATCCACCGCGCCATCAGCACTTGTCCCCAGAAGTTGTATTGCAGAAAATTCTCCAGCGGCAGCGTTACCAGCGCGACGACGGATACGCGGCCCGGCACCTCGTGAAGCTGTCGCAGCATCCGCTCGAGCGCGCCCTTGTCCTCCGGCACGCAGTCCTGCTGCATGTTTAGGATGTAGTCGCCGGTGGCCTCTTTCGCGCCGAGGTTGTAGTCCCAACTTAAGGCGACATCCACCGGGTTCTTCACCAACCGCGTGCCGGGCGGCGGGCTGTCAATTGGCTTGGGGCTGCTGTCTACCAAGATGATCTCGTGCGGTGGGATGGTCTGCGCTTGGAGTGCCGTCACTAGCCGGGGCAGGTCGCCGGCCTTCCCGTAGATCGGGATAATGACGGAGACCCTCGGGTTCGTTGGCATGTTGCTATCCATGTTTCGACCAGCCAGGGCTGGGACGCGCGGAAATTACCGGTAGCCGACGGGCTGTCGAGGGCAAAGGTGGTCGGCCGATTAGCCCCGGATTGCGCCCGCACCGCCGCTTTGATTTACTTTGCTCAATGAACGCATTCCTCCGCGCTCAACTTCTTTTCGCCACCGTGTTATTCATTTCCGCTGTGCCACGCGCCCTTGCCCAAGTTCCTGCCGACTTCGCCCCGCCCGCGCCGCGTTTGCAGGCCGTGGTGGACAGCGCCGTGGCTGAGGCGCGACGGCAGTTTCCGAAACTTCAGGCCGGTCAAATCGCCGTCACGCTCGTGGACTTGCGCGACCCTGCCCGCCCCGCGCGCGGCAGCCATCGCGGCGGCGATCAGATCTACCCGGCAAGCGTCATCAAGCTCTTCTACCTCGCTGCCGCGCACCGCTGGATGGAGGACGGACGGATCGCTGACACGCCCGAGTTGCGTCGTGCGATGAGCGACATGATCGTACACAGCTACAACGAGGCGACGCATTACGTTATTGACCTGCTGACCGGCACGACGAGTGGGCCGGAGTTACCGGAAGCGGAGTTGAAAAGGTGGTTTGATCAGCGTAATGCCGTTACGAGGTGGTTCGTTGAGTTGGGTTACCGCAACGCTATTGCTCACAAGAAGCCCTGGTGCGAAGGCCCCTATGGTCGTGAGTCGCAGGCAATCAAGGCCTTCGAACCAAAGCGGAATTTTCTCTCCACGGACGATACCGCGCGGCTGATGACTGAGGTGGTGTTGGAAAAATGCGTTTCAGCCAAGCGTAGCGGCGAGATGCTCGCATTAATGAAACGCGACCCTTTCAGCAAAGAGAAGGACGCCGACAGCCAAAATAAGTTCACCGGGTCTGCACTGCCCGAGGGTGCGAAGCTTTGGTCTAAGGCCGGTTGGACCAGCCAGACTCGCCATGACTGCGCGTATGTGGAACTGGCGGATGGCAGGAAGTTCGTCCTGGTAACTTTCACGGAAAGTCACGCTAACGAACGCGGCATTCTTCACGCGGTCGCGCGCAAAGTGGTGGCTGATCTAAAATAGAGTGGGGTAGGGGAACCGAGAGCCTAGCAGAAAAAACGGCGCGGGCCGAAGCCCGCGCCGTGTCTTGATTAATGGGGTTCCCCGAAAAAGTGCTGTTGCCCAAGCCTAACCTTAGTTTAATAGGATATGAGCACAGCACCAGTGATGCCGTTATTTTTTTGGCTTCTTGCCGGACGTTGGCACGGTCTGGATGGTCTGTAGGATGCGACCCGCTATTTTATAGGGATCACCCTGAGAGTTAGGCCGGCGGTCCTCGAGGTAGCCGCGGTAGTTATTGTCCACGAAACTGTGCGGGACTCGGACGGACGCGCCGCGGTTGGCGATGCCGTAGTTGAACTTGTCAATGGATTGTGTCTCGTGCAGGCCGGTGAGGCGGAGATGGTTGTCCGGGCCATACACAGCAATGTGCTCATTTTTATATTTGTCGAATGCGGCCATGAGGGCCTCGAAGTATTCCTTGCCGCCGACCTCACGCATGTGATCGGTGGAAAAGTTGGAGTGCATGCCGGAACCGTTCCAGTCCACGTCTTTGCCCAGCGGTTTGCAATGCCAGTTGATATCTACCTCATATTTCTCGCAGAGGCGCATGAGAAGATAACGGGCTACCCAGACTTGGTCGGCGGCATTCTTGGAACCCTTGCCGAAAATCTGGAACTCCCACTGACCCTTGGCCACTTCGGCGTTGATGCCCTCGTGGTTGATCCCAGCAGCGAGGCAGAGTTCTAGGTGCCGGTCCACGATCTCCCTAGCGATGCTGCCAACGTTTCTGTAGCCGACGCCGGTATAATATTCGCCCTGTGGATAGGGGAAGTTGTCGGCCCCGCTCGGGAAGCCTAGTGGGCGGTTGTGTTGGTAGAGGAAGTATTCCTGCTCGAAGCCAAACCACGCGCCCGGATCGTCAGGAATGTTCGCGCGGCCGTTGCTAGGGTGCGGCGTCTTTTTGTCGGGCATGAAAACCTCGCACATCACAAGCGCACAGTTTTCACCGCGGGCGATGTCGGGATAAACCGCCACAGGCTTTAGCATGCAGTCAGAGCTTTTTCCCTCGGCTTGACGAGTCGAACTGCCGTCAAAGCCCCACCAAGGAAGCTCCTCCACCTTTGGAAAGCTTTTAAATTCCTTGATCTGCGTCTTGCCGCGGATGTTTGCAACGGGTTCGTAACCGTCCAGCCAGAGGTATTCCAGTTTGTATTTCGCCATGTGCGTGAGTGTTGTTAGTTGAATCAGGTGCGATGCAAAGAAGCTTTTGCTTCCCCGTGAATCGTTCGAGAGGCAGTTGAGCAGGGCGGATGCCACGGAGCAAGGGTTTTTCCGGCCGCTTGGGACAAACGCCCATGTTTCCGCTGTTATTATGAACTTTCATTATTTTCAACGCCACATCTTCGTCGCCCTTCACTTCACCTCCGCTGGTCAGAATTAGCCATGCTGCACATTTCGGCGCGACACGGCCGGGCCAGTTCGACATGCTCCTTCAAGTTCGCTTTGGCGCGCGGACAGGCCATGCTCAAAGTCAAAGACACGCTACGGGCGACGGTGAACCTGACCTTCGACGGCCGGGTCATCAAAGTCTTTCACGGGCCGAATGCCGCTGACCGCTTTGCCAACGAGGCGCGCATGTTGCGGCATCTGGAAGCGCGTGGTTGCCTTTTCGTGCCCCGCGTCCTCGAGGCGGACGCGGAGAAACTGCGCCTCGTCACTACCAACTGCGGCGGGCGAGTGGAGCATCTCGACGATCGGCGACGGGCAGAAATATTCGCCGAGTTGGAGCGCTTTGGTGTCCGCCACGACGACCCCGAGGCACGCAACGTGACTTATCGTTCTTCCGACGGGCGGTTTTGCATCATTGACTTCGAACTGGCCACGCTGCTGCCTGGCTCCACTCCCAACGCATGACCCCGCCCGGTTCCGCCCCTGCTCCCATGACCCTTCGTTGGTCCGGTTGGACCGACGTGGGCCGCGTGCGCAAGAACAACGAGGACGCCTTCCTCGCGTTGGAGTTTGACGCCCGCGAGGCACGGCGGTTGGGCAAGATTGGTGAGTCGTCCACGCAAAACGCGGACTTCGCCTTCGCCGTCAGCGACGGCATGGGTGGCGCGATGGCCGGCGAATACGCCAGCCGCATCGCCGTGGAAAAGATCACCACCTTGCTGCCGCGTTCGTTCCACCTGTCCGCCAAGGGATTAAACGCCGGGGTCAATGACGTGCTCGTTGAGCTGTTCGATCAAATCCACCGCGCGCTTGCATACGTAGGCGGCAGCTACGAGGAGTGCGCCGGCATGGCCACCACCCTGAGCCTTGGCTGGTTCACGCCCGGATGGCTTTACTTCGCGCACATCGGCGATAGCCGCATCTACTATCTTCCCGCGCGCGGTGGGCCGCTCCGGCAGCTCACCGAAGACGATACCCACGTCGGTTGGTTGCAACGCACCGGCAAGCTGACCGAGTTCGAGGCCCGCGCGCACCCGCGCCGCAATGTCCTGCAAAAAGCCCTTGGTGGCGACAACCGTTACGTGGAACCCCAGATCGGCGCGGTGGGTTGTGAGCCGGGAGATATGTTTCTGTTCTGCACTGACGGCCTGAACGGCGGGCTGTTTGATCACCGTATCATTGACCTGCTCCGTGAACCAGAGGCCAGCTCGGGCAGCGCCAACCGCGCACGCCGCATGGTGGAGGAATCTGTTCGCAGTGACGGGCGCGATAATGCCACGGCGCTGGTAGTACACTTGGTTTGAGGTTGGGCGCACTCGTCTCGCGCACGCCTTCAAACTTAACTCCGAAATCGAGTTGCCCATCTCGCGCCGACTGCCTTGTCCCGTTGAACAAACTAAGCGCTTGGATTTAATCCACAAACGCCGCTTCGTTCGACACGAGCAGCACATGCGCAAGCTTGTCCCATGTGGCGAAAGGTTTCGGCACATCAAGGCGCGGTTTGGTGAAGTCCGCTTTCGCATCCCACTCGGTCTCGAAACCGCCCGGCGGCGCTTGCTTCGAGCGCTTTATTGGGTCGGTGAACTTCACTGTCGGCGCCCAGGTAAAGCTGTCGCTGTTCGAGTTCTCGCGGCAGTCGGCGATGAAATCCACGGTGTCGCCAGCTTTCACGGCGAGGCCCGACGCCTTCACCTCCGCGGAACCATTCTGCACCACGGCTTCGCCCACCACGCCCGCGCTGCTGCTCACGATGCGACCCCGCACGCCGTCGCCTAACGTGTTTACGTGCGCGAGCGTTCCGCTGATGGACACCGTGCCGTCGCGCGGCGCAACCCAGCGGCGGATGACGGCGTGCGCGGCGGCGCGGCCGGGATGACCGCCCTCCGCGCGAAGCAGCAGATGCCCAAGCTCCTTGTCCGGGAAGTCTTTCGCCACCTGCCATTGTCCGCCGGTGAAGAAGGCGAACGGCGTGAAGCTTTTCACCCGCTTCACCGCTGCATCGAATTCACCGTAGCCGTAGTGCCAGCCCGCGTTAAGTATGGTTCTGCCGACGCCTTGCGCTGGGCGGGTGAGGAATTCCTTTGCCATTGTAAACTCGTCGGCAGCGGGCTGGCGTTGGTAAATCGTTTCGTAAAGAAAGCGGATGCGCGCGTCGTCAGTGGTGATTTTTTTAAAGTCCTCCCGCGCGACGAGCGCCTGCGCTTGCTGTAATACAAACGGCGAGTTCATCAGGAAGAGCGCCTGTTGCGGCACCGTGGTGAGGTAGCGCTGCGACACGCTTACGTCCGGACTGGCGAAGTCAAACGTGCGGAACATGGCCGGGAGGTTCTGCCGGTCGATGTAGCCGAATACCGTGCGCCGCCCGCTGAACGGCTGCGCGGTCAAGTCCACCGGCAGCCCGCTGGTCGCGAGGTCGAGTTTACCGGCGGCCAGCAGCAGCGAATCGCGGAGTTGCTCGAAGTCGAGTCGCTGCCGATTGAACTTCCATAGCAGAGTGTTCGCTGGGTCGGCTTTCACGCATTCAGCGCGGTCGTCGCCGGCTTGCTGATACGTGGCGGAGAGCATGATGAGGCGATGCAATTTCTTGATGCTCCAGCCGTCGGCAACAAAGCGTGTTGCCAGCCAGTCGAGCAACTCGGGGTGCGACGGTGGGTCCGCGCGCACGCCGAAATCACTGGGCGTGCGGACGAGTCCTTGCCCGAAGTGCCAACCCCACACGCGGTTCACGAGCACGCGGGCAGTGAGCGGGTTGTCTGGGCTGACAATGGCACGGGCGAGTTCGAGCCGACCGCTGGCCTTCGCGGGGAACGGCGCGGGCTTGCCGACGGACGCCACTTGCAGGAACGCGCGTTCCACTTCGGGACCGCGATTGCCAGGGTTGCCGCGCACGAATACGTAGGGCTTGGTGGGCGAAGAGTTATCGAGCAGCGCCATCGCGCGCGGCGGAGCGCCGGGATGCGTGGCGTCCACTTCGTCCACCTTCGCCTTGAGCTGGCGCAGGCGCGGGCGGGCGTCTTCGAGCAACGTGTCGTTCTCGGGCGCGGGTAGATTCGGCGGCGCATCGGCGGCGCGCAGAGCGAGGCGCAACCATTCCTTGTCTTTGTCCGCGTGCGGCGTGGCGGCGTCGGCGTCAGTGAGCAACTTGCCGTAACGCTCGGCCACTTCTTTCATCGACTTGGGCGGAGTCGCAAAGGCATTACGAATAGGCAGTGGCGCATTGAGAGCGCTCACGTTCGAGGCCTCAGCGGCGAAGGTGGCGTCGTCGAGCTTCGCGTAGGCGTGCCACAGCGACCACATGGAGGCCGGTGAATTTTCCCTGGCGTCTTTCGCAAGGTAATCCTGCCAGCGACGCACAACGGCGGGCACAAGCTTGCGTTCTTGAAAGTATTTGTCCCGGTCGCGGCGCTGCGCGTTGGCGGAAGCATGGGCGACCTTCGGATCCACTTCGTCAGCGGCGAGCAGGTAATCACCCGTGCGTTTGCGAAGCGTGGCGAGTTGTTTGTCGAGTTGCTCCACGCGGTATTTCTCCATCTCTTCCTCGCGCCTCCTCTTCTCGGCGAGATATGCGGCGTGTTGGATGGCGTCGGGCTTGAGGCCGAGTAGCGGCTTCTCCGCTGGCTCGTGGCTGGAGGCGAATACTCCGTAAAGCGCGTAATACTCCTTTGTGGAAACGGGGTCGTATTTATGGTCGTGGCAGCGGGCGCACTGAACGGTCAAGCCCATCGTGCCCCGCGTCATCACGTCAATGCGGTCGTCAATGATGTCATGGGGGTTGTTGAGGAAGCGGCGGCCGAGCGTGAGAAAACCCAGTCCCGCGAGCGCGCGTTTATCTTCACCGAGTTGCAGTTGGTCCGCCGCGATTTGCTCCGTGATGAACCGGTCGTAAGGCGTGTCGGCGTTGAGCGCGTTGATGACGTAATCGCGATAGGTGTAACTGAAGGCGAAGCGCCGCTGCTCGTCGCCGGCGAGATAACCTTTCGTGTCCGCGTAGCGTGCCACGTCCAGCCAGTGCCGGCCCCAGCGTTCGCCGTAGCGCGGCGAGGCGAGCAGCCTGTCCACCAGCTTCGCGAAGGCATCGGGCGACTTGTCCGAGACGAACGCCTCGACCTCGGCCATCGAGGGCGGCAAGCCGTGTAGGTCGAAGTAAGCACGGCGGATGAGCGTGCGCGGGTCGGCTGGGGCGGAGAGTGACCAGTTCTTCGCGGCAAGCTTGGCGAGGACGAAGGCATCAATAGGATTTCCGAATGCCGATTTCCGAATGCCGATTTTTGGAACCACCGGCTCTCGCACCGGCTGGAACGCCCAGTGGTTCTTCACCACATTCGGATCCGTCAGCGGCGGGCCGGACGGCTTGCTTGTGCGCGGGTCAGGCGCGCCCATGCGAACCCATTCCTCAAGCAGTGCGACTTGTTGGGGCAAAAGTTTTTTGCCCTTCGGCGGCATTTGCAGGTTCGGGTCTGAATAGCTAATCGCGCGGATTAACAGCGACTTAGCCGGGTCGCCGGGAACGATGGCGGGGCCGTGCTCGCCGCCCTTTTGCCAACCCGCGCGCGTGTCGAGCGCGAGCCCGCCCTTGGGCTTATCCGTCGCCGCGCCGTCGTGGCACTTGAGGCAATGCTCGATGAGCAGCGGGCGGATTTTGTTCTCGAAGAAGTCGTGGCTAGCGGCGGAGTCGGCGGCGGGGACAGCGCGGGCCAGTAGAACGAAAAGGACGATTAAAATGCGGGCCATGCGGACTGGGTTAATTAATCAGCATCTTGTTCTGCGGGCGGCGGTTGTTCAACGATGTCACGCTGCAATTAAGCACTGAATACTGATTATGGAACACTTCGGCTATTCGGAATCTTTTGCTAATTTTTCAATCTTTTCCCGTCGGCCGCTGATCAGCACGACGAATTCTCCCTTTAGCGATCGCTTCGCCACCTGCGCTTGCAACTCGGCTGAGGTACCGCGAAGGAACTCCTCGAACTTCTTCGTCAGTTCGCGTGCGAGCACAATGGTGCGGTCGGGAAAGACTTCGTTCAGCTCGGTTAGCAGCTTTTCGATGCGATATGGCGATTCATAAAGCGCCAGCGTGCCGTCGAATTGCTTTAAGGCCTCGAGTTGCTTACGTCGCTGGCCGGACTTATGCGGCAGGAAGCCAATGAAGTGAAACTCGTCCGTCGGCAAGCCGCTTGCCGTCAGCGCCGCGACCAGCGCACATGGGCCGGGCACCGTCTCGACCCGCAACCCCGCCATCACGGCCGCGCGCACGACGCGCTCTCCCGGGTCGCTGATGCCCGGTGTGCCTGCATCGGTAACGAGCGCGACCTTCTCGCCGCGTTGGAGGCGCTCGAGAATTTCCTCGCTGCGCTTGGCCTCGTTAAAGGCGAAGTAGCTGACCATTGGTTTGTTGATTTCAAAGTGCTTAAGCAGCTGCCCCGTTCGCCGCGTGTCCTCCGCCGCCACGATGTCGCAATCGCGCAGCACGCGCAGCGCGCGCAGGGTAATATCCTCCAGGTTGCCGATGGGCGTGGCAACCAAGTAGAGCGTGCCGGGAGTCAGCGGCGGTGGCGTGCGTTCCATGCCGAGAGCGTGCCAGCTGACGGATGGGCAGGAAACCAATTTTCAGCTGGCTCAGTCGCTCGGCTCTCAAGGAACCGATTTACTTAAGCATACCAACTAAGGGCTCATTTTTTTCTTGGGCAGGGCCAGTAGCGTGATCTCAAAAGGTGGCTTCATAAAGCCTTTAGCGCGATGCGGTGCATGGCGTTGTTGCAGTAGCCTTCGGGGTTCCAGCCCGGGACGAGCATGGGCTGTTGGAAACCTTTTTCATCTGTGGCGCGTGCCCAGATTTCGTAATAGCCCTTGGTCGGTAGCTTCAAGGCGAGTTCCCAGTGCTGCCAAGCGTAGCGGTTCTTGGGCGTGCTGAGTTTCGCGGGCAACCACGTCGCGCCGAAGTCGTAGCTGAGATGCATCGCCTTCACATCGCCCCAGCCGCTCCAGGCGTGGCCGCGCAGGAGCGCGGGCTGGGCAGCGGGGACTTCCGCGCCGCTGGCGGGGAGCGTAATGATGGACTTGACCGGCAGTTGCTCCAAGATGGCCATGTCTGCCGGTTCGACCTTCGTGCCGGGCGCGACGGGAAACTTTGGCATCCGGTAGGAATAGCCGGTCATCTTCTCGCCATCGTGCTCGCGATCACGAACCCAGATGCGGCGGAGCCATTTGCCGGAGGTTGAGGCCGGCCAACCGGGGCAAATCAGGCGCAGCGGCCAGCCGTGGATGGCGGGCAACGGCTGGCCGTTCATCTCCCAGACCAGCAGCGTGTGCTCGTCGAGCGCCTTGGTGATGGGTACGCCGCGCGAGATGGCCTGCTTGCCGGGCGCGCGGCTCAGGTGCGCGTCCTCGCTCTCATAACCGATGTAGACTGCCGACTTCTTGACGCCCGCGCGGCGCAGCACGTCGCCGAGCCGCACGCCGGTGTATAGTGAGCAGCCCACGCCGCCGAGGGTCCACTGGTTGCCGGCGGCGGGCGGGTTGAAGGCGGCGCGGCCATTGCCAGCGCACTCGATGACGAGCGCGCGGGTGACTTTCGGGAACTGGCTTTGAAGCTCGGCGAGCGAGAGCTTCAGCGGCTTGTCCACCTCGCCGTCAACGGTTAACGACCAACCGGCGAGGTCACGCTTCTCAGCGCGCTCCGGCAGGTGGCCGTTGTTGCGGACGAAGTGGCGTTCTGTCGGCGTAATGTTGTCGTCGAGCAGCGTGACGGGTGTCTCGGCGACGAGGGGCCGGTCGCCGAGGATGCGCAGGCCGCGCTTGTCAGGCAGCAGGTCAGCGACGGTCTGGGCGAGGGCGTCGGGGAAGAGGCCGGGCGCGAGATTACGCGCGAAGGGGATTGGCCCACCGAGCGCGGTCGTGAGTGCGGCGAGCGCGGAGCCCCGCAGGAAGCGACGGCGAGCAAGGGCACGATGTAGCTTTTGCATATTTCCATTTGGACGTGAAAACAAGATTGTGACAGAGAAAAAAATTTTGCGGCCAAGCAGCGACGTGCTTTCATCGCGCAGAACTCTTCCGTAATGAAAGCTTTTACCCCATTATACACGGCACTGGCTGTCGGGCTCGTGCTAATCTTCGCTGCCAGTAAGCTCATGGCCCAGACCAACGTATCCAACGCTGAGGCGTGGCTCGCCGCCGCGCCGGTCACGCCGGAGTTCGTCGTGCCGAAGACCAAGGCCGCCTGGGAAAAGCAGCGCACCGAAGTGCGGGCGAAGCTCTGGCAGTTGCTGGGCAAGCTGCCGCCGCGCCCAAAGGTGCCCAAGGTCACTATCACCACGCGCGAGGACCGGGGCGATTACGTTTTCGAGAAGTTCAACTTTGACAACGGTGCAGGTGCGTCCGTGCCGGGCTACGTGTTCCTGCCGAAGGGAGTTTCCGGCAAGTCACCAGCCATTCTCTACTGCCACTGGCACGGCGGCCAATACGACATCGGCAAGGATGAGTTGCTCCGCACCAACGCCGTGCCCGTGCCGCCCGGGCCGACGCTCGCCAGGCGCGGTTACGTGGTGTTGGGCGTGGATGCTTACTGCTTTGGCGAGCGCAACGGTCAGGGCCCCGGCGGTCCCACTGAGAAGGGCGGCGCGGGCGAGATGACGGCCTCGAAGTTCAACCTCTGGGCCGGTCGATCGCTGTGGGGGATGATTCTGCGCGATGACTTAATGGCGCTGGATTACCTCGCGTCACGCAAGGAAGTGGACGCCTCGCGCATTGGCGTCACCGGTATCAGTATGGGCGCGACACGCACTTGGTGGCTGGCGGCGCTGGACGAACGGTTGCGCGCGGGTGTAGCCGTTGCCTGCATGACGCGTTACTCAGACCTCATCCGCACCGAAGGTCTGAAATATCACGGCATTTATTACTTCGTGCCGGGGATGCTAAACCATTTCGACAGTGAGGCTGTCATGGCGCTGGCCGCGCCGCGGCCGATGCTTTACATGACCGGCGACAAGGATTTCGGTTCGCCCGTCGAAGGCATCCGCAAGCTGGAGGCGAAGTTACGCCCGGCCTATGGCCTATATCGCGCGGAGGCAAACTTTGAGAACGTCGTTTATCCCGGCCTCGGCCACGTTTATTTGCCGGAAATGTGGGACAAGATGGTGCGCTGGATGGACAGGCATGTGCGGGATGCCAAGTGAGTCGTTATCGGGCGTGAGTTTTTGCAGGAAATCTCCGTTGCGCGTCCGGGGTGGTTAGGGTTATTAGAGAGTAAGACCAAAAGCCAATTTTAAACCGCCTCGTGCCATGGAAATTACCGACTCCGTCGCCACCATTCTTCAGTACAAATGGCCAGCGGCTGTTCAAGCTGTCGCGCCAGACACTTTTGTGTATGACGCCATCAAGCTCATGGCTGACCGGAACATTGGCTGCGTGCTTGTGATGGAGGGCGGCACCTTGATGGGCATCCTCTCGGAGCGCGACTACATGCGGAAGGTGGTTTTGCTGGGTCGTTCCTCAAAAACCACGACCGTCCGCGAAATCATGACCGTTGATGTCATCTGCGTGACTCCGCGGCACGGCGTGGAGGAGACGCTGCGCATCGTCACGGAGAAACGCGTGCGGCATTTGCCGGTAAAGGATGGTGAGCGCATCGTCGGACTGATTTCCATCGGTGATCTAGTCAAGTGGGTCATTAACGCGCAACGCTCTGCACTGAGCCAATTGGAGGCGTATGTGGCGGGCGGTTATCCCGGCTGACGCGCGAAAACTGCATTCAATTTACGCCCTTGTCAGAGCGTCTACTTCGAATTAGAAACCTCTAAACTTATACGTCTCTATGCTTCGAATCCCTGGTGAACCCGGCAAAGACCTCTGTGACAAGCACCTTGGCGTGACCCGCCGTGACATTCTTCGCATCGGCGGTAGCGGCCTGCTTGGCCTCTCGCTTGGCGGTGCGATGAAG
>VHDH01000036.1 GCA_016871445.1 Verrucomicrobiota bacterium | reverse complement strand
CTGGAGCGGATGGCTTTTGGGCGACCTCAACACCGCTTCCGACCGTCGCAGCGGGTGGGGAAGCGGCCTTTTGTTCTTCGGCAGGTTTGTCGCCAAGCAATTTGCGGAGTCGGTCGAGCATGGCGGTGCGGACAGTGGCGGTGGTTTAACCCCGTGCAAGCAGTGTTCCAATACGCACCCACGCGCCCAAGTGCATGGCGGGATAGAACCCCACTTTTAACCCCGTGCCAAGCAGCATCCCGTGGATCCCATGACCCATGCGCTATTTCCGCTCTCCCTTCGGCGCAACGCCCGCCTCCGTCCCGCTCTTGCCTAAGTTCTCGTAATACTTCCGCACCAACTCGGAAAAGCGGCCGGGTACGGGGTCGCGGTCGATCGGCACCATGGCCTCGCGGTTATCTCGCTTGGCCAGTTCCTCCTCCAACCGCTGCCGTACTTCTACCAGGGGCTTCATCACTTGCGTGCGCACGAGGTCCCACTGCGGCTCCTTACTGTGGCGCTTGAAGTCCACGCGTTGCGCCCGGATGCGCTCGCGCACGGCCTGCAACTGGTTCCTCAGCTCTGCCGAATCTACCATTTCCTCCGCGTCGCGCAGACGGTCGCTGAAATTCTCGAAACCTGCACCGGTGATGGGCCCCGTGTTCTCGCCGTCGCGCTCGGCGATGATGCCGGCGGGGAGGATACCTTCCCAACCGCCGCGATTTCCGCCGCGCTCACCGCCGCGTTGGTTGTTGCTGGCTTGCTTGCCATCCTGTTTGCCGGAGGAAGGCTCGCTGCTGCGCGCTTGCTGGCCGGGCTGTTCCCCTCCGGGTTGCTGACCGGAACCGCCGCCTTTGCCCTGGCCCTCGCCGGGCTGCTCGCCCTGCTTCTGTCCGGGCTGGCCGCCTTTGCCACCCTTGCCATCTTTGCCGTCTTTGCCCTCCTTGTCGCCGGGCTGCTGACCGCCCTGGCCAGACTTCCCACCTTCCTTGCCCTCGCCTTGTTTGCCTTCACCTAGCTTCCCGCCTTGACCGGACTTGGAACCTTCCTTGCCCTCGCCCGGCTTTCCATCTTGGCCGGACTTCGAGCCTTGCTTGGCACCTTTCTCGCCGGGTTCTTTGCCTTCGCCGGGCTCGGTGCCCGCTTGGGCTTCGCCCTGCTTGCCGTCTTTGGAATTCTCGCCGCCCTTGCTGTCGCCTTGCTTGCCGGCCTGTTTGCCCAGCTGCTTGCCTTCGCCGTCTTGCCTGGTTTGCTGGCCTTGCGCACCGCTAGGTTGCTGGCCTTCCTGCGGCTCGCCCTGCTTCCCATCCTTGCCTTCACCGCGCGCGATTTCGCGTTCGAGCTGGCGGGCGAGGCTTTCGAGCGTCTTGGCCGCCTGCTTCATCGCTTCCGTTTCGTCGCCCAACACGCTCTCAGCAGCGCGTTCGACGCCCTTCCGCAATTCCTCAATGCCCGCGCGCGCGCGTTGCTCCACGCCGGACGCCGGCAGGTTCATCCCGTTCTTCGCCAACTCGGATGCCACATCGAGTGACTTCGTGCTGCCCTGCTCGGAGGCCTTCTCGAGCATCTCGTAAAGCCCACGCGTCATCATGCCGCGCCGCGTCAGCTCGTTCTTCGTCTCCTTCAAGTTCTGCGCCTCGTTCTGGGCCTGCTTGCGGATGGTGTCGTAAAGCTGCCGGTGTAGCAGCGGCTCAGCGTTCTCGGATTGCTCGGCGATTTGTGTCGCGCGGTTTACGAGGTTTGCGAGGCGTTTGTTCTGCTCGGTCAGTTCCTGCGGCAGCTCGGACTTGGCGTCTGGCTCGGTAAGCGACTTCCGCTTCGACTGCTGCTGCGTCGGCGTGGTTAATTGTTTGCCCAACTCCTCCTGCTTCTGCGCCAACTCGCGCGCGTCTTGGCGGAGCTGCTTCATGTCCTCGGCGAACTGGTTCGCATTCTTCTTACGCAAGTCCTCGCGCATCTCCTTCATCTCGCGCTCCGCCCGCGTGCCACTCGCGAGCGCCTGTGAGACGTTGCCTTTCTCCATCTGCTCGGACGCTCGCTGCGCAGCCTGGCGCGACTGCTCCAGTTTCTCCTTCAGCTCGGCCATGCGCTGTTGGTTCTCGGGCTTCTCGGCGCGTTGCTTCAACTCATCCAGCTCGGCGAGCATCTGCTGCTGCTCCTCGCGCAGGCGTTTCAATTGCCGGCGGATTTCCTCCTTCTCGGGCTCGGTCTTTGCCTCCTGCAAAGCGGTTTGCAGCTCCTTCAAGCGCTCGTTCAAGTCGCCTTGCCGCTGCGCCAGCTCGCGCAGCCGGCTCATGAACTGCAAGTTCTCCTTTTGTTCCGGCGACTGCTGTGGCGACTCGGCCTGTGCCTGTTTTTGCTGCTCGTAGCGGTTTTTGGTCATCTTCAACTCCAGCTGGTCGAGTTGCCGCTGGCGTGCTTCCTCGCTGCCGCTTTTGCTGCCCTTGCTGCTCTTCTGTTGGTTCACCTTGAACTCGCGCTCGGCGAGCTTGAGCAGCGCTTGATAAGACGCCTGCTGCGCGGCGACGGCGGCTTCCAATTTCTTTGGCTCGCCCTTGGCCTCATTGAGCATCGTGAGCGCGCGTTCCATTTGCTTGAGCACCTCCGCCATCGCGGCCTGCGTGCGCGGGTTATCGGCTTTCTCAGCCAAACCCTTCGCCAACTCCAGTGCCTGCTCCTGAGACTCGATGAGCACGGCGGTGTCGGCCTGGTAATTACCCGACAACTTCGGTTGCGCCTTTGTGACCGCAGTGGGCGGCCGCTGCTGCGCGAGTATGAACGGCGGCGCGAGCAGCACACCGCCCACGAGGGCGAGGCAGGCGGCGGACAGTGCGGCAGGGCTAGGCTTGGCGTGAGGATTTTTCATGGCGTGGGCTATTGGAATAGGTCAACTGTCTTCGTTCCGGGTTTCATGGGCAACGTGCTTTTCGTAACGGGCAAGGCCGTGCCCTGCTGCCGCCGTAGCTTCCACGTGGCGTTGATAATTTGTTTTTGTAGCTCGGCCAGCTTGCCCATCTGCTGCTGTTGGTTGCCTTGCTGATTGCGTTGCTGCTGACTCTCCTCGCCTTCGCCGCCATCACCCTGTCGGAAGATTTCCTCAAAAGGTCGGACCTCAGCGAAATACATGTCGGTTGCGTTGCGACGCAACTCACCGTCGGGGCCGATGTCGTCCGCCCACACGAACCACGCCACAAGTTGGTCCGGGGCCGCGCCGAGTTCCTCCAGTCGCAGCAGGTGGCTGAACTGCCGCTTTTCCTTCGCCGGCACGCCCTCGCCGAGTTGGAGCAGCGTTGGCTCCGCACCGCCGAGCGACCACGCGATGCCATACGCGCGCAGGCCGAAGTCGTCCCACGCCTCCGCTTCAAACTGAATCTCCTGCAACGCCGACACTCGCTGGTCGCCGCGCGGCGAGAGCAGCTTCAGCTCCGGGACGCGGTTGCGCAGCGCGTCGAAGATAAACTGCGCAGACACCTTGTTCGAGCGGCCGTCGGCATCCACCAGCTCGAGATGGTAAGTCTGGCTGGCGACGAGCGGGAAGTTCGCGAGCGTGGCGAAGGGCTTCGCGTCGTCCACCGCAAGCGCGATGGGCTCGCCGCCGTCTTTCTTGCGTGGCACGAGGCGCGCGGACTTCACCGGCTTATTGAGCTGGAGCGTGTAGCCGAGCGTCGAGCCTTCCACCGCACTGATGCGGCGCGTGTCCTCGATGGTCTTTTCTGGCAACTGAGTGTAGGCGGGGAAGGCCACCTGCGCGTCCGCGCGCTCGAGCTTCGGATGCTCGAAGACTTTCACGGAAAACTCCTTCGTGCGCTGGCCGGCGAACTCGACGCGATAATTAAAATCCTCGTTCACCTCCGGCACCGTGCCGCCAAAGACGGGGTCGTCGAGCGCCTTGGTGAGCGCGATAGTGCGCGTGACGTTCGTGCCCACGCCAAGGACAAGCGTCGCGCCGGGAGGGAGCTTGCCTTCGAACTTCGCCAACACCACGAGGCTGTTGCCGCGCTCGATTTGCGCGTCACCGGGCGTGACGGAGACGCTGTCTAGCACTGCCTTCGCGGCAGCACGCTGAGCGGCGACGCCGATGGAGTTCGTCCGCAAGCCCATCAGCGCGACGACGAAGAAGGCAAAAGCTGCCAGATGTGCGCCGTGCGCAAGCGCAAGCTTGCGGGTGGGGAAGGCATCGGTCCAACCGAGGTTACGGCCATGCACTATGGCTTCGGCGATAACGCGCTGTTGCAGGAAGCCGAATTGGCCGTTGGCGTCGGGCTTCTGCTCCAGCGCGGCGAGCAGGACGGTCTTCAACTCGGGATGCTGCTGCTCGATTTGCAACGCGAGCCAGTGCGGGTCGGCCTTCGCAGAGAGACAGGCGAAGCCCAGCCATAGTGCCCCGCCCAAACCAATCAGCCCGACCAGCGGTACGGCGATGCGATAATCCAACCCGCCCGCCCCGAGCGCGATGCCGAGCAGTCCCGCGAGCGCCCAGCATATCGCCAACGCACGCCAAAGCTGCAACCGCCGGTAGCGCCGCGCGACCGGCTCCAAATGCTCGTTGAGGAGAGGCGCAATCATCGTGCTAAGACAGACGCGCAGCGGGCGAGATTGTTTCGCTCGAAGCTGTAGCCGCAGGTCGTTTTGCCAGCCAGCCAGCTAGCAGCGTTTCTAACGTTACGAATACCAGAGTAAACGCGATCAGCCAGCGCCACAACTTCTGCCGGCCTTCCAACTCCGCATTCGCGAGTTGGCGTTTCGTCTCAGCGACTTGCACCGGGGTCTTGCCATCGGCGCGTGTCACGGGTAGGCCGAGATGTTCTAGTGCTTCGATGGGCAGCGGCGCGGTCTTGCTCTCGGCCGGGTCAAGATTTGCAGCGAAGCGTTGCGTCATCGTTCCGCTAATAGCGGTGAAGATGCCGGGCTGCTCGGCTTGGATGACAGCGGCGGTGCCCGCACCAAGCATGAGGCTCGTACCATCGGGTTTGGTCACGCGCACGGCGGCGTTCGTGGCGGTCAGAGGAACGGCGTCGCCGACGATGTGTTGAGTGATTGGCGGGCGGATGCCGCCGGCCTGTTCCAGTAGTGAGAAGAGCAGGGGAAGGAACTTCGACGACAACGCGAGTTGACTATCGGCGGGCTGCCAGCCGGTTGTGAGGATGTAGAGGGTGCCCTTGCCGACCGGCACTTGCAGCAGTGCGGGGTCGCCGGTGTCGAACTTCGCGAGGGCGCGCGCGCCGGGAAGCTGCGTCGGGTCGAGCCGGCGATACTTCCAAAAGTGAATCTTGGTGAAGTCACTGAAGCGCGGGTCGGCGAACGGCGCGAAGAGCGGGTGCTGAAAATCTATCTCGGCTAGCAGCGCGTAGGACGCCACTTTCGCTTCTTCAGCGGAAACAGATTCTTTGCCGAGCAGGCCGGCCAGCGTGCGCTCGACGTTGCGGTTCTTGAGCGAGAGCAAAACGGTTTTGCCATCGGTTAATAGGCGGCGGACAGTTGCGTTACGTTCGTCGGACAAGGTATCGGTGAGGATGATGAGTGGAGCTTCGACGTCACTGGGGAGGAACTGCGCGGCGGGCGGACGCGCTAGCACTTCAACTACCTGCCGGCGCGTGGGTGGGAAGGCGCGTTCAAGGAAATAAAGCGGCTCGGTGGTGTCGGTCGCCGACTCGCCGCCGAGATAGAGCACGCCGATGCGCGCAGCCTCGGGCGGGATGAGCGCGAGAGAGTTGTCGAATGGTTCGTCGTCGCCGCGCAGCAGCACGCGCTCGGCGACGGCTCCCAGCGGCGGAGCAGTGAGCGCGACGACGCGGCTTTGGCCCGGCGGCACATAGATATCCTGCGGCTTGCCGACAAAGTCCTTGCCGTCAGACCAGCCGATTTGGAACTGCTCGCGCTTGGCGTCGGTGGAATTGCTCACGCGCACGCGGGCGAGGGCTTCACCGGGCTTCTTCTCGTTCTCGTCGGTGTCAGCGATGAGCTGGAGGCCGGCGTTGGTGGGCTTCTTCGCCTTGAGCGGCTCGACGATGAGTTCGGTGCCCTTGGGCCACTCGAAGGCTTGGAGCGCGTCGAGCCGACTGCCTTCCGCGAGGTCGCTGATGAGCACGACCTGACGCGGGCCGCGCGTGGGTTGTGCGGCGTTGTCGGTGCGGGCGTCGTCGAGCACTGACGCAGCGGCCACGAGGGCTTGGCCAAGCTGCGTGCCGTTCCAGCCGGGCGAAGTTTTCGCGAGCGCATCCACGGCGAGCGCGACGCGTTGACCGGCGGCGGCTGAAGTCCATTGCTCATGTGTCACGAGCCGGCGCACCTCGCGGTCGAAGGCGAAGACGGCGACGGAGTCCGCTGGCGTGGCCGCGCGGCAAAGCGATTCAGCCTTAGTTCGGGCGTCAGCCCAAAGCCCGTCGCGCCTCATGCTCGCGCTGGTGTCCACGAGCACAACGACGCGCTTGCCAGGGCCGGTGGGTAAATCGGAGGTGAAGGCCTTCGGCAGAAACGGCCGCGCGAACGCGAACGCGAGCAGGGACAGCACGAGGCCGCGCAGGATGAGGAGAAGGATGTGTTCCAGCCGGCTGCGCCGCGTGACGCGCGGCGGCACGGCGAAGAGGAACATGAGCGAGCTGAACTCGGTCTTCTCCTTCGAGGTCTGGCGGATGAGGTGGAAAAGAATCGGAGCCGCCACCGCAAGCGCACCGAGCAGAAAGAGTGGCGTGAGAAAGCTCATGCGGTGTTACGTTTTACAACTTTGCCCCGGTTCATGCGCTCACGGAGAAAATCGAACAGTACCAATTCCAGCGGTCGGTCAGTGGCGAAGCGTCGATGGACAATACCGAGCTTCGTACAGATGGCTTCGACGGCGCGGCAGTGGGCCTCGAAGCGGCGTTGGTATTCCGCGCGGACGGACTCGGGATCCACGTAAAGATGGCGGCCCGATTCGAGGTCGTGAAAGAGCGCGGCTTTTGAAAAATCGAAGGCTACTTCCGCCGGGTCGAGCACTTGGAAGACGACGACTTCATGTCCGCTGGCAGTGAGCGCGGCGAGGTTGTTTTCCAGCGTCTCGACGGGCGCGAGCAGGTCGGAGAGCAGCACCATTAGGCCGCGCTTGCGGACGATTTCCACAATGCGTTTGAGCGGTGCGACGAGGTCAGTGGCCGCGCCGGCGGCAGGCTTCTCCAGCGCAAGCATGAGGTGGCGCAGGTGGCCGGGGCGGTGGCGCGCGGGGAGGTATTCGCGGATGCGCTCGTCGAAGGTCAGCACGCCGATGGCGTCGCCCTGCTGGTGGAGGAAGTAGGCGAGCGTGGCGGCGAGGGTATTGGCGTACTGGGCTTTGGTGTAGCCGCGCGTGCCAAAAGTCATCGAGCGGCTGTTATCGGCAAGAATGTGGCAGCGGAGGTTCGTCTCGTCTTCGAACTTCTTTATGAAGTAGCGGTCACTGCGCGCGAAGAGTTTCCAGTCGAGGTAGCGCGGATCGTCGCCGGGCGTGTATTGGCGATACTCGGTGAACTCAACGGAGAAACCGTGATACGGGCTGCGGTGAATGCCGGTCCAGAAACCCTCGACCACGACGCGCGCCCGCATCTCCAGGCTGCGGATGGCCATGAGCGCTTGTGGATCAATCAATTCGCCGCTCGCATGGCCAACTTGATCGGCGGGGGAAATCATGATGGAGTCGCAGCGCGCACGTGCTCGATGAGTTTCGTGATCACCTTGTCCACCGTCACGCCGTCAGCTTCAGCGCGGTAGTTAATGAGGATGCGGTGGCGCAGGACGGGCGCGGCGAGGGCTTCGATATCCTCGCGCGTGGCGTGGGCGCGGCCAGCGAGCAGTGCGCGGGCCTTTGCGCCAAGCACGAGGAATTGTCCCGCGCGTGTGCCGGCACCCCAACTCACCCAGTCGTTCACGAATGCGGGCGAGTTCGCCTGCTTCGGCCGCGACGCGGCGGCGAGCCGCACGGCGTAGCGCACGACTTCCTCCGCGATGGGTACGCGGCGAACGACTTCGTGGAAGCGCAGCACGTCGGCGCCGTAGAAAAGTTGTTCCAGGGCGGGTTTCACGTTGGCCGTGGTTTGCTGGATGACGGCGACCTCGTCGCTCTCGGGCAGATAATCAATCACTACGTTGAACATGAAGCGGTCGAGCTGTGCCTCAGGCAGTGGATAGGTGCCCTCCATCTCAATGGGGTTCTGCGTGGCGAGCACGAAAAACGGCTCGGGAAGCGCGTGCCGATGGCCAGCGGCAGTGACTTGGTGCTCCTGCATCGCCTCGAGCAACGCAGCTTGGGTCTTAGGTGGCGTGCGGTTGATTTCATCAGCTAAGACCATGTTCGCGAAGATGGGACCCTTTACGAACTGCATCTGCCGGCCGGCGGCGTCCGATTGGAGAATTTCCGTGCCGGTGATATCTGCGGGCATTAGGTCGGGCGTGAATTGGACGCGTGCGAACTTGAGGTGGAAAACTTGCGCGATGGATTTCACGAGCAAGGTTTTCGCGAGGCCGGGCGCGCCCGTGATGAGGCAGTGCCCGCCAGAAAGCAGCGCGAGGAGAATCTGCTCAATCACTTCGCGCTGGCCGACGATGACCTTGCTTAGCTCGCGGTAAATCTTTTCCCGCGCCGCGAGCAACTGCTCGACGATTTGCTGCTCTGTCGGCTCCGGCAATGGTGGCGGAGTGGCAGTTTCGGCGGGCTGGGTAGTGGGCATTTGAGGTGTCTGTACAGCGTGTTCGTTTTCCATTGAGGTTCCTTGTCAGTGAGTCATCGAGTAGAAAATGACATTGATGCCGAGCGGGTAGGCGCGCTTCTCGGAGAACTCGCGGAAGTAATATTCGTTCTCGCCTTCGCGTTCCCAGCCGTCGCCATTGTCGGTGTTATGGGCGATGAAGACCATCATGCGGCCTTTGTCATCGAAGATGCCTTTAAAGTGAACGTCACGTGCGTCCTCGCGTTCCCACGTCACGCCGTCATATTGGCTGCGCGTGCCGGTGCCAACATTTGGGCATTGGAGCTGATTCTTAGTAAGCTTGATATCAAAGACGGTATGAAAAATTGGGTGGTCCATCTCCAACTCGATTGGTTCGCGCTCGGGAAAGACGCGCTTGATCTCACGGTAGAAGTTCTCCCATTCCGACTCGCCCCAGAAGTCGTCCACCATCATGAAACCGCCGTTCAGCAGGTATTTCCTCAGGATGGGCACTTCTTCGTCGCTGAAGCGCAGTGCACCGGGCTCGATCATGTAGGTCCACGGGTAGTTGAAGAGTTCAGGGTTTTCGATGTCAATCACGCGACCCTCGGGATCCACCTTTAGCGAGGTCATCTGCTGGAGGCGATAGGAGAGATTCAGGTCGGCGTCCGGAAAATCAATCGCCCAGCGAGCGCCCCCGTAACCGCGCCCGCCCCAACTGCTGTAGCGAATGCGGCAGAATGTGAAGACATCTTTTTTAAACGCGGGTGCGTTAGTCCACATTGGGGTAGGCTCGCCGTCGGGCGTGCCTTGGCGGGCAGTGGTGATGTCGCCGGTGCTCATGCGCGCGCCACTCCGACGGAATTGCGCCAGGACGGCGGCGCTCACAAGCGCGAGCGCCAAGATGAGATAAAATTTAGCGCGCGGTTTCATGCGGAAGAGCTGGCTTAAGAATAGTTATCAAAGAAATGAGGAAACTTTTTAACTGTCGGTTTTTTTAAACTGGTAAATCAGTTTGGGGTTCACGGCTTTGCCTCGGGCGCTAGTTTTAGCAACAGTTCGTGGGCTTCGCGGAAACGCGGGGCTTCCTCCAGCGCCATCAGCACGTGTTGTTTCGCGGATTTCAAGTTGGTCGGGTGAAAGAGTTGCGCGAGTCGGAAGTGAACTTCTGCGGGGTCAGCAGGGTCGAGGAGCAGCACGGTCTGGTAGGCGGCGATAGCTTCCGCCGGTTGCTTCAGTTCCTCGCTCGCCCGCGCGAGCCAGCGGTGCGGCTGCGGCACGAGGGGATTTACGGCGAGGTAACGGCGTGCGTTTTCGGCCACTACCGGCCAGTCCTTCGTCGCAGCAGCAAGCTCCATCAGGCGTAAGTACGCGTCAACCGCATCGGCATCCAGCGCGGCAAGCTTCGTCAACACCAGTCGCTCCTGTGAAGTCTCCTTCAACTCGCGATGCACGCTCGCGAGCAGCCAGAGCGCGTTGTCCGCGCCGGTGTGCGTGGGATAATTTTCCAGCAGCTTCTGCAACGGTGCCTTAGCCTCGGAAAACTTCTTCTCGGCGATAAGTTTTTTCGCAGTCTGCGTGAGCACATAAAAATTCTTGGGGTGCAACTTCAGCGGGTCCACGAGTGGCTTGCCGTCGGGCGCGAGCGGTGGAGCGGGCGGGATGACCACCGTGCCATCCGAGGGACGCCCCTCACCTTTCGCTCCGGGCAACGCAGCCATCGCCTTCGGCTTCTCGAAGTCCAGCCCTGGGGCGAGCTTCTCCGCCAAGTCCTTGGCGTAAGCGGCGAAATCCTTTTCCACCTTCTCCAACGGTGCAGTGTGGGCGACAATGGCTTGGTTGATGGGCTTGCCTGTCGCGAGGTCGGCGAGAATTTTGCGGAGCTTCTCCACACCGAACTTCTCGACGAGGAACTGCACCACGAGCGACGACTCGTAGTAGGCAAATTGCAGATGCAGGTCGCTCTTGGCGGTGAGGAACGCGCTGCTCAAATCGCCCACGGGCGTCAGTTCGTCGCCGAGAATCATCTCCCGATAGCGCGGGTTCATGACCTGGCCCCACGCGGGGCTGGCCTGCCGCTCCTCATAAACCGAGATGCCCTCGCTCAACCAGCGCGGCATCTTGTTCCGCGTGAGCGTGAGCGTGATAACGTGACAGAACTCATGCCAGAGCGTCGCCTCCCAGTTTGACGCGTTACCGCGCGCGCTGGCCGGACTGTTGGCCGTGATGAGGCAGCCAAAGCACACACCGAGGAAGCCCGGGTTGTCCGGCATTCCAAAGGTGCGGACGCCAAAATCTTTCTGCTCCGGAAAAATCTCCACGATGGTTCGCTTCTCCAACGTGAGCCCATATTTCTTGGTCAACGTGTCGTGCGCGCGCTGCAGCAAGGCCAGCACGCGCGGCCCGTAAACCTTCGCCTCTTGCGCGTCCATGCGGAGGATGAAGTGCGCGTTCGTCAGCGCCACGAACTTGTCCGTCGTATCCTTGAGCGTGACGAGGTTGAACGCGTTCACGTCGTAGCCGTCCGCTTCGCTCACGTCTGCGACGAGTTTCCAGCCTTCCTCCTCCTCGCCGAGTCGGAGCAAGTCCTGCGCGAGCTGGAGCTTGGCGGGAAGATGGTTGCGGTCGAACTTCAGCGCAAGCCGCTGATACGCCGCGCCCTCGTTAAAGCGATATTTCTGCGAGAGCTTGCGCCCGATGAGCTGGTCCACCGCCGGGTTGTTCGTGTAATGCCGCAGTGCGTCCGCACGGAACTGCTTTTCCTTAGCTGGGTCATTTCGCAAGTGTGCCATCACCGCGCGATACGCCCACGCCTCGGGCTGATTCACGTTCACGGCGACGACTTCCTTGAGCAGTTTCTCCGCCTCTTCGTATTCTTCCGCGTCCACGAGATGGTCCACCAGCAGTAGGCGTGCTGGAATGTGCTGCTCATTGAACTCCATCGCGCGTTCGAGCGCGCGCAGCGCCTGCGGGCGCGACCCGCTCATCAGCGACCGCGCGAGGCCGAACTGCATGTCCGCGTCCTCCTTGAACCGCTTCAGCGCCTCCTGAAAAATCTTGGCCGCCAGTTGGAAGTCGCCCTTGTCTAAGGCGAGTTGGCCGGTGGCGAGGTAAATGTCGCGTAAGTCTGGCGCGGCCTTCTTCACCGGCTCAAACAAGCGGTCGAGCACCATCTTCGGGTCCGCGCCGAGCAGCAATGCGGCGCGGCCAAGCGCAGTCACGTTCGCCGGGTCGCGATAAGCCCACGTGCGTGAGCCAGCAAGGCGATTGATTTCGTCGAGCAACTCCTTCGCTTCGTCGGGCAAGCCGTTGAACAACTTCACATCCCGCCCCACGAATCGCAGGCGAATGCTCGACGAATGCGGGTAGCGCGAAAGCGCGTTGGTGAGCGCGGTGTGCGCTTGCGCATATTGCCCAACCGCCATGTGCGCCTGCACGAGCAGGATGCGCCAATCTTCGCTGCTCTCCTCTTCTTTCGCGCCCTTTTCGGCAGCCTGAATCGCTTGGGGATACTTTCCGGTCAGGAGGAGTTTCCGTGCGTCACTCAGTTCGTCGGCACGGGCGGGGAGCGCAAGCCAAACGGCGAGCAATGCGAGGAGGAAAAGCGGCACGCGCTCTCTGACGGAGCGTGCGATTCGGCGCTTTAGGGTATAGCCGGTGGGCGACACGGAGTTGCCTTTCGCGGGCAGCATAGAAGGCGGCGGGGCGATTGC
Organism: Verrucomicrobiota bacterium; assembly: GCA_016871445.1. GTDB lineage: Bacteria > Verrucomicrobiota > Verrucomicrobiia > Limisphaerales > SXTU01 > SXTU01. Next base: position 10,627 of record VHDH01000036.1, on the reverse strand, counting down.
AATGAAGCAACCAATAAACTGCGCGCAAAGATTTCTCAAACCCCGCGCGACTTGACCTCATGCCACGGCAGCGGAGGAAATTGAAACTTCGCCGTGTGACGTGCGGCGGCGTCCTACTCAATAGTCAACCAGCTGCCGTCCTTTAGCAGTTGGATGCCTGTAAGCGAGGGGCTGAGCCTCACGTTGAACGGACGCCATAGCCAGAGCGTGTGGTTACGATGATTCTCGCGAGAGCAGGGTCAAATTCGAAGTGGTGATGGGCGGGTTGTCACTGCCTGTGACCTTCACAAAATCCCCTTTCTGTTAACACGCCACTCGACTGGACCACTGGTGTAACGCATCTTCCGGGCATGAATTATTGGCTAGTGAAATCGGAACCCGAGGCTTACTCGTGGGCGCAATTCGTCAAGGACGGCGGCACGGCGTGGACCGGCGTGCGGAACTTCGCCGCGCGGCTCAACCTGCGCGCCATGCGGCGCGGCGACCTCGTGTGTTTCTATCACAGCGTCACGGGCAAGGAGATCGTCGGCCTCGCGAAGGTAGTCAAGGAGGCATATCCCGATCCGACGGCCACGGAGGGTGATTGGTCCTGCGTGGATCTGAAGCCTGCAAAGGCGCTCGCCAGACCCGTATCGCTCCACGCCATTAAGACCGACAAGGTTTTGGCAAAAATTCCTCTCGTCCGGCAATCGCGACTCTCGGTGTCCGCTCTGATGGCGGAGGAATTCGCCCGCGTGCTTACGCTCGGCGAGACAAAGCTCTAAGCAGGACGCAGGAAGGAGCCACGCCTTTTGCAACGAGTAACTGCAAATTGCTTGTTAGTCGATGGGGCATGGCCCAATGAACTCAGATGCAAAACTTCATTGGATATATGGACCTCACTTATGCCATCGCTCTCATGAGCGAAGGCGTAGAAGTGCCTATTCCCCAACTTCGTAGAGCGTGCCGTGAAGGACGAACTGCATGGACTTGCCGAGCGCGAGCCATTGCGCGGCGGCAGGGTGCTTGGCGAGCAGGGCGAAATAGTCCGCCGAGCCGAACTGGAGTTTTACGACTTTGGCGTCTTTGAGCGACTGCGCTTCAGCGTCCACCCACTGCTCACCATTTTGGTAGAAGCTCTTGCCGGCCACGAAGCGGTTTTGCTGCGCGTAGGCGGCCACTCGTTGCGCCGCGGCGGCCATCGGCTTTGCCGTTGGAACACTGGCGGACAGGGTGACTCCCGCCGCTCCCGCAGATCCGCTGGCGGGAGGAGCTCCAATGTAGCTCCGCGCTACCGACTCATTAGCTCGGAACTTCGCGACCGTCGGTGCATCCGCCGCTTTCAGTTCGCGCGCGAGTTGTGCGCCACCCACCGCCACATCGCCGTCCTTCATGCGCTTGAAGCTGTCGTAAGACTGTGCGGCCTGTTCGCCAGCTTCGCGGTCACTGCGCAACTGCGGCAGGAGCCGGCGGTCCATCGCCACGCCGCGGCGCGTCTCGTCCTCAGTGATCAGCCAGGCCGTGTAAGGCGTGACGATGCCGTATTTACGCGCCAGTTCGGTGACCTCGTCTTTCAGCTCCACGTTCTCGCCGCGCAGACGGATTTCATCCAGCAAGTAGCCCACGCGCCGCGTGGCCCAGAGGCGCGGGATGAAGTCATGCGCGCGCGAGTCGTAGCTGAAGTTCACGTCGTAAGTAAACTTCCGTGCTTCGCCGGCGACGCTGCCTTCGATGGACAACTTACCCTTGGCCTCGCCGGTGAAGCGGCCGGCCAGCACGAGTTGCTCACCCTTGAAGAGGTCCGGCAACGGTGAGGGGTAGAGCTTCGTCACGCGCACTCCTTCCGGGAACTCTACTTTTACGTTGGCCAGAGCTGGCTCCTTGATTTTGGAAAAGAAGGCCGAGAGCTTCACTTCGAGGTCTTCCTCGGGCAGCACGTAGGTGCTGAAGGCCTTGGTCTCGTCGGCAATCTTGTCCAGCAGATGCGTGTTCACGTCTGTGCCAATGCCGAAGTTGAAGATGCGCGTCAGCCCGCTATTTCGGTCGCGCACGTTGCGCAGGATGCTGTTCTCGTCCGTCACGCCGATGGTGGGCTTGCCATCGGTTAAAAAGACGACGACGTATTGTCGCTCGGATTTCTCGGGCCGCGCCGCGAGCGCCTTGCGTAACGCATCATCAATCGCCGTGCTGCCCAGCGGTTTCAGCTCCTTGATGAACTCCAACGCCCGCTTGCGATTTGCGCCGTCCGCCGCGACCAGCTTCTCGAACACCGGTTCGACCTCCGTGGAGAAGCGCAGCACCTCGAAGCGGTCACTGTCGTTGAGGTTTTCCACGCAGAACAGGAGCGCCTTTTTGGCCTGCTCGAGCTTGCCCCCAGCCATCGACCCGGAGGTGTCGATCACGAAGCACACGTCCTTGGGCACTGACTTCTTTCCCTTCACGCTCGCGTCCGGCGCGGCCAGCAGCAGGAAGTAACCATCTTCGTCCGCGATCTTATGCGTGAGCAGGTTCGCGCCAAGCTCGCCGGCTTCAAATGCGAATAGCAGTTGGAAATCAGTATCGGGCTTAACGTCGCGCGCCTCGAAGCCTACGGTTGCACGGCTGCCGTCGCGCTTTACCTCGACCGCATGGCTGGGCGACCAAATGGCCTTGAGCGGTCGCCGGCCTTCCAGTTCGACCTTGAGGCTGACGTTTTGGAGCGGTTTGGCGGAGAACTTGGCCGAGTTGAGTGGTGCGACATAGTTGAGCAGCCCACCGTCAGCCTTGAGTAACTGTGTGTAACTAAGCGTGACGCGTTTCTTGCCGTGTGGCTCGAACGGAAAAATGCGCACGCGAAACACATCCTGGCCGATGTATTCGAGCAGCGCCGGGTCACGCATCGAGCGCACGATATCCTCGTAGATGCGGCGCGCCTTGTCCGCTGCGAGTAGCTCGGCGTCCACTTTCTTACCGTCAATCTCCATGGAAAACTTGTTGAGCTGCGCGCCGCGCGGGACCGGCAACATGAACGTGCCTTCGACCCGCGTCGGGTTCGGATTATAAAACTCCTGCTCGATAGTTGTGGTTGCCACTTGGTCCACGATGCGTGCCGTGACCTTGTGATAGGCAATTTCAACCGGTGCGATTGCACGAACGGGCGGCATAGGCCGGGGTGGCACGATGACGATGGGTGGTCGCGGCGGCGGAATTATCGGCGGCGGCCGGGGCGGCGGCTGCGGCGGCATGATGAAGTCGGAGACGTTCGTGACGACGATGAAGCCCGCCGCTAGGGCGGGAAGATTAGCAAGGAGGCAGCCCAGCAAGGCGAGGCAAGCAAGCGTGCGTTTCATACGAGGTTAGACGGGGTGAATTTGCGGATGCTCCCGCTACTTTTTGAACTGTGTCATTGCGCTTCGCTTGCCCGCACTGTCCGTTGGGCGCGCGTATCAGTCTAACGGATAGACTGGTCGGCGAATGCGGCGAAAAGGCAGCGCGCGGAGGTTGCTCGTGCAGGGGCCAGGCGTATCCACCCACAGCATTCGCTCGGCAATGGGGTCGTAGGCACGGCGGTGAGCTACAGCCGCCTTCACGCCTATGAAGGAGAAATCGCGTGGCTCCAATTCTTGGCTACGCCATTGACCGAGGTCGAACGGCGGGGTTTTGCGGCTCGTTAGTAAGATGGTGACCTCGCCGTGGCGCACGACGGCGCACGCACCCATGTCGAAGGCGTTGCCGCACATTGAGGCGAGGTGGCTTCGCTTGTCCACGAGCTCGAATCGCCCGTCGCCACGCGAGAGCAACTCGACTTCGAGCGAGAGCGGGCCGGCGTCGAGCGGGCTGCCTTTGCCCCCGAGAGGCAACGTGACGCGCGCGCCAATGGGTTGCATTGCGAGTTGTGCGACCGCTTGCGGATCATTGATGGCAATCGCGCATTTTGGCAGGCGGTACTTGAGCATCGCGCGGAGCAGGCCGGTGCCGTCGCCGGGCGCACCGCCTCCGATATTGTCAGACGGCTCGACGAGCACAGTAAGGCCGGCCGGCGCGGGCAGGAGCTTCGCGAGCACCTCGTCTACGAGCGGCTCAGTGATGTTGCCGAGTTCCTTGGTGCGGAGGGCGAGGGCAGAAAGTTCATCGAGCGCCGCGTGCGCGTCGGCATCGCTGCCCGAGGTGACGACTAGAAAACTTACGCCGGTGTCGGGCGTGTCGGCGAACGAGAAGCCCGCGATAACGCTGGTGGACCAGATGCCAGCGCGGCCAGACTCGATGCGCCGGGCCAATGCTTCCAAACTGCGCATTGGCTCCGTCGCGGTGCCGGTGCCGGTGGGTGGCCAGACGATGGGCACTTGCGCGAACGCGATGCGTGGGACTTCGCCAGTCGTGAGACAGCGGTGGAGCAGGCCGGCAGCGCGCACAGCAGCTTCGCGGCCGTCGGTGTGCGGGTTTTCGCGGTAAGCCACGAGGCAGTTTGCGTGGCGTGCCATCGCAGGCGAAAAATTCGCGTGTAAGTCAAAGACGCCGAAGACCGGGACGTTCGCTGCACCGGGCAACGCGCGGAGGCGACGGAGCAACTCGCCTTCCACATCCGGCAGCGATTCGGAAACCATCGCGCCGTGCAGCACGAGAAAAATGCCGTCCACACCGCGATTTAGCTCCGGCTCGGCTCGCTCGCGGAACGCGCGCCAGAAGGTTTCGACCACTTCATCCGTTACCGTCGCGCTGGGTGAGGCGCGGAAGTCAGCGGTGGGCAGCACGGTCCAGCCGAAGCCCTTGGCAGCCTCTAACATTCCGCCGAGTGGCGAGGCGTCGCCGCCGCAAACAAGCATTTCATGGCCCAGTCGCACCTCGAAGTCCGCGAGGCCCGTCGTGCCGGCTAGGAAGGTGTGCGTCTCGTGGAACAGGCCGGCGATGAGGACGCGCATGGGGAAGGGGATTCAGCCGCAAAAGGGCATTAGGAGCGCAAATGGGAAATGAAGAGGAAGGCTGTTCACTTTGCGACCTTTCGTGGCTGATTCAAAGAATCCCATACTTGCGGAAGGCTTCGCCGACGGGCATTCCGCGCGCCAGTTCGTCGCGAACGAGGTTTTCGCCGGAGACTTTTTCCTGTGCGAGGCGGATGGCTTGGGCGGCCACCTCCTGTGGGATGATGACCACGCCGTCCTCGTCGCCGAGCAGCCAGTCGCCGCGCCGGGCGCGCACGCCACCGATGCTGATGGGCTCGCCGACCGTGATGACATCGAGGCGGCCCTTGCTGTCGCCGGGATGCCAGCCGATGCCATAGACGGGAAAGTTCAGGTCCTTGATCTTCCACATGTCGCGCGTGCAGGCGGTCATCACGACGCCACGCGCGCCTTTGGCGAGGCACGCGGTGGTGAGCAGTTCACCCCAGAACGCACACGATTGGTCGTCCGCCGCGTCCACCACCAGCACATCGCCACGCGCAAGTGCGTCCACGGCGGCGATTTCCAGTTCGTAGGGTTTGGCGGGAATCTTGTAAGTCGCACGCGCCGCCGCCGGAAAGACGCGGCCGCAAACCTTCTTCGTCGGCGTGAGCGGGCGGATGTGCGCGGGCAACGCCTGATGCCGGTAGCCGAGCGAATCCAGCACGTCGGCGAGGACGGCGGAGTAAAGCGATTCTAGGGCGGCGGTGAAGTCGGGGAAAACTACGGGTGACTTTTTCATGGGGGAAGAAACCACTCGTTAGCGGTTGAACTGGGATTCAAGGCTTGGCGTCCGGCTTAGCCCGCTTCGCGTTCCACTCGTAAGTGCGTTCCACCGGGGCGGTGCCGGAGACAATCTTGCCGGTGATTTTGTCGCCTACCACTTTGCCAGTGTATCGCGAGGTGAACTTCACGCCGCCATACTCGCGCGGGATTTCAAAGGTGAGCTGGCCGTCCTTGAGTTTGCCCTTCTCAATCTCCGTCTTCACCTCCTGCACGAGAATGAAACCGGTGACCTTCTCGCCGTCCTGCTTCAGCTCGGCGGTGAAGTCCAGCGCGGTGTCCAAGGAGACTTCGAGCGTGTAAGTCCACTTGCCGGTGACGGAGTTGGTGTTGGCTCCGTCGGCTTTCTCCGGCTTGTCAGCGGCGATGCTGTGATTACCTAGCACACAGACAAGGAGCACTAGCAAGTGAAGCGTGAAGTGAGAAACAAGGTTATGCACGCCGCGACTCAATCGGCGCGGCAGGGGCTTGTCAAGCGGTCGGCTAAACTCGTCACAAGCCAATAACAGTCGTCAGGACTGTGGTCGTAGTGCCCGTTCCAAAATTGACTCAGCATCACCTCGACCCTTTGCAAGCAGCGCGCAGCAAGGGAAAGTTCGCTGTTATGAAGTCTTTGATCCTTAGGGAGGAGGCTAATGGCACCATCAGAGTCTCAGAGTTCTACAACAATTGCCCTCAATTTGCTGGTTCTCACAAGCGTTACCGAATGCTGCTTGGAGAATCGGGGAACGGAATCGAGCTTGACCCCCACCCGCCTTCCCTCTACTCACTGGCGCGTCGCTGACAAAAACCACGTGCGTTGCAGCGTCGAAAACGACGCCGCGACCATTCAAACATAGTCCACAAGACTCATTATGCTAAACGGGAAAATGCGGTTCTTCGGAGTGTTATTCTTCACTTTCCTTGCCACCTTGCAGGCTTTCGCGGGCGAGGCGGACATCAAGCTGCCGGACTTGGGCAAGGTTTCGTTCGACCTCTTCGGCACGAAGGTCTCCGGCTACGCGCTGATGTATCTGGGCCTGGTGGTGGCGGCGCTCGGCTCGCTCTACGGGTGGATGCAGTATCAGCAGACCAAGGCGCTGCAAGTCCACCAGTCCATGCACGAGGTGTCCGACATCATCTGGCACACGTGCAAGGCGTATCTCTTTCAGCAGGGCAAGTTCCTCTCCGTGCTCTGGCTGCTCATTGCGGCGTGCATGATCTACTACTTCGGCTTCCTCACGGAGCACAAGGACGCCAGTGGCCAGCCGCTGGCCCAAGGCACGGTCATCCGGAACGTCGTGGTCATCCTGCTCTGCTCGATCCTCGGCATCCTCGGCAGCTACGGCGTGGCGTGGTTCGGCATCCGCATCAACACGGTGGCCAACTCGCGCGCCGCGTTCTCCGCGCTCAAGGGCAACGCGCTCAACACGCTGATGATCCCGCTGCAATCCGGCATGAGCGTCGGTCTCCTGCTGGTGTGCGTGGAGTTGTTCTTCATGATCTGCATCCTGTGCTTCTTGCCCAAGGAACTGGTCGGCCCGTGCTTCATCGGCTTCGCCATTGGCGAGTCGCTGGGCGCGTCGGCGCTCCGCATTTGCGGCGGCATCTTCACCAAGATCGCGGACATCGGCGCGGACCTGATGAAGATTGTCTTCAAGCTTCCGGAAGATGATCCCAAGAACCCCGGCGTCATCGCTGATTGCACGGGAGATAATGCGGGTGACTCTGTAGGACCGACGGCGGACGGCTTCGAAACTTACGGTGTGACGGGGGTAGCACTCATCGCATTCCTTGCGCTGGCTTTGGGAACCTCCGAGATATGCGGACAGCTCATCATCTGGATCTTCACGATGCGCATCCTGATGGTCATCACCTCGCTCGTGTCCTACGAGGCAAACAAGGTGATGAGCAAGTCGCTCTTCGGCGCGAAGAAGGACTTTGACCTCGAGGCTCCCCTGACCAACCTCGTCTGGGTCACGTCCATCGTCTCGATCATCGTCACGTTCGGCGCGAGCTGGGCGATGCTGGCCAATTTCAAGGACGCGTCCGGCAGCGTGATGCACGACCTCTGGTGGGTGCTCTCCATTATCATCTCGTGCGGCACCATCGCGGGCGCGTTGATTCCCGAGTTCACCAAGGTCTTCACCAGCCCGCACTCGCGGCATGTGAAAGAAGTCACCACTTCCTCAAACCATGGTGGCGCATCGCTGAACATCCTATCCGGCTTCGTAGCGGGCAATTTCTCCGCCTTCTGGACCGGGCTGGCGATTCTCTTCCTCATGTGGGTAAGCTACCTCGCGGCGACCTACAGCGGCTCGCCAGTCAAGGCGCTCATGCCAGCGGAGTTCGGCTTCGCCGCGCCGATCTTCGCGTTCGGCCTCGTGGCCTTCGGCTTCCTCGGCATGGGCCCGGTGACCATCGCGGTGGACAGCTTCGGGCCAGTCACTGACAACGCGCAGTCGGTGTATGAGCTGAGCCGCATTGAGTCGCGCGAGGGCATAGCGAAGGACATCGAGCAGAATTTCGGCTTCAAGCCCGACTTCGAGGATGCGAAACTGCAACTGGAGAAAGGCGACGGCGCGGGCAACACCTTCAAGGCCACCGCCAAGCCCGTGCTCATCGGCACCGCCGTCGTGGGTGCCACCACGATGGTTTTCGGCATCATCATGTTGCTGGAGAAAACCTTCGGCGATGCCGTCACGAAGCTCAGTCTCGTGCAGCCCGAAGTTATGTTCGGCCTTCTCATGGGCGGCTCAGTCATTTACTGGTTCACTGGCGCCAGCACGCAGGCCGTTGTCACCGGCGCATATCGAGCGGTCGTTTTCATCAAGGAAAACATGAAGCTCGATGCCGCCACCGCGAGCATCGAGGACAGCAAAAAGGTCGTCGAGATCTGCACCATCTACGCGCAGAAAGGCATGGTGAACATCTTCATGGTCGTTTTCTGCTTCTCGCTCGCGCTGCCGTTCTTCAACGCCTACTTCTTCATCGGCTACCTCGTGGGCATGGCGTTCTTCGGCCTCTTCCAGGCCATCTTCATGGCCAACGCCGGCGGCGCATGGGACAACGCCAAGAAAATTGTAGAGGTGGACATGCGCGCCAAAGGCACGCCGCTGCACGCCGCCACCGTCGTGGGCGACACCGTGGGCGACCCCTTCAAGGACACCTCCAGCGTTTCGATGAACCCGGTCATAAAGTTCACCACGCTTTTCGGACTGCTCGCGGTGGAAATCGCCGTCGAGATGCAGAAAGCCAAGCAAGGTGGACTGGTCAACTACGCCATTGGCGGCTTCTTCTTCCTCGTCGCGCTCTGGTTCGTTTATCGCAGCTTTTACGGCATGCGCATCCCTGAGGCTTCAGCCAAGGGCTGAACCGCCCATGACCCGTCACTGCTGGAAATGCGGCACGGAGTGGACCTTGTCGGTCAACCCCGGGCGAGGCGAGACCTGCGCGAATTGCTGTACCGACCTGCGTTGCTGCGTCAACTGCGTGAGCTATGATCTCGCAGCCGCGCACCAGTGCCGCGACCGCCGAGCAGATCCCGAGATGGATAAACACGCAGGAAATTTTTGCGAGTTTTTCGAGTTTATGAAGCGAAAGTTCAACCCGCCCAGTTCGGATAAATCGCGCGAGTTGGTGGCACGCCAGGAAATGCGTAAACTTTTTGGGGATTAGAAGGGTTTAAGCAGCTTACCTAACTAAACTGGGTGGGTAATATTTTATAGGAGGGTTGACACCGAAAACCCGAGATGTATTTTGTGGCGTCCAGTTACCCGTTTTTTTAGGTAAACCAAATCGGTTCTTTGAAGCAAGTTTCGGTAGGAGAGAGCACAGCTCCTTCCGAGTTCCCCTGAAGCCTACTGTGTGCTGTTTCTGAAAACTCCCCGGGGTCGGTGGCCTCCCTCAGGTCGCTGACCCCGGTTTTTATTTTCTGTGAGTTTCCGTTGTGAAATAGCCCCGCGGAAAATTGCCTTGGTAGGGCTTGTATCCAGCAGATCGAGGGTTGGTTTCGCCTAGCCTCAATCAAAGGCATGGCCGGCACAGCAGAGTACGTTGCGTAGCTTGTGGCGCACCAATTCTTTTACAGCTTTGCGGGCCGGCCCGAGGTATTTGCGTGGGTCGAACTCTTTCGGCTTGGTGGACATCACCTCGCGAATCGCAGCGGTCATAGCCATGCGCAAGTCGGTATCGATGTTGACCTTCGTGCAGCCGGTTCGGCGGGCTACTTCGATGTCCGCTTCGGGCACGCCGGCGGTCTCCTCGCCAAGATCGCCGCCGAACTTGTTGATCTTTTGTGCCAGGTCTTTCGGCACGGAACTAGCCCCGTGGAGCACGAGCGGGTAATCGCCCAGGCCTGCTTCCATGAGCGCCTTCTTGATGGCCTTGAGTCGTTCGAGATCGAGGTGCTGCTCACCCTTGAATTTGTAAGCTCCGTGGGAATTACCGATAGCCACGGCTAGTGAATCAACGCCGGATTGCCGGACGAATTCCACAGCCTCTTCGGGGTGCGTGTAGCAGCCGCCCTTGGAGTAAGAGCCGCCTTCCTCACCGTCGTCGTGCTGCGCACCAACCAGCATGCCCAGTTCGCCCTCAACCACGCAGTTATGCTTGTGGGCGTAGTCCACGACCTTGCGGCAGACCTCGACGTTTTTCTCGAACGGATCGTGTGAAGCATCAATCATGACGCTCGTGAAGCCCTCGTCAATGCACTGCTTGCATAGCTCGAAGCTGTCTCCGTGATCAAGGTGGACGGCGATAGGGATATTGCTAAGGCTCACGGCAGCCTCGATGAGCTTCTTAAGATAGACCGGGTGGGCGTAATCACGCGCGCCTTTGGAGATCTGAAGCATCAGCGGCGCCTTCTCTTCCTCGGCGGCCTCGACGATGGCCTGGATGAACTCCATGTTGTTCACGTTGAACGCGCCGAGGGCATATTTGCCCTTGAGTGCCTTAGCGAACAGATTGGT
>VHDH01000035.1 GCA_016871445.1 Verrucomicrobiota bacterium | reverse complement strand
TTGTCGGCCTTGCCTTCGCCGTGGCCGCGAGCGCGAACTTGCCCGTCATCGTACTTTCGCTCTTCTGGAAGCGTTTTAACACCGCTGGCGCAGTTTGGGGCCTCGGCGTCGGCCTCGTTGGCAGCATTATCCTTATTATACTCAGCCCGAGCGTAATGGATGCGAACGGCAAGGCGCTCATCAACGCCGCGCCGCTCTTCCCGCTGAAAAACCCAGGCATCGTGAGCATCCCGTTGGGCTTCCTCGCCGCGTGGCTGGGCACACTGATGAGCAACGACCGCTCGAGCGAGGCGAGGTTCGCCGAGTTGACTGTCCGTGCCAACACCGGCCTTGGCGCGGAAAAGGCGACTTCACACTGAGTGAGCATAACTAACCGACACCAATGCAGACAGTTCCTCACATTAGTGCAGGTCAGTGCGGGTTAGTGTTTGAGAATCCCGCCTCCACTCGCCGGGCCTTCATTCGACGCGGTGCCTTGGTGCTGTCCGCCACGGCCAGCCTAGCTGATTCCCTCGCTGCCGATTCTGCTGCCGCCCCCGTCCTCCGCATCGGCCTGCTCACGGACCCGCACTACGCGGACATCCCGGCGCAGGGCAAACGCCACTATCGCGAATCGCTCAGCAAGGTTCGCGCCGCCATCGAGCACTTCAATGCGGCGAAGGCTGACTTTGTTGTGGAACTCGGCGACTTCATTGACGAAGCCGCGAGGGTCGAAGGCGAAATCGCCCACCTTAAAACCATCGAGGCCGAGTTCGCAAAGTTCCGTGGTCCGCGCCACTACGTGCTGGGCAACCACTGCGTTTGGACGCTTACGAAAGACCAGTTTTACGCGAACTGCGCCGCGAAACGGGCTCCCTACTCATGGGACTCGGCAGGATTTCACTTCATCGTGCTCGACGCCTGCTTCCGCGCGGACGGCGTTGCTTACGGTGCGAAGAATTTCACTTGGACCGACACGGAGATTCCCGAGTCGCAGCGTCGCTGGCTTGCTGAAGACCTCGCTGCCACGCGCTTGCCGACGATTGTCTTTGTCCACCAGCGTATCGACATCACCGGTGACTACGCCGTGAGGAGCGCGCCAGCGGTGCGCGAAATTTTGGAACGCTCCGGCCGCGTGCTCGCCGTCTTTCAAGGCCATCACCATCGCAACGAGCATCGGTTGGTCGGCGGCATTCACTACTGCACGCTCATGGCGATGGTGGAGGGCAACGGCGCGGAGGACACTGCGAGTGGCTTACTGGAGGTTTTCCGCGACGGCAGCTTGAAGCTGGATGGTGCGTTCAAGCAGTTGAGCTATGCTTGGCAACCGCCCGCCCACGCCGGTCAGTGAAGCTGCCATTCAACTCCACCGTCGAAAGCCTCGCTTGTTCCTCAATCATCTCATGAAACTTTCACCCTTCCTCTCCGTTGGCTTCGCCGCGTTTCTCCTGTCTGGTTGCGCCGCGACTGATTGCCCGTACTGCAAGGTCGACAAACCCGCGGCTACCACTGCGTCGCCTGGAGCAAAGCCCACTGGCGCCGCCAGTGCTGTTCGCAGCCTCTTTGATGGCAAGTCGCTTACCGGTTGGAAGGACTCTGGTTTTGCTGGCGCGGGCGAGACAAAGTTGGAGCCCAACTTTCGCGGCCAAGGCCCGGTCATTCTCATCGAGGCTGGCCAGTCCCTCAGCGGCATCACGTTCACGAATCCGGTGCCGAAGCAGAATTTCGAAATCACGCTCGAAGCCCTCAAGGTGCAGGGCAACGATTTCTTTATTGGACTGACCTTCCCGGTCGGCGCGGCGCACGCGACGCTCGTGCTTGGCGGCTGGGGCGGCGCGACTACGGGCATCTCCAGTATAGACGGTCTTGACGCCTCGGAGAATGACACCACCAAGTTCCTCGCTTACGACAAGGACAAATGGTTCCGCATCCGTATGAAGGTCACGCCCGCAAAGCTGGAAACCTGGATAGAAAATGACAAGGTGGTCGACCAGGAGCTTAAAGACCGGCGCGTTTCAATGCGCTTTGGCGAGATTGAGAATTCCATTCCGTTCGGTCTCGCCACTTACCAGACAACGACAGTCATTCGGAAGGTGGAGATTAAGCCGCTCGAGTAAGTGTTTTCAGTCCGAACCCAAAACACCTTACAAAGACGAAAAGCTGATTTTGACATAGGGCTGCTTTCACCTGGGCAAAAATTCTGAGCAGCCGTTTTCTCCAGCCGCTGTTTCCAAGGTTTGATCTTTTTCCTAGGCTTGAGATTAAGGACTTTGGATTTTGATCAATGCAGTATCGGCAGATCATGGGGCTGCTGGATCAACTCGGCATCAAGGTCGAGGTAGAATTCGAGGCGGCGGGAAGTTTCGGCGTCGTCAATTCCGCGGGCCATGAGCAGGTAAGCCGCGTAATGATTGCCCTCAGACTCCACGAGGCTGGCATAGAACGAGGCTAGCTCGGGATCGTGCGGCGGCAATTCGCGGGCGAGGATTTGGAATTTTTCGCAGCTCCGACCCTCAATGAGGGCGCAGCAGATTAGGTGATCAATAGCCTGGAGGCGGATGCCCTTGCGCATCGCATGCATCAAGCCAGAAATCCATGGGCTGGGATGCGGCTGGCCAAACGGGATGCCACGCCGGCGGAGCAGCGCAAGCACGAGTTGGAAGTGTTGGAGTTCTTCGATGGCGATGGCGTTCAACTCCTCGACGCGCCCGAAGAGATCACGGTAGCGCTCCAGCGTGATGGCGGTGGTGGCAGCCTTGCGCTCGAGGTGAGCGTGGTCCACCAGCACGGCGGGCAAGTTCGCCAGCGTGCGCGGCAGCCAGTCCTTTGGCACTTGAGCGCGGAGCATTTCCATGCCGGATATTGTTCAAGCCCACCCGTGGCCGGGGCAACTCGGAAGTTCACGCGCGTGTCCGTATCCGGTAGCATCGCGTAAACGTATGAACTCCGAATTGCTCGCGATCATTCGGTGTCCTGAAACTCGGCAGACACTGGCTGTCGCCGATGCGGCCTTGATTGTGTGGCTCAACGCCCAAGTGGCAGCGGGTGCATTGCGCAACACGGCAGGGCGGCAGATTACCACTCAGTTTGATGCTGGTTTGGTGCGGGCTGACGGCCGGGTGGTTTATCCCGTATGCAACGGCGTACCAGTATTGCGGGTGGACGAGGCGATTCTGCTGAGGTGAATGGGACTATCGTGGTGCTCGTGGTGAAAATCCGCTGGCCCCCAACCGATTGAAAATGGGGACAGGAGTTTCCTCTTACGGCGGGGGCAGGTCGCTCGGTGTGAAAGTAGTGATGGGCGGTTCGGGGGCGCGCTTCACGTGCTTGTCGAGCCATTGAATTGTCTCCCAATGCAAGTGTTCAACACTTTCGCGGGCCTCATAGCTGTGGCTTTCGTATGGGAGCAGGACAAGCCGCGCGGTGCCTCCGTTGCCCTTGACCGCCTGGTAGAGGCGCTCGCTTTGCATTGGGAAGGTCCCAGCATTGTTGTCCGCCTCACCGTGGACGAGCAGCAGCGGCTCGTTGATCCGGTGCGCGAACATGAACGGAGACATGCGCGAGTAAATTTCCGGCGCTTCCCATAGCGTGCGGTTCTCGTTTTGGAAGCCAAACGGCGTAAGCGTGCGGTTGTAAGCGCCGCTGCGGGCGATGCCGGCCTTGAAGATGTCTGTGTGTGCCAAGAGATTCGCTACCATGAACGCGCCGTAGCTGTGGCCACCTACGGCTACGCGGTTTGGGTCGGTGATGCCCATTTCTATAGCCTTATCCACGGCAGCCTTGGCGCTCGAAATGATTTGTTCGAGGAAAGTGTCGTTGGCTTTCTTAGGTTCGCCAATGACGGGTATGGTCGCGTTGTCGAGCACGGCGTAGCCTTGTGTCAGTAGAAAAAGGTGGCTTGCACCGGAGTAGCTGGTAAAGCGGTTTGCGGTGGTGGTGACTTGGCCGGCGGTATCGGCGTCGTTGTACTCCCGCGGATAAGCCCAGAGCAAAGTCGGCAGCCGCTGGCCGGGCTGGTAGTCAGCAGGTAGGTAAAGCGTGAAAGAGAGGGGCACTCCGTCAGGTCGCTGGTAGGTAACCAGCTGCTTCCGGATGCCACGTAGCTGCGGCGTCGGGTCGGGAAATTCGGTGATGGCCTGCCGGGTATTGTCGGCCAACTTGCGGATCAAGTAGTTGGCTGGGCGCATGGGCGACTCGCGCCGAGTGATGAATTGCGCAGCGTCGGGCTTGAGCAGGGCAACGACGGACTCGTGCGCGGCCTCGTCGCTCTGAAACAGCCGTTCCGAACGAAGCGAAACCAAGTTGAAGGTGTCGAGGAAGGGGCGCTCGCCATCGGGCGATGCGCCTGCGCCTACGAGGAACAGGCTGCCCTCGTGCACGCGAGCAACGCGAAAGCCGTTGGTGAGCGGGCGCAGCATCGGCAGGCCGAGGTCGCCGTAGCGGTCCTGCGCAGAGACGTCCCACAGCAAGCGTGCGGATTCAGTGGGCGCGTTGGGGTTGATGAGCCAGGTGCGGTTCCATCGGCGGCTGGCTTGGTATTCGCGCAGCAGCGCCACATCTGGCCGCTCACTCCATGTCAGCGCCTGAAAGCGGTGCTCGGTAGTCGCTAGCTCGACTGGCTTGCCGACAAACGGCGCTTCGAGCATCAAGATGCGATCACGATTAGGCACACGTCGTCGAGGGTCGCCGCCGTCGAGGGCCTCAACCCAGACAAGCGTCGCAGGGCTGGTGGGCCGCCATTGGTAATTGCGCGGGCCGATGCGCACGCCGCCGATGGGGATTTCCTCTGCTAGCGGGAGATTTGCCAGCGTGAAAACTGCATGGCCGTTGAGGTTCCAAACTTCCACCACGCGCGGAAACATGGTCGCGGGGAGAAGATAAGAATAGGGCCGCTGGAGGCGGGACACCAGCAGATGCCGGCAGTCGGGTGCGGCGTCAATCGTGGCGAATATCCCAGGTGCGCCTACTGGCTTGGTGTCGCCGTTTTTCGTATCCACCAATGCGAGCTGCGAGGTGGCGTGGTAGTCGAACAGCGCTTCGTCATGCGGAGATTCGAGCAGGTCTTGAAAAGTACGCGCGGGAGCGACCTTGCCGGTGCTTTCTTGCACCACCGGGCCGCTGGGCAAGCGTTGGGGGGTGGGTAGCTTGGGTCGGTTTGTGGGAATCGTTTGGCACAGGATCATTTGGCTGTTGGGCATCCATTGGAACGGCTCGCCCATCGCGGCGTTAATCCCGCCGCGCAACCGGCGTGCGGTGCCGCGTCTGCCATCGCCGACCCACAACTCTACTTCGCGCAAACCGCAGCGGAGGAAGGCAAACTGTTTCCCATCCGGCGACCAAATCGGCGGCGTGATACGCGAGCCGGTTGGCAGCACGATAGGCTTTTCTTTGCCGTCAGGCAGTGATTGCCAAGTCAGTTGGAGGCAACGTGCAACGCGATGCGGACCGTTATTGGTCGGGTTGATGCGCAGGCCGGCCAGCCGCAGCACCGGCTCTGCTAGGTCGGCCACGGGCGGAAGCCGCTCAGCGCGATAAATTAGCATCGCGTCGCGGGCTGGGTTAAAATTTACCGAGGGCTGAGTGGGGGCGGACAAGAGTTCGCCGATGGGGGCGGGCGCCTTCTGATAACCATCCTCGACCGGCGCGCTTGTCGCCACTTTACCCGCAAGCAGCAATCCGAGAACCGCTGCCTGCCATCGAAGCCATTTGCCGTGAAGCGCAGACATCTAATTAAGGCTTAATTTAGCGCAACATAGGCAAACTGCCAGCCGCGCGGCAAGCGGAACAAACGAAATTTTATCGGGCAAACTCTTTCGTGCGCTGCTCAAGCGCGCTGCTGCAGGAGGACCGAAAAGCTCCGCCCTAGGTGGTCTGGGTGTGTCAGGGTTTGGAATTGCCGCGCTTGCTCACTTGTCCACTCTCCAAATGAGGCGGGTCGGCGCATCGTGCGCTGGGCAACACGGGTAAGGAAGCGGGACTGCTCGATCAACTCGATGGTGGCCAGTTTGGCCCGCTCACCAGCAAGCGTGACACCGGCGAAGTTCACGTGCGCGGTGATGTCTTGTTCGCCGGGGTCAGCGAGGATGTCAGTGACGAGTTGGTGGTTGCGGTAGGCACGGAGCGTGCCGGTGGGCCTGGTGGGATTGATGGTCTCGTTGAGATTGTGACCATAGTCGAGGGTAAGCAGCTTACCGATCCGTAGGCTTTGCGCGGCGGTTTCCCACCACAGTTCCGCGCGGGGCGTGCGTTCAAGAACAAAGCCGTCCGGCAGCACGGGAGCGAGGTTGGCCCAGGCGCGCTCGCGCAGTTCTCCATAACGGTTGTTTAGTGCGACGGCAGGCTCTCTGAGCGCGGCGACGTTGGCGCTCAACTGTGGTAGGCGTGTCCAGATAAAGCGTTCGCCCGCCGTCTTTACGCCCCATTCAAACCACTGCTGCTCCGCCACGCTCCACGCGAGCCGATGAACAGGGAAGGCATCGAGCAGTTCGTTGGCAAAAATGACGCCAGTCACGCCGCCGACCTGGTGGATTTCGCCCCAGTTGGCGAACCACCGCACGCGCGGAGCGAACTTGTTCAGGCGATCGCGCTGCCATAGCTGGCGGCGCGGCGAAGGGTCTAGGATCCAATACTCCAGCCGCGCAAATAAGTCCGGGCGGCGCATTTGCAGCCAGTGCAGCACGTCTTCGGCGAGCTGCCCATCGTGTGCGCCGGCCTCGACGATTTGTAAATTGGCAATCGGCAATTGACGGTTGGCGATTTCTTCGAGCCATTCGGCAAATTGGAACGCGAGCATTTGCCCGAAAAGCTCGCTCACGCTCACGCTGGTGTAAAAGTCTCCGCGTTGACCGACTGTTTTATGGTCACGCTCGTAGTAGCCGAGTTCCGGATGGTAAAGCGCCACCTCCATGAAGCGCGCGCAAGTGATGGGCCCGCCATGTGCAATCTCGTCACGCAAGATCGCTGCCAGCGCCGGCGAATCTTTGCCGTTGCCCTCCGAATTGACTGTGACACGCCGAAACACAAACCGGGATGCTTCTTGTCGCAAAACTGAAGTCATTTCTAACCTGATGATGCAGTAAAAAGCTTCGTAATTCCACCTAACCTCGGGGGAGTCCACCCGCTCTGCGCTTCAGCGGCAAACTGTGTCGCTTGAAATACGCGCTGCTGAAGGGCGACAGGCTGGAGACAACGTTTTACGAGATCGCACTGAACATTAAAGTGAGGTAATTTGACAAGTCAGGCGACGTGAAAACTGTTACTATATTTTCGCCTGAGCCTGCTATCGCGCAAACTGCTCAACCAAAAACACGGCTGCTCCCTCTTGGTTGGGCAAGGTTTCCAACAAAGTCATTCGTCCAACCAGCTTATCCTCACTCAGTGAACGTAAATCAGCTCATTGCTCATGAGCAATGCCTGCGCGAGGCGCTCCCACGGAGTGAAGGGATTAGTGCCCAGCTGCTGCTTTACCGGCCCGCTGAATTCTTTCTGCGCGTTCCAGACGTATTCCTCCCCGGCCTTCACGCCCGGCATATGGATGATCGGCGCCCAACGAAAGGCGTCGCTGTCCGAAGTGCCCCGGCTGCTGACGATGAAGTCAATCGCGTCACCGCGCCTGACCTTGATTTCCTTTAGACTCGTTGCCACATCCGCGCCGGCCGCCTGCCAAGTGCCAAGCAGGCCACCCGAGGCAAGCGCGGCAAACGCCTCTACGCCGTCGCCGGTCTTCGCGTCGTGTTCCAACTTGCCTTCGATGCTGAGGACGCCGTCCCGTGGCGCGATCCAGCGACGGACGACGGAGTGTTTGCGGTCACCCGGCACGCCACCCACGGCGTTGAGACTGACGTTGAACGCGGCGGCGGTGGCGGGAGTCACGGTCTTGGCCTTGGCGTCCTTTTTCAACTCCGGCCCCTTGCGTATCGCAGCCCGGTCGGTAATGACCCACGAGTCGCGCAGGAAAGCAGGGAATGGCTCAAAGCCCACTAGCCTCTTCGCATCCACGTCATATTCGCCGTAGCCGTAATGCCACGCGCGTAGATCCGCGCCGCCGGTGGCGGGCTTGGCCGACTGGTCGGCGAGGTAGTCCACCGCTAGCTTCAACTCCGCCGCTGAGGGCGCGCGCTGGAAGAAGAGCTGGTAGATGAAGGTGACCTTTTCTGCGTCTTTCGCCCCAGAAAGCAGCTCGGGGCGCGCGGCGATGTTGCGGGCTTGCTCGACCACAAAGCCGTTGTTCATTAAATAAAGTGCTTGTAACGGCACGGTGGTCAAAACACGGCCCGGCGCGGTCATGTCCGGGTTGGCGAAGTCGAAGATGCGCAGTGAGTCTGGGATGCGCGCGCGGTCAATGTAACCATACACCGTGCGGCGGTCGGAACCGTTGAGGTCTAGGTCGGAGGGGCCGCCTCGGTCGGCGAGGTCGAGCTTGCCGCCGAGGGTCAGCAACGTATCGCGCATCGTCTCGAAATCGAGGCGTTGCAGGTTCTGCCGCCAAAAAAGCGCGTTACCGGGATCGAGTTTCGAGTTGACCGGGTTGTCGCGCGTCATCTGCTGCCAAGTGGCGGAGAGCATGATGAGCTTGTGCAGCTGCTTCACGCTCCAGCCCTCGGCCATGAAATGCGAAGCGATGTAGTCGAGCAGCTCTTGGTTTGAGGGCGGGTCGGAGCGCAGGCCAAAATCACCGCGTGTGCGGACGATAGCATCGCCGAAGTGCCAATCCCAAACGCGGTTGACGAACACGCGCGCGGTGAGCGGGTTGTCCTTGTTTGCGATCTCGTTGGCGAGGTCAGCCCGGCCGGAGCCCGTGGTGAAGGGCTTGTCGTCCGAGCCACCGAAGATTTCCAGCCATCGGCGCTTCACGACGGGGCCGCGGTTGTTCGGCTCACCGCGAATCATCACAAACGAGTCGCGGGCGCGGTCGAGGTCGTTCATGGCCATGGCGCGCGGCGGGCTGCCGGGGTGATCGCGTTTGAGCTCGTCGAGCTTGATGCGTTCCTGCGCCTCGGCGTTGTTCAACGCTGCCCCCGCCACGCGCCGGAGGCTGGCGGCGGTGAGATACACCGGTGTGCCCTTGCCGCCGTGCAACACGGCGTTAAGCGCCACGCGCGCGCCCTCGGGTTTCTCGCCCTTGTCGTGGAGGCGCTCGGTCTCGCGGAACAGCTTGCCGTAGCCGTCCGCCAGCGTGGCGATGCTTTCCGGGGCCGGCGTGAACAACTTGGCCACGAGTTCGTTCACGGTCTTGTCCGCCGCAACTTTCGCGGCCAGCGCCGGAGCCTGCGCCGCGAACTCACCGTCTTTCAGCGCGGCGAACGCGAGCCATGGGCCGAAGATGGCGTCGTCTTTGCGTTCGCCGTCTTTCAGGTAATCCGTCCACTGGCTGAAGATATCGAGATCCAACCCGCGCGAGTTGCGGATCTGCGCCGCCGTCTTACTGGTCGTCTGCGCGTCCCGCACGCCGAGGAGGTATTTCTCCACCGAGTTGCGGAAGCCATCCAGCAGGCGCTCCTCGACGACGCTTTTCGAGTTGGCGATGCGCGCTTGGATTTCCTCGGACTTCTTGAGGAAGTCCTGGTAATCCGCCTCGGACTTGGGCTTGGCCAGCATCGGTTCCTCGCTGGGCTCGACCGACGAGCTGAACACGCCGTGGAGCGAGTAATAATCCTTTTGTGTGACGGGGTCGAACTTGTGGTCGTGACAGCGCGCGCACGCGGCGGTCACGCCCATGAGGCCCTGCGTAATGACGTCAATGCGGTCGTCAATGGTCTCGTTGACGTTGCCCATGAAGCGCTTGCCCACCGTCAGGAAACCCATCGCCGCCAGCGGCGCTTTGTTGTCCGCCGTCGCGATTCGGTCGCCGGCGATTTGCTCGCGAACGAACTGGTCGTAGGGCTTGTCGTCGTTGAACGCCTGGATGACGTAGTCGCGGTAAGTCCACGCGAAGGGATAGCTGGTGCGGTTGCGCGGGTTGTTGTTCCGGTCGCCGCTGTTGTCCGCATAACGGGCCACATCCAGCCAGTGCCGGCCCCAACGTTCGCCGTAGGCGGGCGAAGCGAGCAGCCGGTCAATCACCTTCTCGAAGGCCTTCGGCGAATTGTCCGCCAGAAAATCTGTTACCTCCTGCGGTGACGGCGGCAGACCAGTCAGGTCAAACGTCGCGCGGCGGATGAGCGTACGCTTGTCGGCCAACGGCGACGGTTCCATGCTTTTGGACTCCAGCTTCGCGAGCACGAAGCGATCGAGGTCGTTCTTCACCCACTTGCCGGAGTCCCGCACCTTGGGTACGGCGGGGGCCTTCACTGGCTGATACGCCCAATGTTGGCGGGCCTTGGCCCAGTCCACCGAGAGCGCAGCCACCGCGCCGCCGGTGTCCACGCGCGGGTCGGGTGCGCCCATCTTCACCCACGCCTCGAAGTCCGCGATGACCTGCGGCGATAGGCGGTCGCCTTTGGGCGGCATCATATCGTCTTCGTTGGTGGACTTAATAGCCTTGATGAGCGGGCTTTTGTCCGGCTTGCCGGGCACGATGGAGGGGCCACTGGAACCGCCCTTGAGCAGGCCGGCTTTGCTGTCCACGTACAGGCTGCCCTTGACCTTTTCCGCCTTCGCGGAATGGCACTTGTAGCAGTGCTCGGCTAAGACGGGGCGAATGCGCTTCTCAAAGAACGCGAGTTGCTCGGGGTCGAGCTTTTCGGCGGCTGGCGGGGCGGCCAGCGCGGGCAGGGCGGCAGCGGTCAGGACCAAGCATCGCAAAATCATAGTTTTGTTCATTATCAAACGCTGTAATCAAAGAGGGTCCGTCATTACAAAAGATTACAAGCAATTGAGTGGACTGCTCGCACCGCCCGGACATTCGTGTGGGAGTCACATAGAATTTGGCAGACTCTGCGAATTTCTTGTGCCGTTCGCTCGTCGTCCGAAGCACCTGTCATTCATCATGCGCACCTCATTCCTTGCCGTCCTCGTCTCAGCCGCCAGCCTCCTGCCCGCCTCCGCCGTCGAGTGGAAGCCCGTCGCCGACTGGCTCAAGCTCCCCGAAGGCCGTCCGCAACTCGGCAACATGCACGGGGACATCGCCGTCAGCTCCAAGGGTGAGGTGTACGTGAGCACGATGGACGCTAAAGCCGGCGTGCAGGTTTATGCGCCGGACGGCAAGTGGCTGCGCAACTTGCCCGACGCCCCAAACGATTTCCATGGTTTCGTGATCAAGAAGCAGGCCGACGGCGAGTTCATCTATGGCCCACGCCTCGGTGCACAGACCATCCTCAAGCTCACGCTGGACGGAAAGAAGGTGTTGGAGATGCCTGCCTCAGTCATTCCCGATGAGTTCAAGAACAAGACTGGCCCAGGCAAAAAGAAGAACGACAAGGGCGAGGTCATCAAGGACCCCAACGAGGGCAAGTCCTTCGTTCGGCTTACCGGCATGGATGTCGCGCCGAACGGTGACTGGTATGTGACCGACGGCTATTCCACCAGCTACGTCCACCGCTTCGACAAGGACGGCAAATACGTCAAATCCTTCGGCGGCAAGAAGGCCCCCTACAACTTCACCACGCTGCACAAAATCGCTGTGGACACGCGCTTCACCCCCGTCCGCATCATCGCCTGTGATCGCGAGGCGCTTCGCGTGGTGCACCTGTCCACGGACGGGGAGTTCCTCGGCGTCGTCGCCAAGGACTTGCTCGCGCCGGCGGCCGTCACCGTGCAGGGCGATTACGCGATGGTTGGCGAGATCGGCGGCGCGGTCAGCGTGCTGGACAAGGATGGCAAGCTGGTTGCGCGCCTTGGTCTCAACACGGTTAAGGAGGAAGTGAAGAACAACCAGACCAAGCCAGAAGTATGGCGCACGGGCTTCGTCACCGCACCGCACGGCGTGGCCTTCAACGGAGCCGGGGACGTATTCGTGGCCGAATACAGCGTCTTTGGCCGCGTGCATCGCTTCAATAAGCAGTGATCAAGGGTTGGCAGCCCGGCGGAATCATCGCAATTTGCCTAGATGAACAAGTCTGCTGGCGACAGGGCGCAACCCTCCGAAGTCGGACCGCGCTTTGGGGGCGTTCAGCGAAAAAAAGATTCGGATAACCCTTTGGCTCCGTTCCGCGTTGGCTCGGTGCCCTACCTTAATGCCGTGCCTCTCATCTGCGGGTTGGAGCATGCGATCGAGTTTATCCCGCCCGCGCAGCTCGCCGAAAAGCTCCGCCGGGGTGAGTTGGACGCCGCGTTGGTCAGCATCACGGAAGTCCTTTTCCACGAGGGTTACGATGTGTTGGACGGCATCGCCGTGGCTTCCCTAGGGGAAGTGTTTAGCGTGTTCCTGGCCCACCGCGTCCCGCTAGAGCAAGTGCGCGAAGTACACTGCGATCCCGCGTCACTCACGAGCGTGAACCTGTTGCGCTTGTTGTTAGCCGAGCGAGGGCTTAAGCCGGAATTCATCCCCTTGTCGGATTACGCCAAAGCCGCCCAGCAGGATGCGGTTTTGTTGATCGGTAATCCGGCCATCGATTTCCGCCGAGCGGCACATCCGCATAAGATTTGGGATCTCGGCGCGGCTTGGTATGAGCTGACGCGGCTGCCGTTCGTGTATGCTGTCTGGGCTTTGCGGTGCGATGGGGAGAACCAGCGCCTGCGTCGCCAGCTCTGCGAGGCGCGAGACCTCGGCCTTGATACGCTTAACCACCTCATTACCTCGCGCCCCGAATACGATCTCGACTTTCGTCGCGATTACCTCGGCTGGCACATCCACTATCATCTCGGCGTGGACGAGAAACGAGGCATCGCAAAATTCATCGAGCTGTTAAGCCGGCATCAGGCCTTGCCGGTCACTGAGCCGCGATTTGTGGCTTGAAGCCGCACGGAGGCAGCGGCTCACTTGCCTAGTTATGCGTCTCTGCCTCTTTTTGTTGTCCCTGTTGCTGGCCGCTGGTTGGTCGGGCGCGCAGGCTGCAGGTCGGCTAAACGTTTTCATCTGGAGTGAATACCTTGACCCAGAGGTAGTGAAAGACTTTGAGCGCCAGTTTACCTGCAAGCTCAACGTTGACGTGTACGAAGATGCCGAATCCATGCTCGCCAAGTTGCAGGGTGGCGGCACCGCGCTCTACGACTTGGTGGTGCCGCCGGACCACATGGTGCCAACGATGGTGAAGCTTGGGCTGGTCGCACCTTTGCGGCATGCCAATCTGCCAAACCTAAAGCACCTCGATCCAAAATTTGCGAACCCGCCATACGATCGGAGCAATCAATTTAGCGTCGCCTATCAGTGGGGCACAGTGGGCATTCTCTTACGCCCGACGCCGGGCAAACCCCTGCTGGATACGTGGGGGCTCATCTTTGATCCCAAGTTACAGCCCGGCAAATTCCTGCTCATTGATTCCGTACGCGACTGCCTTGGCGCAGCGCTTAAGTTTCAAGGCCACAGTTTGAACGCTAAGGAGATTCCCCAGCTTAAGGCCGCACGCGATCTCGTCATAGCGGCCAAGGCGCGGGCCGTTGGGTTTGAGGGTAGCGTCGGCGCAAAAAATAAGGTCGCCGCGAAGCAGGCCGCCGCCGCTATCGTTTACAGTGGTGAAGCCGCGCGCGCGATGACCGATGACCCCGCGTTGCGTTACGTAATCCCGCGCGAGGGCAGTCAGATTTGGGTGGACAACCTCTGCATTCCCGCCAAGGCGCCGCACCGCGACCTCGCAGAGCAGTTCATCAACTTTGCACTCGATCCTAAAGTTGGTGCGCGGTTGTCAAATTTCCTTCAATTCGCCACGCCCAACGCGGCGGCGCGAGCGTTCATCAAGCCGGCCGATTTGCAGAACCCTGCCATCTACCCACCACCCGACGTGATGGCCAAGCTGGAGTTCCTCGAGGATCTGGGCGCGAAAACCCGGCTTTATGACGAGGCGTGGACGCAACTGAAGGCGCGCTGAAATCGGGAACGGCGAGCTCGATAATTCCTGTCTGTCGGGCTGATAACCTGGCGGATCGGGTCAAACTTCCCGCTCGTGCACTTTCGCGCCAGCTCGCTATCTTTATCACATGCTTTCACGAGCCAAATCTGAAGCCCGCTTTGCTGAAGCCCTCCAGCACATTCCCGGTGGAGTGAATTCCCCCGTGCGCGCCTTCCGCGCCGTTGGCGGTCAACCGTTCTTTGTCCAGTCCGCGCGTGGCTCCCGCGTTACCACCGTGGATGGGGATCAACTCATTGATTATGTTGGCACTTGGGGCCCGGCCATCCTCGGACACGCGCATCCCAAAATCATTGCCGCCGTCAAGGCCGCCGCTGATCACGGCACCAGCTTCGGCATTCCGAACCCGTTCGAGGTCACGATGGCCCGGCTTATCAAGCAGTTCGTCCCCAGCGTCGCCAAGGTTCGTCTTTGCAACTCCGGAACAGAGGCCTGCATGAGCGCCATTCGCCTAGCCCGCGGATTTACGCGCCGCGACAAAATCATCAAGTTCGATGGCTGCTACCACGGTCACGCCGACTGCCTTCTGGTCAAAGCCGGATCCGGTGCGCTCACCTTCGGAAATCCGGATAGCGCAGGTGTGCCTGCCGACTTCGCCAAGCACACGCTCGTGCTCCCCTACAATGATGTGGAATCAGTAAAGGCGTGCTTCGCTGCGAACCGGGGCGAGATCGCTGCTATCATTATCGAGCCAGTGGCGGGTAATGCCGGCCTTTATTTGCCGCGACCGGGTTATTTGGAATTTCTTCACCAAATCACGGCCGAACAGGGAACCGTGCTCATCTTCGACGAAGTCATGACAGGTTTTCGCCTTGCCCCGGGCGGTGCTCAGGAGCGGTTCGGCATCCGGCCAGACTTGAGCTGCTTTGGCAAAATTATCGGCGGTGGATTACCTGTCGGCGCCTTTGGCGGGCGGGCAGACATCATGGATTGCCTCGCGCCTCTCGGCCCCGTCTATCAAGCCGGCACGTTGAGTGGTAATCCCCTCGCGATGGCGGCGGGCATCGCTGCGTTGGAGGAGTTGCGCGCGAGCAATGCATACAATCAATTGGAAGAAAAGGGCGCTGCTCTTGAATCCGGTCTGTGCGACGCGGCTAAGTCTGCCAACATACCCGTCACTTTTAACCGCTGTGGCTCCATGTTCTGCGGCTACTTCACGAACGACCCCGTGTGGAGCCTTGTCGACGCAATGAAAGCAGACCGCGAGCGCTTCAAGAAATTTTTCCACGGGATGCTGTCCGAGGGCGTGTACCTTGCCCCTTCGCAGTTCGAGGCGGGATTCTTCTCCACTGCACACAGCGAAGCGGATATCGAAGCGACAGTGCAGGCGGCGGCGAAGGTGATGAAGACTCTTTAAGCCATGCGCACTCTTGCACTGGACCACGGAACCGTCCGCATTGGAGTTGCTGCAAGCGATGAACTGGGAATGATTGCCCGACCCCTGGAGTTCATCCCGGCGGAGCCATGGGAAGATTTTCTTCAACGGTTTAAACAATTGCTCGCCGAGTTGCAGCCGGAGCTCATCGTTGTCGGTTTGCCCCGTAATATGGATGGGTCCCTAGGGCCTGCCGCAGAAAAGGTCCGCGAGTTCGTCGTAAAGCTGCGCGCGGTCATTACCGTGCCGCTCCGAACCTGGGATGAGCGGCTGACTTCTGTGCAGGCGCAGCGGATGCTGCGCGAGGCCGGGCACAAGGCGAAGGATCAAAAGGGCAAGGTGGATGCGACGGCGGCGGCGGTGTTATTGCAGAGTTATCTTGATTCACAGAGTGGCTAATCAGGCCACGTAGCACTTTTTGCTGCCTCGTAAGGCTTATCGCTAAATGTTTAGATAACAACTGCGCATGGGCACTTTCGTAAAACTCAAACTCACCATCGCTTATGACGGCACCGGGTACGAGGGTTGGCAGACACAGCAGACGGGCGTAGGCGTGCAGGCGGTGGTCGAAGCGGCGTTGGCCAAACTTTTTCCCAGCGGCCCGAAGGTGTTTGGTTCGAGCCGTACGGACGCGGGCGTTCATGCGCTCGGTATCGCAGCGCACTTCGAGTTGCCGCGTGCGGAGTGGCGTATGACCACGGCGCGTCTCTTGCTGGCGCTAAACGCGCATTTGCCACTGGATATTCGAGTGCAGTCGGTACGGCGGGTGCCGGCGGAGTTTCATGCGCGGTTCAGCGCGGCGGGTAAGGAGTACCGCTACTTGGTCTGGAATCATTCGGCTATGAACCCGTTATTGCGCACGCAGGCATGGCACTTTAAGCGAAAGCTGGACCTAGCGGCGATGCGGGCGGCGGCGCGGGACTTCGAGGGAAAGCACGACTTTCGCTCCCTCCGGGTGAATCCATCCTACGACACGGACTCCACGGTTCGGACTCTGACGCGTTGTGAAATCAAGCGACGCGGCCCGCTGCTGACGTTCGTCATCGAGGGGGATGGTTTTCTCTACCGGATGTGTCGCGGGATCGTCGGCACGCTGGTGCAGGTGGGCGAAGGGAAGATTCCGCGTAACGCCGTTCGCCAGATTCTCGGTCAGCGTAACCGCACGGGGGCGGGGATGACAGCTCCGGCGCACGGATTGGTTTTGTGGCGGGTGCTTTACGACCCGAAAAATCTGCACCCCAAGCCGCGCCCGGAATGAATGTCGTCCTCGTCGAGCCGGAAATCCCACCGAACACGGGTAACATCGCACGTCTCTGCGCTGCGACGCGCACGACGCTGCATCTTGTCGAACCGCTTGGGTTTAAGTTGGACGATGTGACGCTGAAGCGAGCTGGGATGGACTACTGGCAGCAAGTTGCGGTTCGGCGCTGGCGGAACTGGGCGGAGTTCATGGCGTCGGTGCCGGAGGGCGCGCGGCTTTGGTTCGTGGAGTCCGGCGGGCCGGCCCGTTACGACGAGGCGCGGTTTGGGGCAGGCGACTACTTGGTGTTCGGTCGGGAGACAGCCGGCCTGCCAAAAACCTTGCTCGAGGGCAACCGAGAGAGCTGGCTGCGCATACCGATGTTGAACCCGAAGGCGCGGTCATTAAACCTGTCGAACTGCGTGGCGTTGGTGCTGTTCGAGGCGCTGCGGCAGAGGGGTTTCACCGGTGAGGCAGAGTAAGGCTGGTCGGGTTTTTTCCGTAGTGGTTCACTGGTGAAAGATTGCTTATTTTGAAGGAGTTCCGTTTGACGCTGGGTTTGACATCAAGTCACCCGCTGCTAGTGTGCGCGGAGTCGCCGATGAACCTATTTTAGCTGTGCCTGTCAAAGACGATTATCTGGTAGAGACGCTCGCGGATATGGGCTTGGTGACGAACGAGGACGTCGCGCAAGCACGGGCGGAAGTGGAGTCGGGTGAATTCACAGATCAGGGATTGATAGATCGGCTGATTGCTACGCAGATCATCAGCCCGGCGCACATCACGCAAGCCAAAGCGATCCAATTTGGCATGGAGGCGGTGGATCTCACTGGACTCTCGTTGAAGGACGACGCATTGCAAGCGTTGCCCCGTCACATCGCCACCAAATACAACTGTGTGCCGGTCTATTTTGAGGAAGGCCACTTGATCGTCGCGGTCACTGACCCTTCTGACCTCGACACGTTGGACGGACTCAGGCATGTGCTGCAGGCGAAAAACCTCGAGTTCCGTGTTGCCACTGAGGAGCAGGTACAGCAGATCATAACAAAGTACTACGCCACGGTTGAGGATTCCGTGGAGGGAATGATTCAAGACATGACGGAGGGCGAGATTGACTTGGGTTTCGCCACGCAGACGGACATGGACGCGGATCAGGAGGCGGAGGATGCGGACGCGCCGATGATTAAGCTGGTCAACTCCGTTATCGCTGATGCCTACAAGATGCGCGGCTCGGACATCCACATCGAGCCGCTGGAAAAGCGGTTACGCATCCGCTTCCGGATTGACGGCTGCTTGCAAGAAGTTCAAAGCCCGCCGAAAAAGCTGCAAAATGCGATCATCAGTCGTCTGAAGATTCAGGCCGGTATGTCCATCGCCGAGAAGCGCATCCCGCAGGACGGCCGCATTCAACTCCAAATCTCCGGCAAACCTATTGACCTGCGCGTCAATTCTTTGCCCACTCAGCACGGCGAAAGCATCGTCATGCGTATTCTGGACAAGTCCGGCCTAAAGTTGGGCCTGACTGAATTGGGTTTTTTGACCGATGACCAGCAAACCTTCGAGCGCCTCATTGGCCTGCCTGACGGAATCCTCCTCGTGACTGGTCCTACCGGTTCCGGAAAGACCACGACGCTTTACTCATGCCTTAACTATATCAACCGCCCTGATCGTAAAATCATCACGGTTGAGGACCCGGTGGAATATGTGTTGGCTGGTATCAACCAAGTGCAAGTGCATGAGGTCATTGGGTTGTCGTTTGCCACCGCGCTGCGTGCGATGCTCCGCCAGGCACCGAACGTGGTCATGCTTGGTGAGATTCGCGACTTGGAAACGGCGACCATTGCCATCAACGCGTCACTTACCGGCCACCTTGTGTTCTCCACCCTGCACACGAATGACGCCCCCGGCGCAGTGCAACGTCTGGTGGATATCGGCATTAAGCCGTTCCTTGTGGCCTCGGCCAGTCGGGCCTTCATGGCCCAGCGCCTCGTGCGCCGCATTTGTAAGAAATGCATCGGCCCAGCTCTACCCAACGAGGCAGAGTTGAAAACGCTTGACCTAGATCCTAACTTGACCGGAGCGAAATATTCGAAGGGCATGGGCTGCAACAATTGCAACCATAGCGGCTACCGCGGTCGCTTCGGCGTCTTTGAGGTCTTCGTAGTGGATGATAGCGCCCGCAGGCTCATCTTCGAGAAAGCCTCGGCCACGACGCTGCGCGCTCGCGCCCGCGAGTTGGGCATGCGCAGCCTGCGAGAAGATGGAGCGCGCAAAGTCGTTGCCGGCATGACCACGGCCGAGGAAGTTATCAAGAATACCACCGCTGACGAAAAGTCCGGCGGTCATTGAACTCATCTAGCCGTCGCCAACCCCTAACAACTCAACCGGCACCAGCACACCGACCATGGGAACTTACCAAATGTCCGATCTTCTGCAGATGATGGTTTCCCAAGGTTCTTCTGACCTGCACATTCGCGTTGGCATCCCACCGTGCATCCGGGCGCACGGCGTGTTGGAGCGCGTGGCTGGCCCGCCGTGCGCGCCGGAAGACACCGAAGAGCTAATGATCAGCATCACCTCGGAAGACAACATCCAGCAGGTCCGCACCAAAGGTGGAACGGACTTTGGCTTCGCTTTCGGCGAGTTGGCGCGTTTCCGAGTCAGCGCGTTTAAAGAAAGAGGCAACTTTGCGCTTGTGCTGCGACAGATTCCTACCCGGCTATTAACGATTGACCAAATTGGCCTTTCGCACACGTTGGTAGATGAATTGATCCACAAGCCGCGCGGCATGATTCTGGTGACTGGCCCCACGGGTTCAGGTAAGTCGACCACGCTGGCCTCGATGATTAACATCATTAACGAAACCTCCGACCACGCCCACATCATCACCGTCGAGGATCCCATTGAGTTCTATCACAAGCACAAGAAGGCAGTCATCACCCAGCGCGAGGTTCACATTGATGTACCAAGCTTTGCCGAGGCACTGCGCCGCGCGCTGCGGCAGGACCCGGAGGTAATTCTGGTCGGCGAACTGCGCGATTTGGAGACCATTGACGCCGCGCTCACCGCCGCCGAGACCGGCCACGTGGTATTTGGCACGCTGCACACCAACTCAGCGGCGAAGACCATAGATCGCATCGTTAATGCCTTTCCGATAAATGCTCAGGAGACCGTTCGCATCCAGCTCTCGACGGCGTTGGTCTCGGTGGTCGCCCAAATCCTTGTGCCTACCAGCGACAAGCCGGGTCGCCTAGCGATCCACGACATCATGGTGATGACCAACTCAATCTCGGCGCTCATTCGCGACAACAAGACCTTCCGCATCCCATCCGATCAGCAGACCGGGGCTAAGTATGGCATGAAGACCCTCGATCAGGGCTTGGTTGATTGGTACATCAAGGGCCGCATTTCCCGCGAAACTGTCATCAACCGGTGTATTGATAATCAGGCCATCATCTCCAAGCTCCAGGAGGCCGATGACAAGAAGGCCGCCGCCGCTGCCGCTGAATAGCCATGGCTGCAAATATAACAGACCCCCTGCTCGCGCTCGTCAAAGATCGCGGATTGATTGATGACCTCCAACTGGAAGAGGTCATTGCTGAGAACACCAAGTCCGGCAAACCCATAGGCCAGATTCTTGTAGACGCTCGAATTTTGGATTTGGACACCCAGTTGAATCTGATCGCGGAGCATCTTGGTACGGAAGTAGTTACTGGCGTGAAGGAAATGGAGATTAAGCCGGAGGTCATCGGAGCGATTCCGCCTACGACTGCGCGCATGTATCAGTGTCTCCCGCTCGAATTGATTGGTAATTCTCTTCGAGTAGCCATGGCTGATCCGTTAAACCCTGCCATTGTTGATGAGGTTGGTTTCATCGTACGCAAGGAACTCCAAGTCGTCGTGGCTGATCCAAGTGCAGTGGTAGCCGCAATCAATAAATACTATGCCGAAAAGGCGGAGTCGTTCGAAGACATTCTCAATGAAATGGGGGGCGGGGATCCCAATGCCGTGGAGGAATTGGCGGCGACAGCTGGCAAAGAGGAGTCGGCGGATGCGCTGGCCAATATGGCCAACGAGACGCCCATCATTAAGTTCGTAAATCTCATTCTGTACCAAGCGGTGCAGGATCGCGCCTCGGACATTCATTTCGAGCCTTTTG
Organism: Verrucomicrobiota bacterium; assembly: GCA_016871445.1. Taxonomy (GTDB): domain Bacteria; phylum Verrucomicrobiota; class Verrucomicrobiia; order Limisphaerales; family SXTU01; genus SXTU01. The sequence goes on along the minus strand of VHDH01000035.1, from coordinate 2,741 downwards.
AAGATGAGTTTAAGATTCGCTATCGCGTGGACGGGGCGCTCTACGAAATGGCCCCGCCGCCCCGTTATCTTGCCACACCTGTCATCTCGCGGCTTAAGGTGCTGGCAAACCTTAACATTTCCGAGCGGCGCCTGCCGCAGGACGGCCGCATCTCGATGAGCTTGGCTGGCAAGCGAATTGACCTCCGTGTGTCCACGCTGCCGACCAAGTTCGGCGAGTCAGTCGTGCTTCGGGTACTAGATCGAGGATCCGTCAGTCTCGACCTCGAAAACCTCGGCATGAGACCCGAGGTAATGGGTAATGTCTCTGAGATCATCCAAAACCCAAACGGCATTTTTGTCGTCACCGGCCCCACCGGCTGTGGCAAGACCACCACGCTCTATGCTTGTCTTCGCGCAGTAAACGCACTTGACACCAAGTTGCTCACTGCCGAAGACCCAGTTGAATACGACATTGAGGGCATAATGCAGGTGCCCATTAATGAGACCACCGGCATGACATTTGCCAAGGCTCTGCGAGCCTTCTTGCGTCAGGACCCGGACATCATCATGGTGGGAGAAATGCGCGACTTGGAAACCGCGCAGATCGCCGTGCAAGCCTCGTTGACTGGCCACTTAGTGCTGTCCACGCTGCACACGAACGACGCGCCCGGGGCCGTCACCCGCTTCGTGGACATGGGCGTCGAGCCGTTCCTAATTTCCTCCACGCTGATGGGTGTGCTAGCCCAGCGCCTTGTCCGCACCATCTGCCCTAAGTGCAGTTCACCCTTTGAGCCAACAGAAAACCAATTGTCGCTCCTAAAACTCTCCCCTTTGGACGTTGGTGATAAGACTTTTTATTACGGGCGAGGCTGTGAGCATTGTAGCGACACGGGCTATAAGGGCCGCTCGGGCATTTATGAGCTTCTGCCAATCACAGATGCCGTCCGTAATATGATTAATGAGCGCGTGCCGGCCGTGGTCATGCGGCAGCGGGCCATCGAGATGGGCATGGCCTCCATTCGCGATGATGGCCTTCGCTTGATATTCTCTGGGAAGACTACTGTTGAGGAAGTCGTGAGATACACCTAACACCGGAGGAACGTATGCCTGTCTTTACCTACGAAGCGATGGACGCAAAGGGCAAGCCCACCAAGGGCACCCTCGAGGTCGTCAATCAAGGCGAGGCACTAAAACGCCTCAAGGAGATGGGCTTCTTTCCAACCAAGGTCGTTGAGTCTGCCAAGGGCAAGGACACCAACAAGAAGGACGGCAAGGATAGTAAGGGTGCGCCAGTCGCTGGCCTGCCTAAGCCGCCCGGAGCCAAAGGCAAGGCCAAGGGTGGGGCCCTTCAAATCAACATCAAGATTCCCGGGTTGGGAGGTGGGGTGAACACCAAAACCCTATGCACCTTTACTCGCCAGTTAGCTACGCTAGTGGATGCCGGTCTGCCTTTGCTTAGAGGTCTCTTAGTGTTACAAAAGCAAGAGAAGGATCCCACTTTGCGGGAAATCCTCGGCAAGTTGGCCTTGTCCATCGAAGGCGGCAGCACCTTCTCCGAGGGCTTAGCCCAGCACCCTAAAGTTTTCAATAAGTTGTTCGTCAACATGGTGAAAGCCGGCGAACTAGGCGGCGTGCTTGAAGTCACGCTAACCCGCCTCGCAGAGTTCGCAGAAAAGGCTCAAAAAATCAAAGGCAAGGTTAAAGCAGCGATGTTTTACCCCGTTGCGGTGCTCACTGTCGCCGTCGGCATCGTGGCTTTGTTGATGATCGTGGTCGTCCCCAAGTTTGAGGAAATTTTTAAGGACATGCTTGGACCCGGGCAAATGCCGGAGTTCACCATGCTCGTGCTCTCCATTAGTAATTTCATACAACACAACTTCATCGCCACTTGCGGTATCGTCGCTGGGTTTGTGATCGCTTTTAAGCTCTTCTGTAAAACCAAGTTTGGCATCCGTTTGATGGATCGTATTTACCTTATGATGCCAGTGTTTGGGCCTGTGATCAGCAAAGTGGCTATTTCGCGATTCACGCGCACGCTTGGCACTCTCGTCAGCTCGGGTGTGCCCATTCTTCAATCCCTCAACATTGTTCGCGAAACGTCTAGCAATGTCATCATAGCTGAAGCGGTTCAATCCATTCACGACAGCGTGAAGGAGGGTGAAACGATCGTCGGGCCGCTGGAGGCATGCAAGGTTTTCCCTCCTATGGTGGTTTCAATGGTGGACGTCGGCGAGCAAACGGGCGCGCTGCCGGAAATGTTGATGAAGGTGGCTGATAACTACGAGGAAGAAGTGGACAACGCCGTATCGGCCATGACGTCGCTGCTCGAGCCGATCATGATCGTGTTTCTCGCCGTTATCGTAGGCAGCATCGTTATCGCGATGTTCCTCCCGCTCATCAAGCTGATGGATTCCCTTGGTGGCGATGGCGGTGGCGAAAAATAGCCGCCGCCTGGACCCTCCTTGGCGACCAGACCCGCCCGCCGCCCGGCGGGCGGTTTCGCTCCATCCCACCGGGTTCGGCCATCGGTCTTGCCACTGCCATCGCCGCGCCTTTACCCTTTTCTCATGACGAACGACGAAGCCCTGCGCCTCTTCCGCGAGACCGGCGCGCTCCTCGAAGGCCACTTCGTGCTGCGCAGCGGCCTGCACAGCCGCCAGTTCTTTCAGTGCGCCCTCGCCCTCCAGCAGATGCCCGTGGTCGAGCGCTTTGGCGCTGCGCTGGCGGACCGGCTGCGCGGTTTTGGCGCCGTCACGGTCA
>VHDH01000034.1 GCA_016871445.1 Verrucomicrobiota bacterium | reverse complement strand
CGCTTCTTTCGCCCCCTCCCAAATTTTAGCCAACACGTCGTGCATTGTCGCATCGTGCTCCTTCAACTCGGCGCGGACGAAGGGATAGAAATCGTTGCGGTAGAAGAAGGCCTCCGTCGCCTCGGCGAAGTATTCCTTGTGATTGGTCAGGCCGTAGTGCTTCACCTTCTTGCCGGTATAGAGCAGGACGTTCTCGTAGCTGCCGGCGGCCTTGGCCTTCTCGTAGGCGGCGATGATTTCCGGGTGGTCAAAGGAGAGAATCTGGTCGTGATACGCGTGCGCCAGCTCGTGGAGGATGACGGCCGGATGCTTGAGCATCTGCTCGCGCGACAACAGCTCGCGGGCTTGCGGGATGTGGACCTTCTTGGTCAGGCGCGGGTCGTGCTTGTTCGCGACGAGCCAGCCGCGGTCGGGATGATACTGCATGGAGTTGAGCGTGGGATGGCTGTGTTCAATCCAGATTTCGAGGGTCTGCATCTTCGCCAGCGGGCCGGCTGGAATGAGGATTTTGATGCGCTGCAAATGGTTTGCCAGCATCGTGAGCGCCTTCGTGCCTTCCTCGCGGTGCGCTCCGTCAATCAGCGCAGGCTCGGTGTGAACCTTCCAGCCTTCGATGTCACGCACGACCGGGTCGAAGCGCACGGGGCCGCCCGACTTGGGCGCGGTGGACTTTTCATCGGCTCGCGGCGCAGCGTTCGCCTTATCGCTGCGGGCCTGGGCCTGTCGCCGGATTTCCTGCTTCAACTTCGCCAACCGCTCGGGCCACTCGAACTTCGGCGCCTTCGCCGGGTCGTAGCCCGTCATGTGGCCCGTGAGCCGCGTGGTGGGCTTGGTGTATTTCAGCACCGTGTCGCCGAAGACTTCGCGGCACATGGCGGCGAGGCCGGGGTCGTATTCGAGCAGTTCGGCGCGCGTGTTGACGTGATTGTGGTCGTGGTCGTTCTCGCGGTTGTTGTCGAACCACGACTGCACGCCCTCGGCGAAATACTCGTGATGGTTCACGCTGGCGTATTTGCCCTTCCACAGGCCGGCCTTCATCGCGGCGTCGTAGGTCGCCTTGAGGCGCGGGTCAAACGTCGGGTCCACGTTCACCATGCCGCGCAGATGGATGTTGTGCGCGAACTCATGGATGAAAATGTTCTCGGTGGAATACGGGTCGCCCTCGTAGGCGAGCAGGTTTTCCTCCGCGCAGGAGCAGAACGGGTCAGTGTAGCTGCCGCCCATGCCGCGCGCGCGGGCATCGCGATAGTCACGCGCCGAAACGCCGGGAAAATCCGGGACGGGAACCTTCCCCAGCCAGACCCACTCCGGCTGGTCACAAGTGAATTCGTTCCACGCGAGGATGCTGAGGCGCGAACCGCTGGCGACCATCGCCGCGCGCACATCGGGCCGTTTCGCGAGCATCAGGTCAGCGAGGTAGGCGGCTTCCTTCAGCGCGTAGGGATTCACCTTCGCTGAGGCGACAATCGGATAACCGCCTGCTGAGACGCGCTGCGTGTAAAACGCCGGGATGCCATCGGGGTCCGGCGGATCGAAGCGGAAGCCCTGCACGGGAACCTTGCTGGTGACCATGCGCTCGGCCTTGTCGCTGCGGCCTACGACCACGAAGCGGTGGCCGAGGGTCGTGGTGATGACAGTGTTCTTGCCGGGCTCAAGCGAGCCATTGGGCACGCGCTCGGTGTCGGACTTGAGCCAGAAAATGTCGGCGGCCTGCTGGCTGCCGTTGATGATTTGGAGCTTCGGCCGCGGCGGTTCGGCCGCGGCGAGTGGGCTGCCAACGAGCACGAGCGTGGCGAGATAGGTGCGGAAGATTCTCATCGCGTAGTTGCAGGGCGACTGTGGCCGCTAGTTTTGGATTGGTCGAGCAGTGCCTTCAGGTCTCTTACAATTTCCGGGTGAACATTGAAGAGATTCTTCGTTTCGCCGGGGTCAGTGTCGAGGTTGTAAAGCTGGCCGGGGGCGTCGGGTGCGGCGTCCGGGAGCGCGAAGGGTTTGAGGCCGGGGTTGTTCTCGTAGCGATTGCCGCCGGAGCCCGCGTGGTCGAGAAACTTCCACGGGCCACGGCGAATCGAGAGCGTGCGCGCGCCGGCGAAGGCTTGCGTGAGTAGATACGGGCGAATGGGCGCAGTGGCCTCGCCGCGCAACGCGGGGAGCAAATTGAAACTGTCCTCGGCGGCGTTGTCGGGGAGCTTCGCGCCGGTGATGGCGGCGACGGTGGCCATCACGTCGGTGAGGCTGGTGAGCTGCGCGGTTGTCGTGCCGGGCTTCACCTTGGCGGGCCAGCGCACGAGGAACGGCACGCGATGGCCGCCTTCCCATTGGTCGCGCTTGATGCCGCGCCACGGTCGCGCGCCGTCATGTCCATGGTCGGCGCGCATGTGGACGATGCTCGCGATTTCCGGGCCGTTGTCGCTGGTGAAAATGATGAGCGTGTTGTCGGCAACGCCGAGTTTTTCCAACGTGGCGAGCAGTTCGCCGACAATCCAATCGAGCTGGTGGATGAAGTCCCCATGCGGTCCCGCACCTGACTTTCCCTTGAACTGTGGCGCGGCAAACGATGGCAGATGCACGGCCTGCGCGGAGTGGAAGAGAAAGAAGGGCTTGCCCGGCGACTGGCGGACGTGCTGTTCGAGGAACTCGCGGCTCTTCTTGAGGAACACCATGTCCACTTCCTCCATCGGGAAATTCGTGGCGATAAAGCCGGGCCGGCAGTCGTTCGCGTAGGGATGCTGCGGCAACGTTGACTTGTCGAGCGGGCCGGTCGGCGGCACGGGCACACGGTCGTTCTCGATGAACGCGTAGAGCCAGTCCGTGGTGGGACAGCAGGCGGTTCCGAAGAAGCGCTCGAAGCCGTGGTCCACCGGCCCGCCTTCGATGCGGCGGGAGAAATCCACGCGCTTCAAGTCCTCCAGTTTGCCGCTGTGAATTGCCTCTCCCTTCTGGTCGCGAAACGTCAGGCCAACGTGCCATTTGCCGACCGCTGCGGTGGCATAGCCTTGTTGCTTCAACATCGCCGGAAGCGTGAGCCGCCCCGGCGCAATCAAGGAAGGCCCACCCAAGCCTTGAAACACCGCGCCGCCATTCGGCACGCGAAAGGCCATCTGCCCCGTCATCAGACTGTAGCGCGTCGGCGTGCAAACCGTCGCCGGGCTGTGTGCGTCCGTAAAGCGCATCCCCTCGCGCGCCAGCCGGTCAAGATGCGGCGTGGCGACCTTCGACTGGTCGTTGTAACAGCGCACATCGCCGTAGCCGAGGTCGTCGGCGAGGATGAGCAGGATGTTGGGCCGGGAAACCTCCGCAGCCGGCACCCGCGCGGCGACGAGCGACAGCGACAGCAAGAGCAGCAGTGTGGGACTCGAGTTCATTTTGTCGGCGCAATCGGCACTTCGCAGAAGGTCAGCGCGGCGAGGCCGTTCGCGCCGAGGAGCAATGTGTCTTGGTTCCAAGCGACTTCCTTCAGGTAGGTGATGTGCTGCGCGGCCGCGGGCTCTTTCAACTTCAAGGTGAGCACGTTGCCCGCGACGCTACCGGTGGCGATTTTGTCAGTTGCTCCATCCAAGTAGAACTGCCCCGCGAGCGCGTCAGTCCAGATGACGGGTTGGTCGAACTCCAGCGCGACCGAGTCGCGCGCGGCGTTGGCAAAGGTGGCGCGGCGCAGGTTCGGTGGTGTGAGCAGCGCGGTGGGTTTCTTGCCGTAAACATCGCGCTCGATGAGCGGCTGCACCATGCGCGCGAATTCGCCCCAGCCAGCCAGTGGATAGTGGCAGCCGCCCGGCGGTCGCACGCCGAGCGTGGAGAGAATGCTGAGGTTCGAGAACAGGTCGGGGAGCTGGCGCTGCTTCTCGCGGAGCCGGTCGCCCGCGCCGTCGCGCCCGCCCATCGCGCAGGAGTTCGGCCAGATTTGAAACGCGTAGTAATGCTGCACGTTCGGGAAGTCCTGCTTCCACGCGCCGGCCATCGCGATGAAAAGCCGGTGATAACTCTCCCAGCCGAAGCCGCCGGTGGGGCCGTCCGCGCCCTGGTCGTTCTCGCCCTGGTGCCAGAGGATGCCGCGAATACCGTGCGTAAGCCGCGCCTGCCGCACGCGCCAGAGCATCCGGCCATACATCGTGCTGAGGTCAGCGTGGTCGGCGGGCGACGCCTGATGCTCGTCAATGCGCGAGCCGCCAATGGCCGCTTGAATGATGCACACGGGCATCTGGTTGCTCGCGACCAGCCGCTTCGCCAGTTCCATGCCCCACCAGCCGAGTTCGGCCTGGTGCTCCGGTGCGCTGCGTTTCCAGACGGGGCGGCACCACAGATTCGGTCGCGCGAGTCCGGCGCTCTCAGCGGCCTTCTGCCGGTCGCGCAACCACGCGACGCCGTCGGCGCGGCCGGTCGGCCCGCCGTAGCTGCGAATCCACTCGCTCGTCTCAGGCGGCGACTTCTCGCTGGTGTCGGTGGCGAGCGCGTTGGACTGACCATCAATCAGGAACGCGTCGCCGCACACAAGGTCGCCTACGCGGCGCAGCACGGTTTCGTTGACGCCGGTCTTCGTGCCGAACTCGACGCGATACTTCACCAAGGCCGGCTTGAGCTTCACGGCGAAGGCGTAGCGCAAGTCCGCGCCGGGTTTCGCCGTCTCGGTCCTGACCAGCTTGTCGTCTGCGTAAAGTTTGAGGAAGACCGCCTCCGCCGGGGCCGTGAGCGTGCCGCGATAGTGGAGCGTGCCTTCGTTGCGGTCGTCGCGCGCGTAGAACTGGCCTTCCTCCGGCTTCTCTTCCGGCTCGGGCGTGCGCTGCACCCACGCGTCCTGCGTCGGCTCCGTGACGGCGATGACGACCGATTGCGTGACCGCGTGACCGCCGTTGTCGAGCGTGACCGTGACGGTGAGCGGGCCACTGCGTTGTGCGCGCAAGAGGCGGAGCTTGCCGGGCAAAACCTCCTGCGTGACCGCGAACGGCCCGGCGCTCCACGTGAACTTCAATTCGCCCGCGCCCGCCGATTGCATCGCCGCGAGGTTCGCAATGCTCGGCGTGACTTCAATCGTCGCACGCCCGTTCCATGCCGTTGGCGCGGCGAGGGTGAACACCGGTTCGGGGATGCTCTCCTTCACGGTGATGGGAATGTCCCGCGTCTTCACGCCATCGGGGAAAACCGATTTGAACCGCAGCGTTACCTGCGTGTCGCCCTTTACGCGTCCTGCGGCGAAGGTGAATTTGAAGCAGTCCACCGCCACGACTTCCTCGCGTCCGTCACGCCGCAGCAGCCAATAAACTTTCTCCGCCCCGCCCGCTTGCGCCATGAAGCTCGCGTTTGCGCCCTCCGCGACGAAAGCCTTCTCCGGTGACACCGCGAACGCATTGCCCGCTTGCACCAGCGGCCCGACGAGGGTTTGCAGCGGCTTTTGGTTTTCGAATTGCAGGCGCACCCAATCCGCCGAGCGAGTCACTTTTGAGACGCGGGCTTCATCGAGTTCGCCGACGTAGTTGTAGTTGTTATACCAGCCGCCGAGCCACAGCCGTGCGGGCGTGCGGACGTTCAGCGGCGAGCCTTTGCTCGAGTTCGTGCCGGTGGGCTGGCCGTTCACGTAAATGATCGATTCGCCCTGCCGGTAGGTGTGAACAACGTGCGTCCAGTCGCCGAGCGGCAGGCGGGTGCTGCCAACGTCGCCGCCGGAGAAGTAGCAATCCATGCGAATGTGAGGCGGGCTGCGGAGTTGCATGACGACTTTGCCCTGCGCTTGCTCGTTGCCCCAGCCGATGAGCGTGGAGTTTGCCGAACGGGTGCGGAACCAGACTTCCGAGCTGTGAGGACTCGCGCCGGCCGGGTAGTTGAGAATCTTGTCGCCACCGAAGACGCCGACCTTGCCGGGGAAGTGCCGCGCGCGGCCGATGATGCCGTTGGTCACACTCGTGCCGGTGTCCTTCGATTCGAGCGTCCCGACTTCATCGCGCACGGTGTCGCCCAGATGCCACACGCTGAGGTAGCCATTGGACTCGTTGAAGACCGCCTTGCCATTCGACTCGCTCGCTGCGTCGGATTTGCCCCAGTGCAGTTGCAAAGTCTGCCGGGTATTGCCTGTGATGCGCGGCACGCGCACCCAGATGCTCGCGGTCCCGCGCGCCGCGTCCCACTCTTCGATCTGATACGCGAGCGCCTTGCCAGTCTGGTCGGCGAAGCGCACATCTGCGCCGTCGGGCCGCGCCTGCTTGAAGTCGAACCAGTCGCGATCCAGCCGCACGAGCACCGGAAACTCCTCGACCACCGCGCCCGCCGGGAGGTTCGCACCATCGGGGGTGGTAAGCAGTGTAAGCACGCCTGTGTGATTCCAACCGGGCAGCGGGGCGGCAACAACCAACGCCAACGACTTGGCGAAAAGCAACGAGATCAATGCTGTAGAGCATTTCATTTGCACAGTGTTTCGGTGGCGACACAAGCTGTCGAGCATGCCTTTACGTTTGACGCTTCAGCGATCTTTGCTTGCATTGCCTCGGTGATGTGCAAAGTCGCGTTGCTCCAGTTTGGTGTCGGACGAATTGTGCAGGGTAGTCTGTGTAGGGGCGGTTTGGCTGTTCTTCCTCTCCGTATCGCCATTTTATCGTTGACCGCGTCGCCCAAGCCGGTGGACATCACCAATGATTGGTGAGAGTTTATCTCCAATGCCGGGGTCGTTTAGTTTGTATAATGGTGCTATTGTGGCCGCGATGATTTTTTCTCCCTCCGGTCGTCGTTGGGTGGCGATCGGTTGTAGCATTTTGCTCGCTGCAGGCGCGTCGGCCGGTGAAATCCACGACGCCGTGCTGGCGCACGACATGGATCGCGTGCGACAGTTGCTCTTGGAGAAGCCCGACCTCGTCAATGCCCGCACTGAGCGCGGTGACACACCGCTCTACATTGCTGCTTTCCGGGGCTACGTGAAGCAGATGATTCCGTTGTTGCTTCAATACGGCGCGGATCCTGCGCCTTCGCCCAACGACCGGCTCGAAACTCCACTGTCCATCGCCCGCGAGCAGAATCTTAGGCAGACTGCCGCTGCCTTATTACAGGCCGGCGCGCGGGATGACCACTTGAGCCGTGCGGCGGAGTTTCGCTACCTCGTGCTCAAACGCGACCTCACCGGGCTCACGCAGATGGCGGGGAATTCCCCCGCCTTGGTCAACGCGCGTAATGGGTATGGGCAGACAGCGCTGCTGTTATCAGTCTCTGGCGACAAGCCTGACCCGGCCACCACGCAAGCCTTGCTTAAGCTCGGCGCGGATCCAAACGCCACGAACAACTTTGGCGGCACGCCCTTCTCAGTTGCAATCGAGCGCGAACACGGTGCCATGGTAGCCCTGCTGCTCCAGCATGGGGCCAAAGAGACGCCGATGACACGGGCGGCGCCGCTGCGGCTTGCGGCAAAGAATGGCAGACAAGCCCAGGCCGACGAGTTCCTGCGTGCTAACCCCGGCTCAGCCAGCGCCCACGATGATCTCCGTCGCACAGCACTTCATCACGCAGCCGCCCGGGGCGACTTGCACATGGCAGAACTGCTGTTACGCAACGGAGCGGATCCGAACTACGCAGACTTTGCGGATAACACACCCTTGCACCACGCCGCATCCTCCGGCAAGCACGAGTTGGTCACGCTGCTAATCACCAACAAGGCCGACCCGAACCGACGCAACCGTCAGCGTGTCTCACCGTTGCTGAACGCGGTTGCTGTCGGCTCGCAACAAGTAGTGGAAGCACTGTTAAAAGCCGGTGCAGATGCGACGGTGAAGGACAACCTCGGCGAGACCGCGCTGCACCGCGCGGCAGGCGGTGGGCACGTTGAGTTGATGCGGCTGCTAATCGAGCGCGGGCTGGATCTCAACGTGCGCGATCAACAGCGACAAACGCCGCTGCATCAGGCGGCGCAGCGGGGAGTGGAGGACGCGGTCAAGTTTCTCTTGGCGCGCAATGCCGATCGTTCATTCCTTGATGTGAACGGACTGACCGCCCTCGCTGTCGCCGAAAAATATAAGCATGAGGGAGTGGTCAAGCTTTTGCGCGCCGCGCAGTGAAAGGCTCACACCGCGAGCGAGACGAAGTTCTTAAGGAGCCGCAGCCCCACGGTCTGGCTTTTTTCTGGGTGGAACTGGGTCGCAAAAACGTTATCTCGCCACACCGAGGAGGCAAATGTAGCGCCGTACTCTGTGTGCGTGGCCACAATTCCAGCATCGGTTGGCTGGGGGTAGAAGCTGTGCACGAAATATACGTGACTACCATTGGGTATGCCCGCATAGAGCGGGCAATCTGGCCGGACGATTTCAAGCTGGTTCCATCCAATTTGAGGAATCTTCAAGCCGGGTTGTTTCGTGAAGCGCACGACTCTCCCGCCGAAGATGCCTAAACCATGAGCGCAACTGTTAAATTCTTCACTGCGCTCGAAAAGGGCCTGATACCCGACACAGATGCCAAGGAAGAGACGGCCGGAGCGAATGAAGTCCTTCACCGCGCCGAGCAGTTCTTGCCGCTGCATCGCGGAGATGCAGTCGTCAAAGGCGCCGACACCCGGCAACACGACGGCGCGAGCATCGCGCAGTGACTCAGGCCGGGTGGTGACGAGCAGGTCCGCGCCAACCCGGCGAAGGGCCTTCTCCACGCTACGCAGGTTACCGGAACCGTAATCAAGCAGAACAATCACGCGGGAAGGAAACAGTAATCTCGTGATTTGGGAAAGCGTGGAACAAGCGATTGTCAGTCACCGGCCAGAGATGGCTCCCCGCAACCGATGGCGTAGGCAATCGTGCGACCGCGCTCGTTAAACCCGTGCCATATGGCAACCAAAACCGATGTTACTGCAGAGCGATGATTGCTAGGTGGTAAACGCGCGCAGTTTTTGTGGAGAAAGCTGAGCGTAGCAAATTTCCTCGTTCGATGGAGCGACGTGAAAGTTGCGGGCAAATAGATGAAAGTAATCAGTCTTCAGTGTTCGGTATCTTGAGGGAGCGCGCAGCAAATCTGTCAAAAATGGGTTAACGGCTTAACGCAATTGGAACGGCAGCTTCACCGTCGGCTGCTCTAGCCGCTTTGCGACCCCATCGAATACGTCCACCTCAAACGGCTTGCCAATGTTATTGCCAGCGAGGTCCTCGATCGTCGTTTCCACCACCAGCGAATAGCGGCCGGCCTTCCATGAGTGTAGCGGGAGAAACTTCCAGATGCGCTCGCGCTCGGTTAGGAACGGCTGACCGGGCACCTCGCGACCAGCTTCGTCCAAGACATGGATCATCCGCAGCGCCAATGCGGAATCCATCGGCTTGACCAGATCCACGGCCAGTGGTTCACGGGTTCGAATGGGCGGAGCCAGATAGCCCCAGCGATGCGGGTCAGGCGGTTCACGATCCGGCGGGCCAACGGAAAAGCGCTTAAAAAAGGCTTGCTTCAAGCGGTTGCCGTGCGCGTCGCGCCAGCCGGCGCTGATCACGAGAGTGTAGCGTCGGCCCGTTAACAGGGCGGGGCCGAGGTCTTGGAGTGGCTTCACCTCGCGCTTGATGCGGCCGGGATCAATGATGAGCGTTAGACGGAGCATGTCCGGGCTCCACAGTTCCTCGGCGAGTTCGAGGAACGGCAACGCCACGGGCTGGTTGGCCTCGTCGAGCAGGCGGAGATGCTCATAGATGTCGCCTCGGCTCATGGGCGCGGAGAAGTGCACGTAAAACTTCAGCAAGTTCTCGGGCAGCACGTCCGCGCTTGGATAAACTTGCGTGACGAAGGTGGTGGCACGCTCAGGTCGCACGGGGATTTGCAGCACGGCGGTCAACCTACCAGCGGCGGGCGACGAAGCGCCTGGCAACTGACCAGCATCGAAGACCGCGCGATAACGCAGCCCCGGCTCTAGCGGGAACGCCGGGGCGAAGCGGAGCAGGGCACCCTCAACCCGGTGCTCGCCGAGCATCGGCAAAGGCGCACTGCCGGGTTGCTCGACGAATATGGATAGGACCGCCGACCAGTTCGTCGAGGGCCAATTGGTAGATTTTAGCGCGGCGAGCGTATCGTTAGGCAGGCCGGAAACCTCGACGAAGAGGCGGTTCGTCTCACGCGGGACGGGAACCCAGCGGAGGAACGAGGCGGAGAAGGCCGACGGCGGATTCGGTGCTTCCGCTCCGCGGACTGGCCCCAAACAGCCCAGCCAGACAAGAATGAAGCCGGCTAAAGCCAATCTCCCGATCCATTGTGTCAATTGTTCGAGCACACCGCTCACGGAAGCGGGAGCGATTCGAGGTTCAACGCGCCCGCCTCGGTTTTACGGATGACCAAGGCATGCGCAGCATCGAGCTTGTCGAGTTGTTCAACGCCTTTCCAAGTATCAATTGTCTCGTATTTTGGGCCCTTTGTCCCGCCGCCGCCCACGGGGGTGATGATGGATTCAGCGCTCTCGATGCTGTCGGTGGTAATTTTCATCACGCCGCGGCTGTTGTTGGCGAGCAAGAGCCAATCCTTGCCGCCTTTTTGATACACAATCATGTCCAGCGGGCGGTTGCGGTTGCCCAGCTCGGCGATGGTCTTGCCCTTTATCTTCGCGCCGGGCTTCAGCTCGCTGATGGGGAACTGCACTAGCGGTGTGCAGGTGTAGGCAGCAAGCAGTTGCGCCTCTTTGCCAACCTTGAACGGAACAAAGGTGCGGATGGGCGAGCGGGTCTCAAACTTGCCATGCGCGCCGTGGTAAATCTCCACGCTCGTGCCATTGGCGACCTTTTGAAACGGGAACGGAATCGCGCGGAGCGTCGAGGAGAACTCCTCGTTCGACAAGCCGGCGATGAGCACGCGGTCTTCGAGGAACGCGAGGTCGGTGATGGACTCAAGGCGCGGGTTGCTCTGGCGCTTACCCTCACCCTGCACGCCGTCCACCGGCGCATCGGGCAGCTCAATGCGGGAATGCTTTACCTTGTCGAGCGAGACGACTTCGAGGTGGCCGTCACCCTTCACGCGCACGATGACGGAAGCCGCGCCGGCACCACGTCCGCGCGTGACGGCAAGGTAGGCCGTGTGCGAGGCGGGGTTGACGGCGAGGTCGTCAATAAGCACTTGATCAGCGGCGGTGCCGAGCAGTGCAGCGACCTTCTGGTTGATACTGTCCACCTTCACCGGCTTGGCCACGCCGCCCTTGGTATCCCCCGTGGCGACGGCTACGACGGCGGCGGATTTGGTGTCGGCGATGAACAGGATGCCTTCAGGCCCGAAAGTGATTGGCCCGGCGGATTTGAGCGCAACCTTGCCTTCGGCCATACCGGAGGTCCAATTAGCGGCGGTGGCAGTTCCGGTTAGCAGACCCAAGCTAAGCGACAAAGAGAGAAGCGTAGTGAGTTTCATAGGTTGTGAGATGAGACGTGAATAGGTTGTGCAAGGTTGCGTTCTGGTTTTAACGCACAGATGCTCAAAGGACTTTTGGGGAAAAAGGCGAGGCTTTTCCCTGCACCTCAATTCCCACGTGACTCAGTAAACTCGACGAAGGTTGGAGGGCAGAATGTTTAGCTCGCCGCGATACTTAGCCACGGTACGGCGAGCGATGGTAATGCCCTTGCTGCCGAGCAACTTGACGATGGCGTCGTCAGAGAGCGGGGCAAACTGGTCTTCCTCCTTGATGATCTCGGCGACCATGTCTTTGATGCTAGTATTGGCAACGGCCTGGCCGTCGGCGGCGGTGAAGCCCGAGGTGAAAAAGTGCTTCATCTCGAAGACGCCGTGCGGGGTTTCCATGTATTTGCCGGAAACCGCCCGGCTCACAGTGGTCTCATGGACGCCCACTACCTCTGCAACCTGGTTCATAGTGAGTGGTTTGAGATGGGAACGACCCTGTTCCATGAACTCATGCTGTCGCTTCACGATCTCGGTGGCGATATTGTGGATGGTCTGCTGACGTTGGTTTAGACTCTTGATGAGAAACTTGCCGGCACGAATTTTTTCCCGAATGTACTCACGCACGTCGGGCGTCGTCTCGGCCCGAGCCATGAGGTCTTTGTAATGGTTGCTGATGCGGAGGTGAGGCACTTGCTCGTTATTCAGAGAAACAACCCAGTCCTCGCCAGTCTTTTGCACGTGAACCTCGGGTACGATGTATTGGTCGTTGTCGGGCAGGAATGCCCGGCCCGGATGCGGCTCCAGATGCCCGATGCGGTCAGCCGCTTCTTGTACGTCAACAACATCCTGACCGAGTGCGCGGGCGATCTCCGGAAAGCGACGACGTCCCAGCGCTTCCATGTGGCCGGTTACAATCTTGTATTCCAGCGTGCCTTCCCGTCCGACACGTTCCAACTGCAACCTCAAGCAGTCGCCTAGGTCTCGTGCACCCACACCAGGCGGTTGAAAACTTTGCACGACCTTGAGGGCGGAGGCAAATTTTTCCACCTGCTCACCGGTGGCCGCCGCCAGCTCTTCAATGCTGGAGGCGAGCCAGCCCCGTTCGTCGATGTTGCCGACGATCATTTCTGCTAACGACATTAACTCCGCTGAAAGGTTTGCATCGCGCACCTGTTCAAGCAGCATCTCCTGCAAGGACTGCCCAACTACGAGCGAATCAAACCGGAACTGCCGGCGCTCTTCGTCTTCTTGGCTGACGCGATTGGGTACGTTGGTCTGGGAAAAATGGTCGCGCCATTCTTGGTCGAGTTGCGTGAGCTTTTCGAACTCGGCCTGAAAATCATCCACCGGTTCGGAGGTTTCCTTCTCGGTTGCGGGGTCGAAGGTTACGTCAGCTGGTGGCTCGGCGGGATCAATCTGTTCAGCGAGTTCGTCCTTATCCTTGCCCTCTTTCGAGACCGATTCTAGTTCGCCGTTGAGCGACTCCTCCAGCACGGGATTTTGCTCTAATTCGGCTTCAACTTGTGCGCGGAGCTCGAGGATCGGAGCTTGTAAAAGCGCGAGCGACTGTTGGAGCTGGGGCGACAGCACCACCGTCTGCGACATTTTCTGCGACAAATACAGGCCTTGTGCCATTACTGCTAACAGGGTAAGCGCGACCTAGGGTCGGCTCAAGTGCCAAGAACGGGCTGCCGAGGCTCACTTGGCACGGAGGCAGGTGACCTCACAACGAGGGGCTCGCCTCATACTTTTGTAGCGTCGGCGACAACTCACATATGCGCGATCATATTGTCGCCAAAAGCAGAGCACTTAATCTCGGTTGCGCCCTCCATTAAACGGGCGAAATCATAGGTCACGCGTTTGGAAGCAATCGCACCATTGAGCCCCTTGAGCACGAGATCGGCAGCCTCGATCCAGCCGAGATGACGGAGCATCATCTCGCCAGAGAGGACGACGGAGCCGGGGTTAACCTGATCCTTGTTGGCATATTTTGGCGCCGTGCCGTGCGTGGCTTCGAAGATGGCGTGGCCGGTCACGTAGTTAATGTTGCCGCCCGGTGCGATGCCGATGCCGCCGACCTGCGCAGCGAGCGCGTCGCTTAGGTAATCCCCATTCAAATTCAGCGTCGCGATGACGTCAAAGTCCGTTGGACGGGTGAGCACCTGTTGGAGCGCAATGTCGGCAATGGCGTCCTTGACAAGTAGGGCGCCGCCGGCCAGCGCAGTTTTCTGCTCAGCGTTGGCGGCCTCCTCGCCCTTCTCCTTCTTCGTTTTTTCCCATTTCGCCCAAGTGTAAACCTTGTTGCCGAAGATGCGTTCCGCAGCACCGTAAGCCCAGTCACGGAAGCCGCCCTCGGTGAACTTCATAATGTTACCTTTGTGGACGATGGTGACATTCTTGCGCTGGTTGCGCAGCGCGTACTCCACGGCAGCTTTCATGAGGCGCACAGTGCCAACGGTAGAGACCGGCTTGATACCGATGCCGACTTCTACGGGCGGCGTCCCGTGGGCTCCCGCGCCGGCCTGCGCCATGTAAGCAGCGATTCGCTCAGTAGTGCCGAAGCGAATTTTATCAAAGTCCTTTGGGAAGTTTGTTTTAAGGAATTCGAGTACCCTCGCAGCTTCAGGTGACCCGCCCTTATATTCGATACCAGCGTAAATATCTTCGGTGTTCTCGCGGAAAATCACCATATCTACGAGTTCCGGACGCTTAACCGGACTGGGCACCCCGCTGAAATACTGCACAGGGCGCAGACAAACGTAGAGGTCTAACATCTGGCGCAAAGCAACGTTGAGGGACCGGATGCCGCCGCCGACGGGCGTTGTCAGTGGGCCTTTGATGCCGACGAGAAATTCTTTGAACGCCTCCACCGTGTCGTCGGGCAGCCAGTTGTTGTGCTTTGTGAACGCTGCCTCCCCCGCAAACACTTCCATCCACGCAATTTTGCGTTTGCCGCCGTAAGCCTTCGCCACGGCTGCATCAAGCACGCGTACACTCGCCGCCCAAATGTCCGGTCCGGTGCCATCGCCACGAATGAACGGAATGATGGGTTGATCTGGGACGTTGAGCTTACCGCCGGCGATTGAGATCTTCCCGCCGACGGGCACAGTGCAAGTGGTGTAGGGCATAAATTCGATTTGGTGATTCGCGTATTGTATTTTGGATTTAACCGCGCGGTGGACCGCGCAAAGGGAAGGGTTTTTAACGGACGAGCGAAAGTGCGGCAAGCGCTTTGGTAGAAGACCACGGATTGGCGGTAGCCTGCGCCCTAGCTGTCACGCCTAAGGGATAGGCGGGTATCGCATACCGCCGTTACAATCACTCCCTTGCCCGCGTATCCATTGTGATGGTCACGGGACCGTCGTTCAGCAGCGCCACCTGCATGTCCGCGCCGAATTCGCCGGTGGCGACAGGCTTGCCCAGTTCCTTAGAAAGCTGGGTGACGAATGCCTCGTATTTGGGGATAGCCACCTCGGGCCGCGCAGCGCGGAGGTAACTCGGGCGGTTGCCCTTCTGCGTGCTGGCGAAGAGCGTGAACTGGCTCACCACAAGGATTTCCCCGCCCACGTCCTGCACTGAGCAGTTCATCAGCCCCGCGTCGTCGGGGAAGATACGGAGGCGGACAAGCTTGCCGGCGAGCCATTCGCGGTCCGCGTCTGTGTCTGCGTCCTCCACGGCCACGAGCACGAGCAACCCGCGGCCGATAGCACCCTTGACCTGTCCGGCGATGGTGACGCTGGCTTCGGAAACCCGCTGAATGACGGCGCGCATGATGCGTCAGTAATTGCGAAGCCAATGCCAAACAGCGTCAAGTACCGAACATGAACACCCTGTCTGCCAAAGGTCGATTGCCGCGAGCCAAGCGTGGTTTCACCCTCATCGAACTTCTCGTCGTCATCGCGATTATCGCGATTTTGGCCGGCATGCTTCTGCCGGCACTCTCGAAGGCCAAAAACAAAGGCAAGGGGGCCGTCTGTTTAGGCAACATCAAGCAAATGGGGATTGCCAACCAAACTTACTCTGGGGACAACGATGACAAGATGCCCTTCGCTTGGATGAGTCACTCTTTGAATCCCCCACCCTACGATGTTCCTTATCCAGCCGACAATTCTCTGTATGGAGCAGTAAACGGACAATCACTCTTAAACCGTTATATGGGTGCTAACAACATGGTTCTGGGAGAGGTGAAGAACCTGCGTTGCCCCTCATACTTGTTGCCTAACACCCCAGCCGAATTGCCCGGCAGCCAAAGTGCTGTTCCTGCTGTTTACCACGTAAGCCACTCCGTTGGTTGGGTTCGATATGCGCATTACCGGGTGAACCCTTATTTGGGTATCAACGGACTCGGTCCGGGAATTCAGCCCGGATGGGCTCAGTATGGAGCTACTTGGGGAAACGACCCTTCTACGGGCAGGCAGGTGCATAACGCGATTAGACTAATCAGCGTACGGGACGCAGCCAACAAGGTCTTGGCCTCTGACATCAAACAAGGCAATGCCCGTCAGCCTTACTTTCCCACTCCAGGAAGTGCAAACGCCACCTGGAACAACTCACAGGGCGATAACGACCGCAACAACGGCCTCAACTACACTCAGCCATGGCAAGCGCCAGGCATGAGCTTGGTCCACAATAATCGCTCGCAGATTGCGTTCATTGATGGACACGCCGAGGCGGTTCCGAAACTAAGTCCGATTAGTTTCGGAACCTCAACAGACGAATACTGGGCGCTGACTTTCTGAGGTTCTACGGTTTGAGCACAGCGTGAACGCGTGTGACCCATTGCATAGGGGCCTCGGAGCCGCTGCTCGCCGGCGGGGGGATCGGAACGCGAGAAGTGATCGCGAGGTTGACCAAACGCTGCTCGACGAGGGGCCTTACCTCCGTTTCAGACCCAGCAACCACCACAATCTTCCCTGATCGACCACGGATTTGAGCTTTCTCGCCTTCCGTTATCTGCGCGGGCGGCAGGCAGAATAAGACGATGGCCGCATGCGCCGGAGAAGTTTGCAGTAATTTAGAAAATCCGTCAGCTGGCCATTGAGTTCTGGTTGTTCCGTCGGCACGGGGCAATTCCAGATCAGGCAGAAATTTAAATCTGCCCTTGTCGTTGAGGCGGTTTTTGAAGGAGTCCGCTTCGTCAGAAATCATTGCTATAAAACGTCCCATGTCGGAGCTGCCAGTTATGCCGAAACCCGGCACTTCCCGCACAACCACAATACTCCCGCCTTGACCAGTAATCTGGATCAACTCGTCTGCTGCGTAAGCACCGCGCGTTTCAGCGGGTTTGCTATTGATGCGTGTGCTGGTCGGTCCACCGGCGAATACTCCCTTAATGTTCGCCGCACGTTTCGTATCCACCTCAGGGGGAGGCTCCCGTTTTAGGCGCAACACTAGCATGGCAACCAAACCGACTCCCGCCACGGCGAGCAGTATCCCCAATTTGGACTTTTGCGCAGGCTTGGGCGGTGACGGCTTTCCGGCTGAGGGCTTGGGTTGAGTTGCCATATTAAGAATCGACGGGCCGCTAGCCAAGCACTTCACGGCGAAGCGCATCACCGCGGCTTCAGTCCACCAAAATCCCCGCCACGGTGGCGGTTATGTAGCAGGCCAGCAGGCCGCCCACCATCGCGCGCAGGCCGATCTTGGCGAGGTCGGCGCGCCGCTCGGGCATCATGGAGCCGATGCCGCCAATCTGGATGGCAATGCTCGCAAAATTTGCGAAGCCGCATAGCGCGTAGGTGACGAGCGTGACGCTGCGCGGGTCCAGCGCGTCCTTCACCTTCGCCAGCGAGAGGTAACCAATGAATTCGTTGAGCACGATGCGCTCGCCGAGGATTTGTCCAACAGCGAGACAGTCCTTTCCAGGCACACCCATGAGCCAAGCAAACGGCGCGTTGATCCAGCCAAAGAGGGTCTGCAACGGCGCGGCATTTTGCACGCCCACCGTGCCCAGCAGCCAACTGAGTAACCCATTGGCCAGCGCGACGACGGCAACGAAGGCAATGAGCATGGCCATGACGTTGATGGTGAGCATCGCGCCATCGCTCGCGCCGCGGCAGAGCGCGTCGAGGCCGTTGTGGGTCTGACGTTCAATCTTGGCCGTCGCCCCGGCGGCAGTCTCGCTGGCCTCCGTCTCGGGCAGCATGATCTTGGCAATGAGCAGCGCGGCGGGCGCGCTCATGACGGAGGCGGTAAGCAAGTGTCCGGCAGAGACACCGAAGCCCACATACGCCGCCAGCACACCGCCGGCAATGGTCGCCATGCCGCCGGTCATCAGGGCCATGATCTCACTGCGAGTCATCTTGGTGAGGTAAGGCTTGATGACAAGTGGGGCCTCAGTCTGGCCCATAAAGATGTTGGCCGCCGCCGCGAGGCTTTCACTGCCGCTGGTCTTCATTAAGCGCTCCATCACCCAGGCCACGCCGCGCACGACGAATTGCAGGATGCCGTAGTGGTAAAGCAGTGAGGACAGAGCCGAAACAAAGATGATGGTGCCTGCTACGGTAATTACGAAAATGAAGCCCGACGGAACCGCGAGTCCCTTTTGGATAGCGGCCTGATCTGCCAGCGGACCGAACACAAATTTTGAGCCTTCAGCTGCATAATCTAGCACCCGCGAGACGGCGTCGGCGAAGCCCTTAAAGAACGCTTGGCCTGGCCCAGTCTTAAGAATCAGAAAACCAAAGACGAATTGCAGCAGCACACCAGAGATGACCGTGCGCCAGGGGAACCGCTTGCGGTCGGTGGAGAGGCCCCAGGCAAAGGCGAGGAAAGCGGCCAGTCCGAGCAGGCTGATGAGCTTGAGGATCATGTTTCGAGGGTAAGGAAGCGGGGCAGGGCGGGCAAGCCTGTGTCACCGCAGCGTACCATGCGCTAGAAGCGCAGCCTATTGGCCGCAGAAACTGACGAAGTGAGCTCGTCCAGCCTTTGCGAGTGCCAGTTAAAACAAACAAATCTCTGCGGCTTATAAGCCGCGCTCCTTCACGCAGCGAACAACTCCTTCAACTGCTTGAGCACCGGGGGCACGGCCTTGAACGGGTCTTCCTTGGTCTCGAATTCTAGCGCGACAAAGCCCTGATAATGCGCGTCGCGGAGAATCTTCACCTTGCGCGCTAGGTCCGCCGGCTCGGAGTTCTTCGCGTCCAGTCGCTTGATCTCCGTCTTGAGCTGCACGTTGACCGCGTAGGGCGCGATCTCGGCGAAATCGCGGTAGGGATCAGCGGTGCGGAAGTTGCCCGAGTCGAGGTTCACGCCCAGCCAGCGGCTTCGGACCTGCTTGATGAGCTTGAGCAGGTGATCCGCGCTGCCGATGGCGTCGTGATTCTCGATGCCGAGGAAGATACCCTTCTGCCCAGCATAGTCGCAGCATTCCTCCAACGCAGCGACGACGAGCTTGTCCGCCGCGTCGCGCTCGATCTCCTTAGTCTGTCCGGCGAAGACGCGGATGTGCGACGTGCCCAGCACGGCGGCTCGTTCAATCCACAGTTTCGTCGCGGCGATTTCGGCGTCGCGCTTCTCGCCCTTGGGATGCGAGAAGTTGTTCCCGATGGCTGTGCCGCTGATGGCCACGCCCTTGATGAAAGCGTGCCGGCGGATTTGCACGAGATAGTCCGACGTGAGCGACTTGGGAAAGAAATAGCTCGTCAGCTCTGCTCCGTCACAACCGTGCTCGGCGCAATAGTCAATGAACTTGAACATGTCCATCGAGGCGCCGGGGGCCGGGGCTTTCTTGCCCGCGCCGCGCTGGAGTTCGCCCCCGAAGAACTCGCGGAAGGAGTAAGCCGCGAGCGCGAGTTGGAGTCGCGGCTTGCCCGCGCGGCCCAGGGGCTCAATGGCGCGGGCGACGGGCGCAGCAAGCAGGGTGGCGGCGGTAGCTTGAAGGAATTGGCGGCGCGTGGGCGTTTTCATGTGCTGTGCGGACAGCGAAGCACATGGCCATCGCGACAGGAAATCATTTTTCAGCGGCCGCGCTACAGTACCTTTACCGCTATCTCTCGGTAAAAAGCCGAAGCGCCGGACCAGCCGGCGCTTCGCGCGGATGAATTGTCGGTCCGGGCTCCGAGTTTACTTGGTCAGCTCGGCGAGCTTCGGCGTGATGGCATCGGCCCAAATTTGGTAGCCGGCTTTCGAGAGGTGGAGGAAGTCCGGCATGATCTCCTTGGTTAGTGTGCCGTCCGCCGTCAGGAATTTCGCGCCGATATCGAGGTAGTGAACGCTCTTGCCGTCGTGCAGCTTGGCGATGGTTTCGTTGACCTTCGCGAGCTTCTCACGTTGTGGGTTGGGTTTTTCGCCGCGCGGGAAGACGGCCAGCAACAATACTTTCGTGGCCGGGGATTTCGCGTGGATGGCTTTCACGATGGCGGTTACACCCCTGGCGATACCATCTGCGTCATCGGAGCCGGAGTTGTTTGTGCCGATCATTAGGACCACGGCCTTGGGCTTGATGCCGTCCAATTCCCCGTTGGTGATGCGCCAGAGGACGTGCTGCGTGCGGTCGCCGCCAATACCGAAGTTCGCAGTCTTGTAGGCGGCGAAACTCTTTTCCCAAGCCTCTTTGCCGTTGCCGCGCCAGCCGGCGGTGATGGAATCACCCAAGAAGAGCACGTCCACGCCGCCCGCCTTCGCGGTGGCCACGTAGCCCTCATGGGTTTTGATGAACCCAGCCGACGGCTCGCCATCCTGGAACTTGGGCGCGGCGACATCGGGAGCTTGAACGGGATTGGGCTTCTTGGGCTGGGCATCTTTCTTCGCGTCCTTGGGCGCATCTTTTTTAGCATCCTTGTTGGCCTGCGCGAACGACGGGGCAAGCGAGGCGAGCCAAACGGCGAGCGAGACAGACGTGAGCAGAGTGAAACGTTTCATGTAGTTGATTTAGATTGGTTCGGTGAGCTGACTTGACGGTTGATTTGAAGAGGTATTCAGCAGCGTTGCATGTGCATGTTATGCGTTTAACCAAGCTGCCATTGTATTCATGGCATCGGATTACTGATCAACACTGCCGCTCACCTCAAGTTCCTCGGGTAGCACTACCCATAATTCGCCGTCGGCTTCCACGACACGCAGCGCTTTTAAACTTTGCCCGCCGCAGGGGCCGTGGATGCAGCGACCGTTCAGCGGCTCGTATATCGCGCCGTGGCTTCGGCAGATGAAAAAGTTGCCGTCAGCGGTGAAGAAGTCGTTGTCGTCGTCCAGCGGCATCGGAATGTGCCGACAAGCGTTCTCGTAGGCGACTAGGTGCCCGCGCACGTTTGCCGCGAAGCCCTCGCGCCGAATGCCTCCATGCGTGAAAACGAACTTGCACGTCGTGCCGGGTGGAAGGTCGGCAGCGGGACAGAGAGGCTGGGAGCGAGTCACGAAGAATTAATCGGGGTTCACTATCAGAAAGTGAGGAGCGGTTTGTGGCTGACTAGTGACTGAAAATAGGCAGCTAAATTAGGTGCCAGAAAGTGAGTTAATGCTTGTCTGTCAAAGTCGCGCAATCAGCAACTCCCGCTGGAAGATGATTTCCTTCGGTAGATGCGCGTAAAGTCGCATGAACAATTCGTCCTGCTGCAGCACCTCGCGCCGCCATTCCTCGGCGTTCGTGCTTTGCGCCTGTTGCAGTCGCGCAGCATCAAAGCCGTCGAGGCCCTCGAGGTCGAAGTCGTGCGCGTCCGGCACCCAGCCAAGCAATCCTTCACTCGCATTCGCACGGCCTCGACAGCGTTCAACAATCCACTCGAGCACCCGCATATTTTCGCTATAGCCGGGCCAGAGGAACTCGTCGTCAGCATCTTTACGGAACCAGTTGACATGGAAAATGCGCGGCGGATTTGCGATGTGCCGGCGCATTTGCAGCCAATGCGCAAAGTAATCACCCATGTTGTAGCCACAGAAAGGCAGCATTGCCATCGGGTCGCGGCGCACTTGGCCTACCAAACCCGTGGCCGCAGCGGTGGTTTCAGAGCCGATGGTCGCACCCACATAAACGCCATGAACCCAGTTAAATGCTTGGTAAACGAGCGGTATTGTACTCGTGCGGCGGCCGCCAAAAATGATGGCGCTTATGGGAACGCCGGCAGGGTCGTGAACCTCGGTCGCGAGCATTGGGTTATTGCTCATTGGCGCGCAAAACCGACTATTCGGGTGCGCGGCCTTCGCCTTCGAGTCGGGCGTCCAGCGCTGGCCGCGCCAGTCAAGGCACTCGGCAGGCGGCGGACCGTCTTTCCCTTCCCACCACACGTCGCCGTCCGGCGTGAGGGCTACGTTTGTGAAAATGGTGTCGCGCTTGATGCATTCCATCGCATTCGGATTCGACTTTCCGTTTGTGCCAGGCGCGACTCCAAAGTAACCGGTCTCCGGATTAATGGCGTAGAGGCGGCCGTCCGGACCGGGCTTCATCCATGCGATGTCGTCGCCGACGGTCCAGACTTTCCAGCCGGCAAACCGCGCGGGCGGACGAAGCATCGCGAAGTTCGTCTTCCCGCATGCGCTGGGGAACGCGCCAGCCACGAAGGTCTTCTTTCCGTCAGGTGACTCAACGCCCAGCACGAGCATATGTTCCGCAAGCCAACCCTGATCGCGGCCCCAGTGCGACGCTAGGCGCAGCGCCATGCACTTCTTGCCGAGTAACACATTACCGCCGTAGTTTGAGCCGACCGAGATGATTGTGTTCTCTTGCGGGAAATGCGCGATGTAACGGCGCTCGGGATTCACATCTAACATCGAGTGAATTCCGCGCGTGAAATCCTCGCCCACACCCAGCTGCTCCAGCGCCACTCGTCCCATGCGCGTCATGATGCCCATGCTCAGGACGACGTAAATCGAGTCGGTCAACTCTACGCCCACGCGCGCGAGCGGCGAGCCGGGTGGGCCCATAAGAAACGGCACAACATACATCGTGCGCCCGCGCATTGCCCCGGCTAGCAACCCCATGAGCTTGGTGCGCATGGCGGCAGGCGCGAGCCAGTTGTTTGTTGGGCCGGCCTCGTCTTCGGTAGGCGTGCAGATGAAGGTGCATTGCTCCACCCGGGCGACATCGTTTGGGTTCGAGCGATGATAATAACAACCGGGCCATTTTTTTTGGTTCAGCGGGATGAGTGTACCGCCTGCCACGGCTTCGGCGGTGAGCGCGCGTTTCTCGTCCAAGGATCCGTCGCACCAGTGGATGGCATTGGGCTGGCAATGCGCGGCGATTTCTGCGACCCAGCGATTGACGTGCGGATTGTCTGAATTGCAACAACCGGGGTGCATGGTATTTATGGGCCGCTTGGTCTCAAACCGAACAAATTGTGTAGTATATAATGTGTCCGGCTCGAAGCCAAAAAGCGCGGATGTGCCTGGGCGGAATGGGCGCCGAGAAGTGCAGCGATCGCAGGTTGTTACCGCCTGAAGCTCCTTAGACGTTGAGCGCGTGACCCGCCAGTCCGGACTACGACAGATGTTTCAATAGATGATAGATCGGGATGCTCAATCAGTGCAGTGGCCTGTTCCTTCAGGGATGATGCGGCAGTGCGAAAATGCGCTTTGCGCCCCCGCCAACTAACCTTAAATTCTAACAGCGTATGCCAAAACAAATTGCCGAGATGCTCGTCGATTCGGTGACGATGGAACTGCCGGACACCAAGACTCTCCGGCTCCAATGGCCGGCGGACTACGAAGTGGAGTTCAAGACCGGCCAATTCGTGACGGTATATTGGTCAGATACGCCGGCTTACAAACGGGCTTATTCTCTGTCCTCCTGCGCGTTAGACCAAGGTTTTTACGAAATAACCGTGAAGCGCGACGGCAAGATGGGCACGCGACTCGTGGATTGGGCCAAGCCCGGTGACAAACTTTGGGTCATCCAGCCAGCGGGCAAATTCCTCCCCGTCTTCGACCCGGTGGGAAAACATCTCGTGTGCATCGCCGGCGGCAGCGGTGTGACGCCGTTTCGGGGCTTTGTGCGCGAGGCGACGCGTCGGAAGCTGAACACGCGGCTCACTTTACTCTACAGTGTTCGTACCACCAACGACATCATCTTCCACGACGAGTTCAAACAGCTTGAACAAGAGAATGAGCACTTCGACTTTTACGTTACCTGCACGCGCCTAAACCCGGACGATCCTTGGAGCGGTCGGCGCGGTCGCATCACCGCCGAGTGGGTAAAGGAGCACGTCAAGGATCCCGCTAACTCCGTTTTCTACGCCTGCGGCACCAATGAACTTGTAGAAGCCACCGAGCGCCTCGTGCTTGAGGAGCTGAAGCTGCCGAAAGAGCAGATGAAAACGGAAAAGTGGGGATGACAGAAGGCGTAACATCCCCGAACTCGAGCTGGTGAAAATTCCCAAAGGACGTGTTTGCCCTGGTCATAATAGAAGATCTTGAAACCCTAGAGTAAATCGAACGTGAGCCACGAAAATCTCTTCCCGCCAAAAACATCCCTCACGGCTCTGGCCTGCGGCTTTGTGCTCCAATTGAAAATCGCAACTCGCTAATGACTCTAAAACGTACCCCCCTCTATTCCGCCCACCAACGTGCGGGAGGCAAGCTCATCGAATTCGGCGGGTGGGAAATGCCCGTTCAGTATTCCACCATTACTGACGAGCACCTCTGCGTCCGCCGAGCGGCGGGTATTTTTGACATTTCGCACATGGGCGAAGTAATTGTGCAAGGGTCGGCAGCGGAGGCGTTCCTTAATGCCACGCTCACCAACGACGTGCGCAAGCTCACCGTCGGCCTCGGACAGTACACCCTCATGTGCCATGAGCACGGTGGTGTAATTGACGACCTCTACGCCTACCGCCTCGGCGCTCAGGAATACCTACTCATCATCAACGCTTCGCGCATCGAGCCGGATGTGGCGTGGTTAAAGGATCGCCTTGCAACCTTCTCACGCAAATCGGATGTAACACTCGCAAATCTCTCCGACCACACTGGTGCTGTCGCTATCCAAGGGCCAAAAACGCCGGGACTGCTCGACCAGCTTTTCCCCACCTCGGCCACCGGTGGCACGCTTGTCACCAAGCCAAGCGAGCTAAAAAAGAACCAAATTGCACAGTTCACTTTTGATGGTCAGTCCGTTTGCGTGGCCCGCACTGGTTACAGTGGCGAGGACGGCTTTGAAGTTATCACGCCCGCGACACTCATCGAGGCGGTCTGGAACAAGGCGCTAAATCTAGGGCACCAGTTTTGTCTCCAGCCCTGTGGCCTCGGCGCACGCGACACTTTGCGCACGGAAGTTTGTTACCCGCTCTACGGCCATGAACTAGACGAGAACACTACACCGATCGAGGCAGGCGTGGGTTTCTTCGTTGCTACGGATAAGGGAGAGTTCGTGGGCCGCACCGTCCTGGCTCACGAAAAGGCAAACGGCGTGAAGAAGCAACTTGTCGCCTTTAGGATGACGGATAAGTCCCCACCTCCACGCCCCCATTATCCTATCTGGGCTGGGGGCTCTGCGGTGGGCGAGGTTGTCAGCGGCACGCAAAGCCCGTCCCTCAACAACGGCATCGGCATGGGTTACCTACCGCCGAAGTTCGCAGTGGCTGGTGGAGCGATTGAGATCGAGATACGCGGCCGCCGATTTGCGGCGGAAGTCGTGAGAAAGCCAATTTACAAAAAGCCTTGAACTCACCGATGACCAAGACCATTCGTTTGGGGCTGATTCTGGCCTGCCTGCAAGCTCGCTTACCGCAGCTCCGCGACCTCCGAATTTTGTCTTCCTACTTGTGGACGACCTACACTGAAACAAGCTCAGCTTCCTGAGTGAAAAAATCGTGCAGTAGCCGCACTCGACAAGTGGGAACGTCATAGGCGAGAGTTGAAGTTAAGACTAGATGGCTAGTTGTTTAAATATCGGCCATGTATTTAGAATCCTCTGTTGTCCCGCCCGTCTAA
>VHDH01000033.1 GCA_016871445.1 Verrucomicrobiota bacterium | reverse complement strand
CGAATGGCGTTGCTTTCCTGGGTCGCGGCCACGAGTTCCTCGCGTGACGCGGGTTTGAGGTAGGGCAGATCAATCAGCTCAAACGCCGTGCGCAGCCCCGGTGAGACCGGCCGCAATGGTCGCTGCAAAGCTTCTTCCACACCCGCGGCGAGCAGCTTGCCGTAGCGCTCGCACAACTCGACGGTGCGGCGTGGCAGCGGGTTTTGGTCGCCGCCGCAGGTGTTGACGAACATCGCCGTTGCGCCGGGATGCGCCCTCTCGATCTCCAGTTGCGCAAAGCCGGGGTAATCGCCGCACCACGTCAGAAAACTCAGCGTCGTCGGGTGGCACGCATAGCCAAAAAGCACCGCCTCGAGCCTGCCATCGGGTCGCGTGACCGTGAGGACGGGCACCGTGTGGTCCACGGGGCCTTTGAGCGGTTCGCCACGCGCGAGGATGCCGGGCACGTCGGCCTCCTTGTTGTTGCGGCGGTTCACGGCGAAGGTCGCCTTGCCCTCGCCTTGCTGCAGTTTTGCGGGCGCCAGCTTCGCCAGTGACTCGCCGACCATCGCCACGCAGTTCGTCACCATCAGCGCGGTGTATTCCTCGACCAGCGCGACCTGCGCGGGCTCGACGGGATAGTAATCCACGAGGTCATCGCCGAGACGCGGGCCGCAGTGGTTATGCGAGAAGGTGAACATCACTTGCGCGCGAGTGAGCTGGAACTTCCTCTGCAACTGCTCGAATACCCGGTCGCTCATCACCTTGGGCACGCCCTGGAAATCGCTCGTGATGAGCACGACGCGCCGGCCCTCGGCATCCTCGAGCGCGAGCGCCTTCATCCAAAGGTCGTGCAGCTTGCCGTCGGGCACGCGCTTGGAGCCGTAGCCGGCGAGCCACACAGCTTTTTCAGGGGTGATGACGGATTTTGCGACGCCCGCTTTCCAGCCTGGCGCAGCCAACGCAGGCTGAGCCAGCCCAGCGATAAACAACAGGAGGGAGAGGGAGCGGATTAATTTCACGTCAACTCATTGTGACAGGACAGGTGCAGAAATACGAGCGCAAGGATGCACTGACGATGTCCGTTTGGTGGTGCGTGCATCGGAACAAGCACAACAAGGCGGATGCGACGTTTGCTAAACTATGCCACCGGCAAGTTTGGTCCAGGTCGCACGCCGGCCTACGAACTGATGCGTGGATAGATGTCCGCTGGGAGAATATTCGCTGACTGGTTAAATTTAGGCGTCCGTTCGTCTGGCTCGACCGCATCTTTCACGACTTCTGCTCGTCGGAAGCAGTCGCTGGGACGAGGGGCTTGCGGGACATGGCCCGGCGCGAGTCGCAAGACGATCCTGCGGCCCGCGCGTTGAGGCGTTCAATGGCCCAGCGCGCGTGCTCGGCGATGAGCGGATCGGGGTCGTTGGCGGACTTCTCTAGGTGCGGCAACGCGCTGGCGTCGCCGACGTTGCCTAGCGCGACACAGACATTTCGCAGCAGGCCGCGCCGCTTAGTGCGCAGCAGCGGCGTGCCGGCGAAACGGCGCTTGAAGCCGGCGTCGTCCAGCGCAAGGAGTTCTAGCAGGTCCGGTTGTGCAAGGTCGGCGCGCATGTGCTCACGCATCAGGCGGCCTTCGGCGGCAAATTTGTTCCACGGGCAGACCGCCAAGCAATCGTCGCAGCCGTAGATGCGGTTGCCGATGGCCGAGCGCAGTTCGACGGGAATGGAACCTTTAAGCTCGATCGTGAGGTAGGAAATGCATCGCCGGGCATCGAGTTGAAAGGGCGCAGGAATGGCCGCGGTGGGACAGGCTGTAAGGCAACGCGTGCACGAACCACACCGGTTTTTTTCCGATACGTCAGGTTCCAGTTCAAGGGTGGTGATAATTTCTGCCAGGAAAATCCAGTTTCCCAGCTGTCGACTGATGAGGTTGGTATGCTTGCCCACAAAGCCTAGCCCTGCGCGCTGAGCGAGGTCGCGTTCCAGCAGCGGTCCGGTGTCCACATACCAAAGCGAGTGTGTGTCTACGCAGAGTGTATTCACAAAGCTGGCGAGCTTGCGCAGCGGGGTGATCAAGACTTCGTGGTAGTCCGCGAAGCGCGCGTAACGGGCCACAATACCAGTCGCCAATGAACCGGATTCTCTCTTAAATGGATCGTACCCGTCTGTCTGGCTGAAGACTGAATTCGGATTACCAGCAAATTTCTCCTTACTCGCATAGCTCACCGCCAGCGTGATCACCGACCTAGCCGATGCGAGCACGAGTTGTGGCTCAATGCGTTTCGCTGCGTTACGGGCTAGCCACGCCATCTCGCCATGCTGACCGTCGGCGAGCCAGCGTTGAAACTGAGCGGCATGCTCGGGCGCGGCGGCAGACGTGAACCGGCAATCGTCGAAGCCCAATTCGCGTGCGCGCTGGCGGATAGCCTCTCTCACAACCGGGGCGGATTGTGCTGCGCCGTGCGGAAGTGGTGCAGCACATGCGCGGCAATTTCCCTCATGGAACGCTGCTCGGTGTTGACCAACACGTCGGCCTGCTTGTAAGCGGCCTCGCGCGTGGCGAGCATTTCGCTGATTTTCGCCAGTGGGTCAAGGCCTTGCAGTAACGGCCGATGCGACTGATGTTTGGTGCGCTGATAGATCGTTTCCGGTGTGGCCCAGAGGCAGACTACCAGCGCGTGAGTCTTGAGGCTTGCGAGGTTGGTCGGGCTGACCACGAGGCCGCCGCCAGTTGAGATCACTTTGCCACTCCAGCCGGTCATTTCAGCCACTAGGTCAGACTCAAACTTGCGAAAGGCCGCCTCACCGTGCTGCGCGAAAATTTCGCTGACCTTCACGCCGGTGCGGCTCTCGATCAACTCGTCCGTGTCCATGAACTCGAACTGCAGCTGGGCGGCAACCAGCCGGCCCACGGACGACTTGCCAACGCCCATGAACCCGGCCAACGCTACGTTGCGAATGTGGCGCAGTTCACTCACGACGTGAGCATGGCGCAACGCCCAAGACGACGCACGCGTAAAGACCGGCGCGCGTGGACACACCCACGGTTGCTTCCTCGCTTATGAGGCAGAACTCAGGGGGTAAGGGAATGCACGCGCTGACCCCAGCAAAGGTAGAATGAGCTAGTTACAAGCCACCATAGATCAGGCTGTGTTCCGGTGCGTTTGGAGCTTGGAGCCGGGCGGCGGCGGCATATCTTTCGCCCATGCCGCGCGACGATCTGTTCGCCCATGCCGAGACGCTTCCCGCGTCGGCGCCGTCGCCCGACGACTCCCCCGCCGTCGCGCCACTCGCTGCGCGCATGCGGCCCCGCAATCTTGACGAGTATTGTGGCCAGCAGCACATCCTTGCGCCGGGCATGCTCCTGCGCCGAGCCATCGAGGCGGACCGGCTGCAGTCACTCATCTTTTACGGGCCGCCCGGCACGGGGAAAACCTCGCTCGCCCAAATTATCGCGTGCCAAACTAAGTGTAAGTTCGAGCGGCTCAGCGGGGTGGAGTCTAACGTCGCCGACATGAGGCGCGTGTTGCAGGGCGCGGCCAATCGCCTCGAAAACACGGGCCAGACCACGATTCTCTTCGTGGACGAAATTCACCGCTTCAACAAATCGCAGCAGGATGTCTTATTGCCTGATGTCGAGAGTGGCGTCATCCGGCTCATCGGTGCGACCACGCACAATCCGTTCTTCTTCGTCAACTCACCGCTGGTCTCGCGGTCACAAATTTTCGAGCTAAAACCGCTTTCCGAGGACGATCTTTTCGACTTGCTGGCCCGCGCGTTGATGGACGCCGACCGCGGCCTCGGTTACCTCAAGTTGAAGGTGGAGAAAGAAGCTGCGCGGCATCTTGCGAAAGTGGCCGACGGTGACGCGCGCAAGGCGCTTAACTCGCTGGAAATCGCCGCGCTCACCACGCCGCCCGAGCCTGATGGCACCATTCGCATCACAATGGCCGTGGCCGAGCAGTGCATTCAAAAGAAGGCAGTGGTCTATGACGGCGACGGCGACGCGCACTACGACACCATCAGTGCGTTCATCAAGTCCATGCGCGGCAGCGACCCCGATGCGGCACTCTATTGGCTCGCGAAGATGATTCACGCCGGCGAAGACCCACGTTTCATCTCACGGCGCATCCTGATTTGCGCGGCGGAGGATGTGGGCCTCGCGGACCCGATGGCGCTCGTGCTCGCGCAGGCCGCGCATCAGGCGGCGGAGTTTGTCGGCTGGCCGGAAGCACGCATTCCCATTGCGGAAGCGACCATCTATATCGCCACGGCGAACAAGAGCAACACGGCGTACACGGCGATTGACGCGGCGCTGGAAGACGTGCGCACCGGTCGCACGCTGCCGGTGCCAAACCACTTGAAGGACGGCCATTACGCGGGCGCGAAGACTCTCGGTCACGGCGTGGGCTACCAGTATTCGCACGACGGCGCAGGCCACTTCGTGCCGCAAAATTACCTGACCGAGGCGCGCCGTTACTACGAGCCGACCGAGCAAGGCGTGGAGAAGAAAATCAAGGAACGCCTCGACCGCTGGCGTGCTCTAGCGGCGGAGGCGGCAGGAAAGAAGGTTGAATGACCCTCCCAACGGACACCAAGGCCACCCTGCGCAGGCGCTTGCGCGCGGAGTTGAAGTCGCTCGTCGCCGATTCCCGTGCGTCGGCGTCCACCGAACTCTGTATGCGAGTGCGGGCCTCCGCTGCATGGCAATCCGCCCGCGCCGTGCTGGTGTTCTTTCCGGACGCGAGCGAGCCGGACATCACGCCGCTGCTTGAGGATGCGCTCACTCAGGGCAAGCTGCTTGCACTCCCGCGTTTTGACACCGCGACTGCCGCTTACGAGCCCGTGCAAATAACCGACCTCGCGCGTGAGGTGGTCGCTGGACCGTTCCTAGTGCGCGAGCCGGTGGCGGGGTGTCCTACGGTGGCCTTGAACCGGCTGGACTTGGCGCTCGTGCCGGGGCTAGGGTTTGATGCTCGTGGCGGGCGGCTCGGGCGCGGCAAGGGACATTACGACCAGCTGCTGGCCGGCTTCGCGGGATTGAAGATTGGTGTGAGCTTTGACTGCCAGATCATCCCCGTCGTCCCGCGGGAGCCGCACGACATCGCCCTCGACGCCGTTGTCACGCCGTTGCGGTGGATCGAGGTGAAGACGAATTAGCCGCGAGCATTGAGAAGCAATGGTTCAAAGTTCAAACGTGCAAAGTCTAAAATCGTCAATTTGCAGCTCGGCGAGCCAACGTGACAATTTTAGGCATATGACCTCCCTCTCCGCATGAGTCTTCTCGCCGCCTTTACCCTTACGGACGCTGCATGGGTCGTAGTCGGCGGGCTGTTCGGTTACATCTACGTCCGTTACAAGGAGAGAGTCCGTCGCCAGCAACTCGCGGATGACCGTCGGCTCGCGCTCGAAGCCGCAAAACGCGACGCCGAGTCCATCCTTCGCGAGGCGCGCGTGACTGCGAACGAGGAGGCCATCAACCTCCGCAGCCAGGCCGAGCTCGCTTACGTTACCCGGCAGCAGGAAGTCGCCGCCGCCGAGCAACGCCTCACCCAACGGGAGCAGCTCATCAACGCCCAGCTCGAAGGTTTCCTACAACGCGAGAAACACATTCAGTGCCAGCAGGCGAATCTCGACGCCCGCGAGACTGCGCTTGAAAAATCCCGCATTGAGACCGAAGCCCTAGCGCGAGAACGCCGTGCGCAACTCGCACAACTCGTCAACCTATCCGAGGCCGACGCCCGCGCACAATTTCTCAAGGAGGCCGAACTAGCTGCTTTGCGTGATGCGAATGAAGTTTCCCGGCGCATCCTATCCGAGGCGAAAACTCGTTCGGAGGAACAGGCCAAGCGCATCGTCTCGCTCGCCATCCAGCGCTACGCCGCGCAGCACACTTACGAGACTACCACCGCAACCATCACGCTCACGGGCGACGAAATTAAAGGCCGCATTATTGGGCGCGAGGGCCGCAACATCCGCGCGTTTGAGGCGCTCACCGGCGTGACTGTGCTGATTGACGACACCCCCGGAGCGGTCGTGCTCTCCGGCTTCGACCCCGTGCGCCGCGAGATTGCGCGGGAGGCCATGCAGCGACTCATCCTCGACGGCCGCATTCACCCAACCCGCATAGAAGAGGTCGTGGCGAAGGTAAAAGAGGAAATGGACGAAAATGTCCGCAAAGCCGGCGAAGACGCCATCTTCCGCGCCGGCGTCCCGCCGCTGCACGAGGATATCGTGCAGGTGCTGGGCAAGTTGAAATTCCGGATGAGTTTCTCTCAAAACGTCCTCGATCACTCCGTCGAGGTCGCGCATCTCACCGGTTTGATAGCAGCGGAGCTGGGCCTAAACGTTCCCGCTGCCAAGCGCGCCGGCCTGCTCCACGACATCGGCAAGGCGCTCCAGCAAGACATGGAAGGCTCGCACGCCATCATCGGCGCAGACTTCCTGAAGCGCCTCGGTGAGGCCGACGACATTGTCAACGGCGTCGCCGCGCACCATGACGAGGTGACACACACTTGCCTCTGGGGCATCCTCGTGAGTGCCGCCGATGCCATTAGCGCCAGCCGCCCCGGCGCGCGTTCTGAGCAGATGGACACGTATCTTAAGCGCTTGGAAAGTTTGGAGAAAATCGGCCTGAGCTTTCCCGGCGTGGACAAATGCTATGCCGTGCAGGCCGGCCGCGAGCTCCGCGTCTTTGTGCAACCTGAAGTCCTTACCGACGACCAAGCCGCTGCGCTCGCACGCAACTTGTGCCGGAAGATCGAGGACGATATGCAATATCCCGGCCAGATTCGTGTGACCGTCGTGCGTGAAACGCGGGCGGTGGAATTCGCGAAGTAACTAACCCTCCGTCTGCCGGTCTAGCGGCTCGCCGCTCAACGGATGAGCCGGCGCATGATCTCCCAGTTGACGTTCGGCTTGGCAGGCGTATTGCCAATCGGTTGGCCGGCGAGCGAGTCATCCGTGATCCAGCCGGCGTCACTGATCAGGACCACGCGGCCCTTGCCCGGCTCGGTGGTGGCCAGAAGGCGTTTCATGTCGCTTTCAGCTCACTTCGGCTTCAATTGCGGGAAAAGGATTACGTCGCGGATACTTTCCTGACCGAGGAGCATCATGCAGAGGCGGTCAATGCCCATGCCCATGCCGCCAGCGGGAGGCATGCCGTGCTCCAGTGCGGTAAGGAAGTCCTCATCGAGCTTTTGCTGTTCGCCGCCGGCTTGGTGTTCCAGCGCCTCGCGCTGCGCGATGGGGTCGTTCTGTTCGGTGTAGGCCGGCGCGATTTCCTGGCCGTTGATGCAGCACTCGAACACCTCGACGGTCGTCGGGTCGTCGGGTGAAATCTTGGCAAGCGGGACGAGTTGCTTCGGCAAGTGCGTCACGAAGGTGGGCTGAATCAACGTCGGCTCGATGAGCTTCTCGAAGACCGCGCCGGTCACCTCGAAGTCCTCGTATTCCTTGCCAATCTCCGCGCCCAGGTCGTGCGCCCGCTGGCGGCGCTCGGCGGGCGAGATGTCGAACCAGTCCGCCCCGGCGCGCTCGCGGACGATGTCCTTGTAGCGGACGCGCTGCCACGGCGGCGTGAGGTTGATGGTCTTCGTGACTTTGCCCTCGGCGTCCTTGTGCTCAATTACCAGTGTGTCCAGCACCTCCTGCGACACGTGGCACACCATGCCTTGCACGAGGTCCATCATCGTCTCGTAGTCGCCGAACGCCTCGTAGGCTTCGAGCATCGTGAACTCCGGGTTGTGCTTCCGCGAGAGGCCCTCGTTGCGGAAGTTGCGGCCAATCTCGAAGACCTTGTCCACGC
The DNA here is from genome assembly GCA_016871445.1 of Verrucomicrobiota bacterium. Classification (GTDB taxonomy): domain Bacteria; phylum Verrucomicrobiota; class Verrucomicrobiia; order Limisphaerales; family SXTU01; genus SXTU01. Next base: position 17,528 of record VHDH01000033.1, on the reverse strand, counting down.
CGCCTACGAGCAGGCGTTTGAGGTAAAGTTCCAGCGCGATGCGCAAGTAGAAGTCGCAGCCCAGCGCGTTATGCTTGGTCATGAAAGGCTGCGCGGCTGCGCCACCGGGAATGGCCTGCATCATCGGCGTCTCGACCTCCACGTAGCCGCGCGCGTGCAGGAAGTTGCGGATCTCGCGAATGACCTGGCTGCGCAGGAGCATGACGCGCTTCACGTCGTCGTTGGCCATCAGGTCGAGGTAACGCTGGCGGTAGCGGATTTCGGTGTCCTCGAGGCCGTGCCACTTCGCGGGCGGCGGGCGCAGGGCCTTCGCAAGGATAGTGAAGGACTCGACCTTCACCGAGATTTCCCCGGTGCGCGTGGTGAAGAGCGTGCCCTGCACGCCGATGAAGTCACCGAGGTCGAGGTGCTGGAAGATGTGGAACCGCTCGTCGCCCAGGACGTTCTTCTGCGCGTAGGCCTGGATGCGCCCGCTCTGGTCCTTCACGTCAATGAACATGGACTTGCCCATGTCGCGATGCGCGGTGATGCGGCCCGCGATAGCCACAGCCCGACCCTCGGCATAGTTGGCCCGGGTGGCGGCACAACTCTCGCTGGGCGTGAACTTGTTTTGGAAGGGGTTTATGCCCTTGGCGCGCAGCGAGGCGAGCTTGGCCTTGCGTTGTTCGATGAGCGAATTTGTGTCGTCCATAAGCGGGTCCGGCAGCGAGCTGTCGGAACGGGAATCAAACACGGAGCAAGCCTGACCTGCACGCGTAAAAGTGGGTGGTCCCTATTCCCGGCTGCCAACTAGGTTGACGTCCTTGCCAAGCAAGATACATACTGATCTCTAATAAATTGTCCCAACCTGTTCGTGAAATACTCTAAGTCAACTAATTCCAAGAACGCCGCCTTCACCCTCATTGAACTCCTCGTCGTCATCGCGATCATTGCGATATTGGCGGGGATGCTCCTGCCCGCCTTGGGTAAGGCCAAGCAGAAGGCCATGGCCATCCAGTGCCTCTCGAACCAGAAGCAACTCGGCCTCGCTTTCCAGCTATATTCTGGAGATAACGACGACCGGATCGTCAACAACTATGGCTGGGGCGGTCCCGGCTATGGTGCTGGCACGACTCCGGTATTGGTTAATGGCAGCTTTCCAAACTGGTGCACCGGCAACATGAAGAATGCCGCCCATGCCACTAACGAAACCTATGTAACCTTGGCTCAGTTCGGACCTTATGTGGGCGGCAGCGCGAAAGTCTTTGCCTGCACCAAGCCCGACAAGGCCGCCCCCGGTTTTGCCATCACGGTCTTTCCCAAGTATGTCCGGAATTACTCCATGCCTCAAAAGGTGGGATCCTTCGGCACCGGACAAATCAAATTCCGGCGGATGACCGATTTCAACAAGCCTGCGGACACGTTCGTCCTCATCGAAGAAGGCTTGGAATCGCTCGACGACGGTGGTTGGTTCATGGGTGGAACTACTTGGGGCAACGAGAAGCCCGCGACATATCACGGCCAGAGCGGCGGACTGGTGTTCGCGGACAGCCACGCTGAAATGAAAAAATGGGACGCTCGAATCCCAACGACGAACGATCATGCTTGGCTGCTCTATCGCTATGACCCCCTGTGATTGAGCGGCTCCACCAACCCAACCAACCATGCGCCCCAATCCAACACGTGCCCGAAGCCTTGGCTTCACCCTCATTGAACTCCTAGTCGTCATCGCGATCATTGCGATCTTGGCGGGGATGCTGTTACCCGCGTTGAGCAAGGCCAAGGCCAAAACCCTCGGCACTCGGTGCGCCAATAACCTAAAGCAATTGCAGTTGGCGCATGGCTTGTATGCGGGCGATATGGACGGTCGGCTGATCAGCAATCTCGACAGTGCTCAACAGGCCTGGGTCTTGGGGAACATGAGTGTAGCCGCCGGGCCCAATGCCCAGCAGCAACAGGCAAACACCAACCCGTTGACCATGATTGACTCGACGTGGGTTCGAACGGGGGCACCCGTGGGGGCGCACGCGAACAACGTAACTTTGGGCGAATACGTGGCAAAGAATGCCGGAGTCTTTAAGTGCCCTGCAGACAAGAGCAATAATCGACCTACCAATACTCCCCGAGTCCGGAGTGTGGCGATGAATCAGGCGGTGGGTTTCAACGTGAACGGAAACTGGCTGAACCACGCGCACCCCGCGCAGATTTTTCTTAAGTATCGGCGAGAGTCCGACATCACCTCACCGAGTCCAGCGGACCTGTTTGTTTTCACGGATGAGTTTCCCGGGAGCATCAATGATGGCGGATTTGCGGTTTGCATGACTGAGCCTGGGCACATTGTGGATTACCCGGCCAACTACCATAACCTTGCCAGCGCGTTTTCTTTTGCTGACGGCCACACGGAAATCCACAAATGGACGGATCGGGACCTCAAGCAGCCGGTTCAATACACGGGCGGGCCTGTGACTACCGCGCCTTCGCCTACAGACCAAGCATGGCTGGCCAGCCACGCCTCAAGGTAAGCGGCCCAGACCTCGTTCAGTGCGATTTTGCTGAGTAGGTGCCCGTTCTGCCTCTTTAGAATCAATGAAACTCACATCTCTGCTCACGCTGGGTTTGGTGCTCGGTGTAATCACCACCACTGGCTGTCGCCGTCGCTCTTCGCCTCCGGCCCCTCCGGCTCCGGAGGCCCCCGCAGCTCCTGCACAGCCCCAACAGCCTGCAGCTGCAGCCGCAGCAGCACCGCCGCCGCCGCCCCAGCCAGTTGCTCAACCCGGAAATGCCCCGTCGTCGCAGTTTAATTACGTCGAAGGCTCGAGTGCATTGGATGACCTTAATAAGCACCTGTCGTGGTTTGTGATCTCCAAGAAACGTTTTCCGGCCAACGTAGATGAGCTGCTGGCTGCCAATCGCCTCCCTCGCCCGGTGCTGCCCCCCGGCGGCCAATTAGTCATCAATCAGAAAACCAAGACCGTTGACTACATCGGGCCTAAGTGACTTTCTTGGATCACTTTACGAGTTTTACGGAAGGGATTTCGGCAACGCGATGCGCGACGGTGATGGCGGAGATTCCGGCTTTGTTCCACCGGGCGAACTGACTCTGCATCTGAGATAAATAACCCTGATCTAGTCCATCCAGCGGCTCATCCAGCAGCAGGACTTGCGGGCGGTGCACCACGGCGCGGGCCAGCAGCACTCGGCGGCGTTGGCCGTAGGAGAGGCGGAGGAAGTTTTCCCGCGCCAGTCCCCGCAGGTAGAACTGCTCGAGCACCTCGTCCACCCGCTGCCATTGCGCGCGCGTCACGGCGTCCAGCAGGCCGATGCTGGCGAACCAGCCGGAGGCCACCACTGCGCGGGCGGTGAGGTCATCGCGGTAGGCGGTCTGGAGGTCCGGGCCCACGTAGCCCACGCGCGCCCGAATTTCCCAGAGCGTGTGCCGCCGCGTCTCGCCAAAGCGGTGGATCGTGCCGCCCAAGGCCGGATGCAGTTCGCCGAGGAGGAGTTTGAGCAAAGTGCTTTTGCCGCAGCCGTTCGGCCCGGTCACGGTCCAGTGCTCGCCGGGGCGCATTTCCCAGTTGAAGTCCCGCAGCACGGCGTGGCGGTCGCGATAGACGGAGACGTTGCGCAGGCGGAAGAGAAAAGAAGACGAAGGAGCAAAACTCCCAACGTTCCACGTCGAACGTTCAACTTTCAACGCGGACAGGGGAGCGGGGGCACCGTCTGGAGGTGGATCGTAGAACGGTGAGCGTTGGACGTTTTTTGCCTTGAGGGCTTTGCGCTCTTTCGCGGCTATGATCCTTCCCTTTTCCAAAACCAGCCGCCGCCCGAGGGCGGGGATGAGTTCGTCTTCACGGTGGGTGGCGAGCAGGACATGCGTGCCGGTTTCGGCGGCGCGTTGCACGGCGGCCAGCAGCGCGGCGCGCATGGCGGCGTCGAGACCGTCGGTGAATTCATCCAGCAGCAGAAGCTTCGGCCGACCGAGCAGGGCGCGGGCGATGAGGAGACGGCGGAATTCGCCTTGCGAGAGCGTCTGCACGTCGCGGCGCAGGAGCGGGCCGAGGCGAAATTGCTCAGCCACCTTCGCCGCTGCCGCGCGCTGCTTGGGGGTGAGGCGTTGGTAGAGATAATCGGTTCGGTGAAAGCCGGTGAGGAGCACGTCGCGCCCGGTGCGGACCCACTCGAGGTTCAGGTAACGCTCCTGTTGCTCCGGCGAGACGAAGGCGACTTGCTCGCGCACGCCCACCGCGCTGGTAGATAATTCGCCGTTCAAGCCGTAGGTGCGCCGCCCGCCATTCTCGGGGTCAGGATGCAGTTCGCTGGCGATGAGCTGGAGGAAAGTGCTCTTGCCCGAGCCGTTTGCCCCAAGCACGGCCCAGCATTCGCCGGGCCGCCAGCGCCAGTTCAAGCCGTGGAGAATGCGCCGCCCGGCGAGGGAGACGCTGACGTTTTCGAGTTGAACCAGTGGCGGAGGCCGCACGCGGGGAGAGTAGTAGGCAAACAGTTGTCCGTAATCAGTTTTCAGCCGCTTGTCGTGCGCGGTTGTTTCCTGACAACAGAACCCGCCTAGCCGCTAACGACGCGCGCATGAACCCCTGGCCGGTGGGCGGGCTACCTTGCGACGACAAGCCCATCATTCCTTCGTAACTACCTCGTCAAGGTTCAATAGCAGGCTGCACAGGCCGGTCCAGGCTGCGTGGCTGGCAAGATCGAGCTGCTCGTTACGCTTGGATTCCCCAACGGTGAGAAGTTTCAAGGCGGCCTCCTTGTCCCCGGCATACTGGGCGTGCAGGCGAGCGAGACTTGCGGAGAGAACTTGCTTTTCCCTCGTGTTGGGTTTGCGTGCGGTGGTGAGGCGAAAGGCGTGCTCTAACCGGATGTCGTCCGTTGCGTTGCCACTGAGCAACACGCGCTCAGCCAGTGCTCGAGCGGCCTCGACATAGGTTGTGTCATTCAGCGTGGCGAGGGCGTGCAGCGGGGTATTCGTGCGGGGCGTCTTCACGGCGCAGGTTTGCCGTGCGGCCACATCAAAGAAAATCGTCGGGCCGATGATGCGCCGCCAGAAGACGTATACGCTGCGGCGGTAAAGCGCTTCGCCCTTGTCTTGCACATAACGCTTGTTGCCGAAGGTGGCCTCTTCCCAGATGCCGGGCGGTTGATAGGTTTTCACCGGCGGGCCGCCGAGCTTCTCCACGAGCAGGCCGCTGGCGGCGAGCGCCTGGTCGCGCAGCATCCACGACGGCAAGCGATGGCGCGGTCCGCGCGCAAGCAGGCGGTTCTCGGGGTCAAGTTGATACAACGTGTCCGAACCCGTCCGCCTCCGCACGTCAGCAGCAAGTGGCGCGTCCTTCGAGGACTGCCGGTAAGTCGCACTGGTTACGATGGTGCGGACGAGTTGTTTCATATCCCAGCCGGTGCGGGTGAATTCAGTGGCCAGCCAGTCAAGCAATTCGGGATGCGACGGCTTCTCCCCCTGTACGCCAAAGTCTTCGGAGGTCTTCACTAGGCCGGTGCCGAAGAACTGCTGCCAGAATCGGTTCACTGTGACGCGTGCAGCGAGCGGGTTCTCCGGCGATACCAGCCAGCGCGCAAGATCGAGTCGGTTCGTGGGCGATGAAGTGAGGGACTGCTGGCCGGATTCCAGATTACGGGATGCGGATTGCGTGAGCGAAGCGGGAAACGCCGCAGTCGTCTTCTCGCCGGGCTTGTTGTAAGCCCCGCGTACGAGCATGAAGGTGTCGCGCGGCTGTTTCATGTCCTCCATCACCATCACGCGCGGGATGGCCTTGTTGAAGTCATCGCGGGCCTCAATCGCCTTCGCGAGTTGATCCAGCAACAACGCGTGCTCGCGCGGCTCCTTGTCCGCCCGAAACTTCGCGAGGCTGCGGAGCTGCGTGAGGTTGCGCGACGCGCCTTTCTGCTTCAGTGCCCCGAACGGCTCGGCGGGATAATCCTTAACACTGGGTGAATCGGACGAAGGCTTGCCCTCAGGTCGCGGGAAAACGGTAAGCTCCAACTTGTCCACGTTGTCGCCGAGGCGCTTCACGTCGTCGCCGTGGGCCTTGAGCCGCATCTCCTGCTCGGGCGTGGTGAAGTCCATAACCGGCGCGGTTTGCGGGCTGCCGCCACCGCCGTTGACGGGCGTCTGGTTAAAGAAGGCGACTAATCCATAGTAATCACGCATCGTGAAGGGATCGAACTTGTGATCGTGGCAGCGCGTGCAGTTCATCGTCGCGGCGAGCCAGACGGTGCCGACGGTCTCGGCTTGGTCGAAGAGATACTCGATGCGGTTCTCCTCCGCGATGCGTCCACCCTCGCCGTTGATCATGTGGTTACGCAAAAAACCAGTAGCAAGCCTCTGATCGCGCGTGGCCTCGGGGAGCAAATCGCCTGCGAGCTGCCAGATAGTGAACCGGTCGAAAGGCAGGTTGTCGTTAAACGCTCTCACGACCCAGTCGCGCCACGGCCACATCGTGCGCTCTTGATCGCCTTGGTAGCCGTTGGAGTCCGCGTAGCGCGCGGCATCAAGCCACTCCCACACCATGCGCTCACCGTAGCGTGGGGACGCCAGCAGGCGATCTACGACGACCTCGAAAGCTTTGGGTGACTTGTCGGCGAGGAATGCTTCAACTTCGGTGGGCGTGGGCGGCAGGCCGGTGAGGTCAAGGGTCACTCGGCGGATGAGCGTCTCTCGCGGGGCCTCCGGTGCGGGGCGGAGCCCTTCTTTAGCGAGGCGGGCAGTAATAAAAGCGTCGAGGGGATTAGCGATCGCCGGAACGGTCGGCCGCACCGGCGGAGTGAACGCCCAATGCGTCGTGTAACTTGCCCCGCCGTCAATCCATCGTCGTACGGTTTCGATCTGCGCGGACGTGAGCATCTTTTTACTCTTAGGCGGCGGCATCACGTCATTCGCATCTTTGGTGACGAGGCGCTTAAACAGTTCGCTTTGCGATGCCTTACCGGGAAGGACGACAGGGTTTTGGGTACGTAACAATCCGTCCTGCGTGTCGAGGCGCAGCTTGGCTTCGCGGGCCTTTTCGTCCGGACCGTGGCATCGGAAACAATTCTCTGAAAGGATGGGCAGCACCTCGCGGTTGAAATTAACGGCGGCATCGGGCGCAGGCGCAGCGGCCGCGCTGATGATGGCGGCAAGCAAGATAAGCGGTTGGGCGAGTCGAATCACTGGCGCAATGCAGTGTGTCGGGAATTCAACGTTCGCGCAATGGCCCAACTTGAACTCGCCGATCCCCATGATGACACGGCACGTTGATCGCGTCGGAAGACGAACGCGCCGCGTTCCTCATGAACTTCCTAAGTCCAATCCGGTTGCCAGTCTTGCTGTTAGCCTGCCTTTGTCTGTTTTCGGCGATGGAATCAAGCGCAGCGGCCCCGGTGATTTCTTCCGCCGTGCCGGCGACTCACGGATTTGTCGTTCACACGGTCACATCCGAGTTTCAGGGCGACACGACCCAAATCCACGTCCGCACGCCAGACAAGGTTCCAGCCGGTATGCGTTTGCCCGTGCTATATTTTTTGCCTGTCGAGGCGAAGGACGAGCAGCGCTGGGGCGACCCATTGGCGGAAGCCACGAAGCTTGACCTCGCGAACAAGCTCAGCGTCATTGTCGCCTACCCGACTTTCAGCCACTTGCCGTGGTATTGCGACCACCCGACAAATCCCGGTATCCGGCAGGAAACCTACTTCCTCAAAGTGGTCGTGCCGTTCATCGAGCGCGCCTATCCCGTCCGCGCCGGGCGCGACGCACGACTGCTGCTGGGCTTCAGCAAGTCCGGCTGGGGCGCGTGGAGCCTGCTACTTCGCAACCCGGACGTGTTCGGCCGAGCCGCCGCGTGGGACTCGCCAATGATGATGGAACAGGGACTTTACGGCATGGCAGCCATCGCTGGCTCGCCGGAGAACTTTGGACGGTATCGCGTTCCGAACCTTCTCCGCGAGCGCGGCAAAGCTCTTGGCCCCGAGCCGCGCCTGTTGCTCATGGGCTACGACAACTTCCGCACGCCGACGCAGCAGGCGCACGCGCTGCTCGACGAGTTAAAAATTCCCCACGCTTATCGCGATGGCCCGCAGCGTAAGCACCACTGGAACACCGGCTGGGTGGAGGAAGCCGCCCGCTGGCTAGTGACGGGCAAATGATCTGCACCGGCAACTTGAAATCGCCGCACGGTACATGGATTGCTTAGGTAGCCTCGAACTGCGGGACGTTGCGTGCGGCAGGTAATAATCGGTCGGCTTACGCAAACGTTCGCTTCAAATACTCGATGCTTTTGGTCGCGATGACCTCGGGGCCTTCCTCGAAGTTGAATACCTCGACCGACACATAGCCATCGTAACCGACTTCCTTGAGCGCGGCAGCAATCGGCTTGAAATCCACGTTGCCAAAACCCGGCCCCTTGAGGTTTGCATCGTTCGCGTGGAAATAGGCGAAGCCGCCCCGACTCTCGCGGATGATCTGCGGGATGGGCTTGGCCTCGGACGACATTGCCTTGACGTCGAGAATGATCTTGAAGTTTGGCGAGCGGAGCGGCTGTGTAAACTTGAGGCCGTCCGCTGCCGTATTGATGAAGTTCGTTTCCGTTGGCGCAAGCGGCTCGAAGCAAATGGTCACGCCCCGATCTTCCGCGCGCTTTACCGCGTCGCGGAACACGTCCGTCGCCCACGTCCACGCTTGCTCGAGGGTGACGCCGGGCATCACGTTGCGCTGTTTCGGCGAGCCGACCACAATGATTTTTCCACCAAAGTCCGCGCAGCAGTCCACGAGGTCGCAGAAGTAGCGCGCCGTCTTGCCGCGTACCGCCGTTTCAGGGCTGGTGAGATACATGCCCTCGGCCTTTACGAGCACCCAATGGAGGCCGGAAATCGCGATACCTGCGCGGGCCGCCATGTCTCGGATGCGCGCCCGCTCGGCGGCGGAAATCTCGGTGACGTAGTTGCAGAGCGTGAACGGAGCGATCTCGACACCGTCATAGCCCGCCTTGGCCGCGTAGGCGAACGTGTCCTCGATGCGCCAGCCTTGGAAAATCTCGTTGCAGATGCCAAATTTCATGGCGGCGATTTAGTCGCGGGCGGGGCACGGAGAGCAAGACAATCGTAGGCATGAGGTTCACGCTGCACACTTAGCTTTACGAGCTGCCCCGAAAAATCCGAAGCAAAGCGCGAGTGAACTCAGCTAAATAACTCAGAATTGGCCAGCCGAGTTCCCAATATAGGCATCGCCCAAACTCGTCCCTGCACCCTCCGCTTTCGGAAGTTGCCGGTGAATGTCACTCGCGCGCCGCATCAAACCCCAGCGCCTTGGCCGCTGAACCGTATGCCCCGGCTAGGTCGCCGAGTTCCGCCCGGATAATGCGGGCTTGGTGGCCACCGGCCTGCCATTCGTAATGGCGCACGTAACGCTCCAGTGGTTCGAACAGGAGTTCGCCCGCGCGCGCGATGCCGCCGCCAATGATGACCGCATCGGGATCTAGCACGTTGATTAGCGATCCGATGCTGCACCCAAGCGCGCGAACGGAGCGGTCCCAAATCCGCCGCGCCGTCGCGTCGCCGCGGCCGGCTGCTTCCACCAACGCGTGCGTGGTAGCAAAGCGCCCACGCGTGCGTGCGCGAATAAACTTGTTGCCCATAAAATGCTCCAGTGAACCTGCCGTGTTGAAGTCGTCGCGCGGCCCGTTCCAGTCCACGGTCACGTGGCCGAGATGCCCCGCCCGGCCAATCGCCCCGCGCAGCAGGTGTCCGTCCACCATGGCCGCCCCGCCCACGCCGGTGCCAAGAGTGAAGAGCATTACGTTGCGCAACCCGCGCGCCGCGCCGCGCCAAACCTCGCCGAGTAGCGCTGCGTGTGCGTCGTTAAGCACCGGAATGGGTGTGGGTGACGAGAGGTAATCTGTCCAGTCCAGTCGCTCCAGCCCGAGCAACCGTCCCGGCATCACCGCAATGCTGCGCGCGTTACTGGCTGCAAGGCCTGGGGCGGAGAGGCCAATGCCCGCAGGCTCACCAAGCGCACGCCGCCAGCCCCGCACGAGCGTGCGGATCTTACGCGCCCACTCCATGTCGTGATCCTCAAAGGGCAAGCTGCGTTGCCGTAGCAATTCGCCGTCGACCGTCACGCCCACGGCCTTGATGCTTGTCCCGCCGAGGTCGAGGCCGATCCAATATTTGGTTTTTGATGATTTTGTTTTCCGTTGGCCAGTGACCGCTCGGAGTAATCTCTGATTCTGAGTGGCACGCATCGGGGTCAAAACGGATTATTGGATGCTGTCTCCTGACTGGCCCTCGCTCACACACCAGCCCCCGTCCACCGCGAGCACCTGCCCGGTCACGAAACGTGCCTCGTCGCTCAAAAGAAACACGGCTGCTCCGTCCGCATCCGCTGGTTGGCCGATGCGTCCACCGTCGAGCGGTTGCTTGGTTTTGATGAAGTTGAGTACCGCTGCGTCTGCCTGCGCACGTTGTGACATGGGCGTGGCGACCAGTGCGGGCGCGAGGATGTTGAAGCGGATGTCCTGCGGCGCGTAATGCGCGGCAGCGGACTGCGTCAGCCCGATGATGGCGGCTTTAGCTGTGGCGTAGGCGTGCGTGGCGAAGAACTTCGGCGACGGCGACCACCCCAGCACGCTGCTCATGTTAAGCACGCTGCCGCCGGTATGTTGCGCGAGAAACTGCCGGACGGCGGCGCGGTTTGAGTAAAGCAGCGAGGTAAGATTTTCGCTCAACGTGTAAGCCCAGCCTTCGTCGGTCAATTCGTGCAATGGGCCGTCGCCCTGCCGGCGTCCGCTCCCGCCGGCCACGTGATAAAGCCCGTGAAACCCGCCGAACCGTTCCACACCCAGCGCGATGGCCCGCGCTGCTGTGTCTGGTCGCATTGCATCACCCGCAAGCCCGGTGGCATGCACGCCTAACATGCCTTCTGCTGCCCGGACTTTTTCCGCATCGCGGCCGACGACGACCACACGGGCACCTTCTGCCACGAACGCCTTGGCCGCTGAAAGCCCCAGTCCGCTCGTGCCGCCCATGACGATAAGGACTCTGTTACTGAGTCGGTTCACGGGAGAATATTAGCTGGTGTGGGGAGACGGTGCGAGCTTTCAGCGCTCGTTTTACTCTCATTTTTTCCCCTCAATCACATTTCTAGCCTGCCTCAGCCACTTTCGCCTGAGAGTGGGGTTAGGATTAGAACCAGGAGTCGGAACAAGGGGAATGCCACTTGGCTTGCCCCGTACCCGCGCCCTGCTAGTCTGCCGCGCGTGAAGTTGTCGGTTAAAAGTGATTACGCGATGCGGGCCGTCCTAGAACTGGCTCGAGGGCATGCGACGGGTGCCGTGCAGCGAGCCGAAGACATTGCGGCCCGACACGGCTTGCCGCCGAACTACCTCGTGCAGATTCTCATCGAGTTGAAGACGCGCGGGCTGGTGCGTAGCGTGCGTGGCAAGGAGGGTGGCTATCGGCTGGCGCGGCCGCCGGCCGAAGTTACCTTCGGCGACGTGTTACGCGCGATGAACGGGGCGGTGTTTGACACACCGGCGCTGGCCAGCGGGCAATGCCCTCCAGAATTACAACGCGTTTGGAGCCGGCTCCAAACCGCCGCAGAGAGTGCCGCCGACGCAGTCAATTTCCAGCAACTGGTCGAGGAAGGCGCGGAGAAGGAGCGGATGTTTTACATCTGACCGCGAGTTCTCGGGTCCAGCGCGAGCTAAGCATTGCGTCCAAAACGAATTGTCTGCATGTCCGTCACCAACCCCAGTCCTGACCGCGTCCGCGTGGACGGAAAGTTTTTCCGCTTGGGCGAGCAGAAGTTTTATGCAAAGGGATTAACCTATGGGCCGTTCGCGCCAGGCGAGGATAAATCGCACTATCCGCCCCGCGCGCAGGTAGAAAAGGATTTTGCCCAAATTCGTGCATTGAACGCGAACACGGTGCGCGTCTACACCGTCCCACCGCGTTGGTTGCTCGATCTCGCGCAGGCACATGGCCTCAAGCTGCTTGTGGATGTGCCATGGTGGAAGAACGGCTGTTTCCTCGACCACACTGAGACACGCGCCGCCGCCCGCAAAGCCGTGGGCGACGCCGTCGCTGCATGCGCACATCACCCGGCGGTCTTTGCCTTCAGTGTGGTGAACGAAATTCCGCCTGACCTAGTGCGGTGGACCGGTGCGGAGCGAGTCGCGGAGTTCATTGATGAACTGGTGTCTGTAGCGAAGGCTGCGGACCCGGAGTGTCTTTGTACGTTTGCAAACTTCCCGCCGACCGAGTTCCTCCAGCCGCGCACGTTGGATTTCCTCACGTTCAACGTCTACCTCCATTACCCGAAGCCGTTTGGCAATTACCTCGCGCGGCTCCAAATGATTGCGGATACAAAACCGCTCCTGCTGGGCGAGTTCGGCGTGGATTCGGTGCGCGAGGGCGAGGCCGCGAAGTGTGAGATGCTTCGCTGGCAAATCGAAACGGCTTTCAACTGCGGCGTGGCAGGCGCGGTGGTCTTCGCCTTTACGGATGACTGGTGGCACAACGGGCGTCAGGTGATGGACTGGCACTTCGGCGTCGTGACGAGCGCACGGCAGTCGAAGGAATCTTTCGGCGTGGTCCAGGCCGCATTCAATACGGCACCGTATTTTCCGCTGCCGCGTTACCCGAAAGTCAGCGTGGTTGTGGCGAGCTATAACGGTGGCAAAACCCTGCCCGCGTGCCTTGCGTCGCTGGAACGGCTTAACTATCCGAACTACGAAGTCATTCTCGTTGACGACGGTTCCCGCGATGACACGCAGCAAATTGCCGCGCGCTATCGGATGGAGCAGGTAGACCGGACAGTGGCGAAGCCGAGCGCTCCAGGTGACGCAGCCGTTCCCTCGTACCCCGGCCCCCGCTCGCCGGAAGAGGCTCGCGCAGGAGGTGATAGCGCCCAGCCGGCTGTTCTCAAACTCGAAATCCGAAAGCCCAAACCCGAACCCCCGGGCTCGGATCGCCCCCGCTTCCGTTGCCTCCGTCAGGTGAACCTCGGTTTGTCTGTCGCGCGCAACTCGGGCATCAGGGCGAGCGAAGGTGAGATCATCGCCTTCACCGATTCCGATTGCCGCGCGGATGAGGATTGGCTGCATTACCTCGTTGGCGATTTGTTGCGCAGTGACTTCACCGGCATCGGTGGCCACAACTTCCTTCCGCCCGAGGACGGCTGGATTCCCGCGGCGGTGATGGCGTCACCTGGTGGCCCCGCGCACGTGATGCTCACCGACTGCCTTGCTGAGCATATTCCAGGTTGCAACATGGCGTTCTACAAGTGGGCGCTCGACGAAATCAGCGGCTTCGACCCGATATATCGCAAGGCCGGCGACGACGTAGACATGTGCTGGCGGCTGCAGCAGCGCGGCTACAAGATAGGCTTTAGCCCGGCGGGCTTCGTTTGGCATTACCGCCGTGCGACAGTGAAAGCCTACTTAGCACAGCAGCGCGGTTACGGCGAGGCTGAGGCGATGCTCGTGCGCAAGCACCCTGAGTATTTCAACGACATTGGCAGCAGCATCTGGCGCGGGCGCATTTACACGACTGCAAAAATCGGCGTCGTGACGCGTGCACCCATCATCTACCATGGCGTCTTCGGCAGCGCGTTCTTCCAGTCCATCTACGCACCGTCGCCCTCAATGTTCCTCATGCTGATGACGAGCCTCGAATGGCACGTGTTGGTGACGCTGCCGTTGTTGACGTTGGGTGTCGCGGGCGCGGGGGTGAAGTTCCCGCTGCTGCTGCCGTTGGGTCTCGCGAGCCTGTTGGCATCACTCGGGCTCTGCGTCGCTGCGGGCCGGCAGGCGGAGATTCCGCAGGCCAAGCGCACCTTCTGGTCACGCCCCCTCGTCGCGTGGCTCTTCCTCGTACAGCCTATCGTGCGGGGCTGGGCGCGCTATTCTGAGCGGCTCATGCTTCAGCAGACCCCGCTTGCCGCTCACGAGACACTCGACACCCTCGACCTCAAGCGTCGCCGGGGCGACCGTTTTGAACTGGCCGGTTACTGGGCGGATTATCCCGTGAACCGGATGGAATTTCTCGGTGCGCTGTTGCTCGAACTGGATAAGCAAGGTTGGCAGAACAAAGCCGACAACGGCTGGAGCGAGTTCGACGTGGAAATCTATGGCAGCCGCTGGTGTTACTTGCGGCTCATCACCGCCACCGAGCATCATCAAGGCGGGAAATGCCTCGTGCGCTGCCGCATGGACACGGGCTGGAGCTTGCTGGGCCGGATAGCCTTCTGGGCGGCGGTCGGTTTAGCATTGATGATTTCAACCACCGTGAGCCAACTCCTGCCTTGGTTGCACTTGGTCTGGGTGCTTCCGGTCTGGCTCGGTTGGATGCTGCAAACGCAACAGCGCGACTTGCGGCGCATCCTCACCGTGCTGCTGGATGTCGTGGCGACGAAGTTCCACCTAAAGAAGGTGGACAAGCAAACTTAGCGGCGAAGGTGGCGGAAAACTCGATGCCTCCCGCTCCGCAGACCCGCGAGCGCGCCATTAACAACCCGTAGAAAGTTACCGGCTCGACGGTGAAACAACCATCCCGCACAAGCAAACCGAGTTGCGACCTGACTAAATCAGCAACTCGTCGGCACCTCTTGCAGCACCTCGACGCAGTGAGGAATCGCGCCGACCACGAAGCTGAGGCATTCCACTGCGCCGCTGGGCTTGCCGGGTAGGCAGAGGATCAGCGTATGGTCCACGACCGCGGCCAAGTTGCGAGAGAGGATAGCGTTCTTGGTGATCTTCATCGACTCCATGCGCATCACTTCACCGAAGCCGGGCAACTCGCGGACGGCGATTTCCCGCACCGCCTCGGGCGTCACGTCGCGTAACGCCACGCCCGTGCCGCCCGTGGTGAGCACCAACGCGCAGCCGCGCGCAATGTGCTCGCGAATAGCCCGCTGGATGTCGCGCTTCTCATCTGGCACGAGCGCATCGGCCACGACCTTCCAGCCGTAGCCCTCCGCTGCCTTCTTCAGCGCGGGACCACCGAGGTCATCGTAAAGGCCCTTCGAGGCGCGATCTGAAATCGTGATGATGCCAACTTGAATTTGCATGGGCGGTTTTTAACGCAAAGTCGCAAGGACGCAAAGACGCGAGTGCCGTGCTGGTAGTTTACAGCTGCCAGGAGGAACAAGTTCGGTGAACAGGTAAGTAGGCTTGGTTTCACAGCCACGTCGCCCTGGTGAGCGGCGAATGGCAGTCCGCAAAAAGTTTTATGCAGTGGCCGGCGAACCGCTCACCGACCCGTAGCTCACTTGTTCAGTCCGCTGTAGCTCAGTGCCGAAAATGGCGGATACCGGTGAAGACCATCGCGACGCCGCGCTCATTGGCAGCCTTGATGACTTCCTCATCGCGCACGCTGCCACCGGGTTGGATGGCGGCGGTCGCGCCCGCCTCGGCGGCGGCGATGAGGCCATCGGGGAAGGGAAAAAAAGCGTCGCTGCACACCACGCTGCCTGTGAGCGGGAGCTTCGCTTCGCCCGCCTTCCACACCGCGATGCGGCTGCTGTCCACGCGGCTCATCTGGCCCGCGCCGACACCGAGTGTGCGGTTGGAGCCGCAGTAGAGGATGGCGTTGCTTTTGAGGTGCTTCACCACGCGCCAGCCGAAGAGCATCGCCTTTAACTCGGCCTCGCTTGGAGCGCGCTGCGTAACGACTTTTAGATCGCCGGCCACGGTAAGTTTCAGATCCCGTTGCTGGAGTAAAAAGGATTCTGCGCCAACGCTGCGTACATCCCATGGCGCGGCTACGGCGGGGTTTTTCAGCACTTGGAGCAGGCGTAGATTTTTCTTTTTGGTCAGCACAGCGAGTGCCTCCTCGGTGAACGTCGGGGCGACGATGACTTCGCTAAAAATCTCCGCAATGGCCTCAGCGCACGGGCCATCGAGCGGTTGGTTCACAGCAATGATGCCGCCAAAGGGTGCCTGCTTGTCCGTGGCGAAAGCCTTGTCCCATGCCTCACGCAACGTCGCACCCTGCCCCACGCCGCACGGATTCGTGTGTTTGAGGATGGCGAGCGTCGGCGCGTCGCCGGCGAACTCTGCGATGAGCGCGCTGGCGGCGGTGAGGTCGAGGATGTTGTTGTAGGAAAGTTCCTTGCCGTGGAGCTGCTTGAAGTAGTCGGCGAACTTGCCGTAAAGCGCGGCTTGCTGGTGCGGGTTCTCGCCGTAGCGCAACGGTTGCGCGAGCGGTGCGGAAACGACCAACGATTTTGGCAAGCGGCCGGCGGCCGGCGTTTCGCTGAATGCTTGCTCCAAATGCGCAGCAATTGCAGCGTCGTAGGCGGCGGTGCGGGCATAAACTTTTGCGGCGAGCTTGCGGCGCAGCTCTAGCGTGGTCGCCCCGGTGGCTTTGACTTGTGCGGCAACCTCCGTGTAGTCCTTTGGGTCCACGATGACGGTGACATGGTCGTGGTTTTTGGCGGCGCTGCGGAGCATCGAGGGGCCGCCGATGTCAATGTTCTCGATGGCGTCATGGAGTGCGACGTTTGGCTTCGCAACGGTCGCTTCGAACGGGTAAAGGTTCACCACCACAAGGTCAATGGGGGCGATGCCATGCTGCTTAACGGCCTGCTCGTGGTCGGCGTTGCCGCGGATGTAGAGCAGGCCGCCGTGGACCATCGGATGCAGCGTCTTCACCCGGCCGTCGAGCATCTCCGGAAAGCCCGTGTGCTCGGAAATGTCCCTTACGGCCAGGCCAGCGTCGCGGAGAGTTTTGGCGGTGCCACCAGTGGAGATGAGTTCCACGCCGGCCGCGGCAAGAGTCTGGGCGAAGGCAACAAGGCCAGCCTTGTCGGAAACGGAGAGGAGCGCGCGCTGGATTTTGGCCATAAGCAGGCGGCCAAAATCAGGGACGGCCCGCGGCGCGTCAATCGCGCAGTTGGCCGCATAAATTTTTTCTCAGAATTGTGAGGGTTGGCAGGAGGGTTTTTCCCGTGGGGCCGAACCAGTTGCAACGGCCCACTTGACCGCGCGGGGGCGCAGCGTAATCTGCTCTCGATCTGGGGAGCCAACCGGCCGCGGGTGCGGCAAAGGCTGAGAGGGCGGCGCGGGAGCGCTACCGACCCGTTGAACCTGATCCGGGTAATGCCGGCGAAGGGAAGGCACAGCGTGCCCGGCCCCTTTTCCGCATCCCACACAACGCGCTGGCTGGAGCGTTTCTTGGAACGTAGGCCGCCAACCTTATAACGACATCATGATCGCCGATCCTCGCACCTCTTTCGAACCGCACAGCAGTGAACAGCTCCCCGCCAGCAAGAAGATTTTCGTCGCAGGAAAGATTCACCCGGAGGTGCGCGTGCCGATGCGCGAGATCTCCGTCACGCCTACCAAGTCTTACACCGGCGCGGTCACGCCGAATGAGCCCGTGCGCGTCTACGATTGCTCCGGGCCGTGGGGCGATCCCGCCTTCACCGGCACGCCCGAGGAAGGTTTGCCCGCACTTCGACGCGACTGGATTCTCCAGCGCGGCGACGTGGAGGAAATTGATGGTCGCGAAGTGAAGCCCCAGGACAACGGCTACCTCTCCGGCAA
>VHDH01000032.1 GCA_016871445.1 Verrucomicrobiota bacterium | reverse complement strand
CCATGAGGCCGCGGAGGCCGGCCAGCTGCCGGACCTGCGCCTTGTTGCCACGCGCGCCAGAGTCCACCATCAAATAAACCGGGTTGAATTCCTTCTTGCCCTGGTTTTCCTGCAAGGTCTTGAGCATAACGTTAGCGATCTGATCCGTGCAGTGAGTCCAGATGTCGATCACCTTGTTGTAACGCTCTCCGCCCGTGATCGCACCGGCACGGTGCTGTTTGTCCACTTGGTGAATTTGCTTCAACGCGACATCAATCTCCTCCTTTTTGGCGTGAGGAATGATCATGTCATCAATGCCGATGGACACGCCTGCGCGGGTAGCCTCGCGGAAGCCCAGCTCCTTGAGCCGGTCGAGCGCCTCGATGGTTTTCTCGTGGCCGCAAGCCTTGTAACAATTCCAGATTAACTCACCGATCTTGCCCTTGTTAACGACAATGTTCGGGAAACCCATGCCTTCCGGCCAGATTTCCGAGAAGACCACGCGACCCACAGTGGTCTCGATAACCTTCTTATCCTGCGAACCATAAACGGTGCTCCTCCCAAGATCGGGATTGGCGATGACGATGCGATCGTGGGTTTTCACATCGCCTTCCTCATAGGCGAAGATGACCTCATCCTTGGAGCCAAATAGCATCGGGGTCTTCTTGGACTTCCCAGCGCGCGGTTCAGCCGTGAGGTAGTAGCAACCGAGCGTAATGTCCTGCGTCGGCGTCATGATGGGTTTGCCGGAGGAGGGGCTGAAGACGTTGAGCGGCGCCATCATTAGCATGCGTGCCTCTAACTGTGCCTCAACCGAGAGCGGCACGTGCACGGCCATCTGGTCGCCGTCGAAATCCGCGTTGTAAGCGGTGCAGACAAGCGGGTGAATGCGAATGGCCTCACCTTCAATGAGCGTCGGCTCGAAGGCTTGAATTGAGAGACGATGGAGCGTTGGGGCGCGGTTGAGCAGGACTGGGTGCCCGCGCGTGACTTCCTCGAGGATGTCCCAAACTTCGGGCGACTGGCGTTCGATCATCTTTTTGGCCGAACGCACCGTGTGCACATAACCGCGCTCCTTGAGCTTGCGGATGATGAACGGCTCGAACAACACGAGCGCCATCTTCTTCGGTAGGCCGCACTGGTTGAGTTTGAGTTCGGGACCGATGACGATGACTGAGCGGCCCGAGTAATCTACGCGCTTACCCAGCAGGTTCTGGCGGAAGCGGCCGGATTTGCCCTTGAGCATGTCAGAGAGCGACTTAAGTGAGCGATTGCCCGCACCGGTGACAGCGCGACCGTGGCGGCCGTTGTCGAATAACGCATCCACGGCCTCCTGCAACATGCGCTTTTCGTTGCGGATGATGACCTCGGGGGTCTTAAGTTGGAGCAGGTTCTTCAACCGATTGTTCCGGTTGATGACGCGACGGTAGAGGTCGTTGAGGTCGGACGTGGCGAAGCGGCCGCCTTCCAGCGGCACGAGCGGACGCAGGTCCGGCGGAATCACCGGCAGCACCGTGAGGATCATCCACTCGGGCCGGCTCTTAGAGCCGATGAAGCCTTGGTGGAGCTTGATGCGCTTGGCGAGCTTCTTGCGGATCTGCTTCGACTTTGTCTCAGTCATCGCGACCTGCAACTCGTCTATGGTCTTTGAAAGGTCGAGCTTGGCCAACGCGTCGCGAACCCCTTCCGCGCCAATCTTGGCAACAAACGCGTCGGCACCATAGGTTTCCTTAGCCTCGCGATACTCATGCTCGCTGAGAAGCTGGTGCTGCTTGAGCGGAGTGTTACCAGGGTCGATTACGAGGTAATCCTCATAGTAAATGACGCGCTCAAGATTTCGGGCGGTCATATCCAGCATGAGGCCAAGTCGCGACGGCATGCACTTGAAAAACCAGATGTGCGAGACGGGAACGGACAGCTCAATGTGGCCCATACGCTCGCGGCGCACGCGGGCCAAGGTGACCTCGACGCCGCAACGGTCACAAACGACACCACGATGTTTGATGCGTTTGTATTTGCCACACGAGCATTCCCAGTCCTTAACGGGACCGAAAATGCGCTCGCAGAACAGACCACCCTTCTCGGGCTTAAACGTCCGGTAATTGATGGTCTCCGGATTTTTGACCTCGCCCTTGGACCAAGTGCGCATGGTCTCCGGGCTGGCGACGGTGATGCTGACGTAATCAACCAAGTTAACCTTGTCCAGGCCGAGCAATTCGCGGGCGGTGTCTTTGGCGTTAATCATGATCTTAAGTTCGTTGATTGTTACGTTGAATCAGAGGGCGGCGAGCAAAGCCTGCGGGTTAAGTGAGGCTTGTGCGGAATCCACCGGGTTGCTGTAGCCGACCTTCACGTCGAGGCCGAGGGACTGCATTTCCTTTACAAGCACGTTGAACGATTCGGGTACACCGGCCTCGAGGGCGTTGTCGCCCTTGACAATGGCCTCGTAAATGCGTGTGCGGCCTTGCACGTCGTCAGATTTCACGGTTAGGAGCTCCTGCAACGTGTAAGCTGCGCCGTAGGCTTCCATCGCCCACACTTCCATTTCACCGAAGCGCTGGCCGCCATACTGGGCTTTTCCGCCCAGCGGCTGCTGAGTGACAAGCGAGTAAGGCCCAACCGCACGGGCATGAATCTTATCTGCGACCAAATGGCCGAGCTTCATCATGTAGATGAAGCCGACGACGACCTCTTGGTCGAACGCTTCGCCAGTGCGGCCGTCAAACAAAGTCGCTTTGCCATGTTCGCCCACCAGCGGGTGACCGACTTCTTTCTTGTGCAGATCCCCAGCTTCCTTGAGGTATCCGCGGATCTCCTTTTCCTTGATGCCGTCGAAGACAGGCGTGGCGAACTTGAGGCCGAGGAACTTCGCGGCCCAACCCAAGTGAGTCTCCAGCAACTGGCCGACGTTCATGCGCGAAGGCACGCCCAGCGGGTTGAGGACGATGTCCACCGGAGTGCCATCCGCGAGGAACGGTAGATCTTCCTCGGGCACAATCTTTGCAACAACGCCTTTGTTGCCGTGGCGGCCCGCCATCTTGTCACCCACTGAGAGCTTGCGCTTAGAGGCGATGTATACCTTTACCTGCTTGATGACGCCCGGATCAACGTCCTCGCCGGACTCCGCGCGGCCGACCTCTTCGTCATGCTGCATCTGCAAATCGTCGAATTTTTTCTTAAACGTGCCGATGATCTCGTTGATCTTGTTCCGAATTGGTGACGGGTCTATTTCAATCTTGTCATAGACCTGCGCGAGCTTGCGCAACAGCGTCTTGGTGATCTTACGGTTCGCTGGGATGATGATCTCGCCGGTCTCGGCATTGGTCACGTCCAGCGGAATCTTCTCGCCGAGCAAGATGTTCGAGAGTGCCTCGGTGAGCTGGTCACGCAGGGTCTCAATCTTGCCCTTGTATTCCTCCTCGACGGCCTTTTGGGCACGCTTGGCGTCCTTGTCCATTACCTTGGACGAGGTGGTCGAGCCGTCGTTGGGCTTCTTCGCCGAGACTTTCACGTCCATGACGATGCCGTAGGTGCCGGAAGGAATCTTGAGAGAGGTGTCCTTCACGTCGGCAGCTTTCTCGCCGAAGATGGCACGCAGCAAACGCTCTTCGGGAGCGAGTTCGGTTTCGGACTTCGGTGTGATCTTACCTACTAGGATATCACCTGGCTTGACCTCCGCACCAACGCGGATGACGCCGTCGGGTCCGAGGTTTTTTAACGCCTCTTCACCAAGGTTGGGGATGTCGCGTGTAATTTCCTCCGGGCCGAGCTTGGTGTCGCGAGCGCCAACCTCGAACTCATCAATGTGAATGGAGGTGAACACGTCATCCTTCACAATGCGCTCGCTGATGAGGATAGCGTCCTCAAAGTTATAACCGTTCCAAGGCATGAACGCGACGAGCACGTTGCGGCCAAGGGCCAATTCGCCGCCGCCGGTGCAGGGGCCATCAGCAATGGCCTGACCCTTCTTCACGCTATCGCCCTTGGCAACAAGCGGACGCTGGTTGACGCACGTGGCTGCGTTCGAACGCATGAACTTGCGCAGGCGGTAGATCCAGATGCCATCCTCTGGCGCGTGCTTGAGCTTCTTTTTAGATTCGGGAATTTTGCCGTCACTCGTGATGATGATTTGATCGCCAGCCACACTGGCAACTTTGCCGGCTTCCTCAGCAACGAGCACTGCCATCGAGTCTCGCGCAACGCGATCCTCAAGGCCAGTCGCGACGAACGGAGCCTCGGTGATCATCAGCGGCACGGCTTGACGCTGCATGTTTGAGCCCATCAGGGCTCGGTTTGCGTCGTCATGCTCAAGGAACGGGATGAGGCCAGCCGCAACGGAAACGAGCTGCTTGGGCGACACGTCCATGTAATCCACTTCCTGCGGTTCGACGTCTACGAAGTCGCCCTTGCGGCGGCAGGTGACGGTCGGATTAAGGAAGTGGCCTTTGTCGTCAAACGGCGCGTTGGCCTGTGCGATCGTGAAACCTTCTTCACGATCACCAGTGAGGTAATCCAATTCACCGGTGATGCGGCCCTTCACGACTTTGCGATAGGGCGTTTCGATGAAGCCAAAGTCGTTTACTCGCGCAAAGGTCGCGAGCGAGGCAATGAGGCCGATGTTCGGGCCTTCAGGCGTTTCAATAGGGCAAATGCGGCCGTAGTGGGAAGGATGCACGTCACGAACCTCAAAGCCCGCACGATCACGCGAGAGACCCCCGGGTCCAAGCGCGGAAAGGCGGCGTTTGTGGGTCAACTCGGCCAGCGGATTTATCTGGTCCATGAACTGCGAGAGCTGCGAGCGACCAAAGAAGTCGCGCACCACGGCGGAGAGCGCCTTCGGATTGATGAGCTTGGCGGGCGTCATCGTGTCCACCGCTTGGTCGAAGAGCGTCATGCGCTCCTTGACGAGGCGTTCTGTGCGCGCAAGACCAACGCGACATTGATTGGCGAGGAGTTCGCCCACGGTGCGAACGCGTCGGCTACCAAGGTGATCAATGTCATCTACACTGCCCTGCCCTTTTTTGAGCTTAAGAAGATACTTGGTGGATGCGACAAGGTCCTGCTTGGTAAGTATGCGCGAGGTTGCGGTATCACCGAAGTTAAGCTTCTGGTTGATCTTGTAACGACCCACGCGGCCAAGGTCATACCGCTTTGGATCGAAGAATAAGCGCTTGATCAGCGCGCGTGCGTTGGCGGCGGTGGGCGGATCACCTGGACGGAGACGGCGATAAATGTCCTTTAACGCTTCCTCTTCGTTCTTGGTCGGATCCTTTTTGAGACACTTGATGACGATGCCGTCATCCACCGAAGTGTCCACGACCTTGATCTTGGTCACACCTAATTCAGCGATCTGCTTTATGACTGCCTTGGAGAGTGGCTCGAAGGCGCGGGCGACGACGATATTCTTATCAGCGTCTATGGCGTCCTCAACTAGCACCTTATTGGCAATGTCCTCAAGTCCCTCAGCCTTCTTTACCGAGATTTCCTCGATATCATAGAAAAGCTTTATGATTTCTTCATCCGTACCGCGCACTACATCCTTTTTGGGCTTTTCATCACCGTCCAGGAAAGCCAACGCACGGAACAACGTGGTCGTTAGGAATTTACGGCGGCGCTTTTTGCGATCCAAATATACGTAAAGCATGTCGCTCGTATCAAACTGGGCCTCATACCAGGAGCCGCGATCGGGAATGATCCGGAAGCTGTGAAGCTTTTTACCGTTCGGGTGTGTTGTCTCCTCGAAGGCAAGGCCTGGTGAGCGGTGAAGCTGGCTAACAATAACGCGCTCAGCACCGTTAATAACGAACGTTCCCTGCGGCGTCATCAGAGGCAACTCGCCCATGAACACCTTCTCTTCTTTTGCGCCGCGCGTCTCATCGCGGAGGCGAAAGGTCACATGCAAGGGCGCGCCAAAGGTCAGGCCTTCGCGGATACTGTCGAGCCAGCTTAACTTCGGCTCGCCGATTTCGAAACCGGTGTATTCGAGCACGGTTTTTCCATCGTAACTTTCGATGGGAAAGACCTCATTAAAAACGGATTGTAACCCGAGGTTCTTGCGCTTCGAGGGCGCGACCTGTGTCTGCAGGAACTCAACGTAAGAGTTGACCTGGATTTCGATCATGTTCGGCGGAACCACGGGTTCCTTGATTTTACCGAAGTTGATGCGGGCTGCGTTTCGCGTTGCCATGGTCTTTTTCGGGCTAGCCCGACACCTGCCGAGCGGTTTTTTTCTAACTAATATTGGCTCACCAACGGGTCGCCCCGAAAGTTGGCCTCTACAATCACTGAGTTTACTGCAATAAATCTGGTACCCGCGCCGCGCCGCCTCCCGCGGGGGAAGGGCGAGCGGCGGCCGGTGTGGCCGCCGCCCGCTCAACGGCAAACTTATTTGACTTCAACCTTAGCGCCGGCGTCTTCGAGCTTCTTCTTGGCGGCTTCAGCGTCCGCCTTGTTCGCGCCCTCTAGCACGGGCTTGGGAGCGCCCTCGACGAGCGCCTTGGCTTCTGCAAGGCCTAGGCCGGCCTTGACCTCACGGACGGCTTTGATGACGCCGATCTTGTTGGCGCCAGCCTCCTTGAGGATTACGTCAAAGGTGTCCTTTGCGGCATCCGCGGGCGCAGCGGCTCCGCCAGCGGCGGCTCCACCAGCAACGGCGACGGCCACCGGCGCGGCGGCGGTCACACCCCACTTGCCTTCCAACTGTTTTACGAGGTCGGCGGCTTCCAGAACGGTTAGCGCGCTCAACTCATCAACCAACTTTGCGATGTCTGCCATGTTTTCTTTCCGTAGTCTCGTCGCCCCCGGAGCCCCGGAGATTTGAGCCAGCAGCCGCTAGCCGACGATTCACTCTATATGTTTCGTTGTTTGTTTCCCCACCGGCCAACATGCCGGCGGAAATGGTGTTTAGGCGGCCTTCTCCGACTTGGCCTTGATGACCCGCGCCAACTGCGAGCCGGGCGTATTGATTAGAGCTGCCAGTTTTTGCGCTGGGGCCTTGAGCGCACCCAGTAACTTGCTGCGCAAGACCTCCAATGACGGCAGGTCAGCCAAGGCGAGCAACTGCGCGCTTTCGAGACGCTTGCTGCCAAGGTGTCCGAACTTAAGCTTCGGCTTCTCGAACTCAGCGGAAAAATTTTTAAGCGCCTTTGCAGCAGCGGAGACGTCCTTCGCGCCGGTGATGACGGCGAGTTGTCCTGCGAGCACTCCGGAGAGATCGGCCAAGCCGGCCTCCTTTGCGGCGACACGGAAGATGCTGTTCTTCACAACGTGCAGCTCGGCCCCGCCCTTGCGGAGACGACTGCGCAACTCATTAAAGTGCGTTACGGTGAGGCCCGTGTAATCCACCACGATAAAGAAGGGCGAAGCGTTAAGCCGGGCAACGTATTCGCTGGTGATAAATTTTTTTTCGGCGCGCATGGTAAGTGTCTCGTTTGGGGTTAGGCGGCGATAAACTCTTTGGTGTCTACGCGGACGCCTGGGCTCATGGTGGCAGAGAGGGTACAACTCAGGATGAACACGCCTTTGGCGCTGGCCGGCCGAGCCTTGGCAACAGCGTCAATGACCGAGCGGGCGTTCTCCTCGAGATGCTCAGGCTTGAACGCCGCCTTGCCGACGGGGACATGGATATTGCCGGCCTTGTCCACCTTAAACTCAACGCGGCCCGCTTTAACTTCCCGAACCGCCTTGGCGGTGTCTTCAGTCACGGTGCCGGTCTTGGGGTTGGGCATCAAGCCACGCGGACCAAGTACTTTGCCGAGCTTGCGCACCTCGACCATCGCCTCGGGCGTAGCCACGGCGATATCAAAGTCAACCCAACCGGAATTGCACTTGGCGATCATGTCCTCGAAGCCAACGTACTCCGCGCCCGCCGCACGGGCGGCTTCGGCTGAGGGGCCGGGCTTGGCGAAGACGAGCACGCGCACGACCTTACCCGAGCCATGGGGTAGCGGGACGGTGCCGCGCACCATTTGGTCACTCTGCTTCGGATCCACTCCGAGGCGGAACGCAAGGTCGATAGTCTCGTTAAACTTGGCCTTCTCGAACTTGGCGAGCAGCGCACAGGCCTCCTTGAGCGGGAGCGACTTGACGCCTTCGACCAACTTCGCGTTTTTCTGATAACGTTTGCTGGGCTTTCTGGGCATTTGTTGGAGTGCGGTGCAAACGGACGCCGAAGCGCCCTCCCGCGTTTTTGGTTTAACCGATGACTTCAATTCCCATGCTGCGAGCCGTGCCAGAGATCAGGCGCACGGCGGCGTCCTCGCTATTCACATTTAGGTCCTTCTGCTTCATCTTCACGATGTCGAGGATCTGTTTGCGCGTGACCTTGCCGACTTTGTCTTTGTTCGGCGTCTTGGAGCCGGCAGCTATGCCAGCGGCTTTCTTGAGCAGGACGGAGGCGGGCGGTGACTTATAAACGCATGTAAAAGACTTGTCCTGGTAGACGGTGATGATGACGGGAATTACAAGGCCAGCCTGGTCCTTGGTGGCTGCGTTGAACTCCTTGCAGAAGGCCATGATGTTGACGCCATGCTGGCCAAGCGCCGGCCCAACAGGCGGCGCGGGGTTGGCCTGTCCAGCGGCTATGGCCAGCTTGATGGATCCGGTGACTTTCTTTGCCATAAGGGG
Source organism: Verrucomicrobiota bacterium (assembly GCA_016871445.1). GTDB lineage: Bacteria > Verrucomicrobiota > Verrucomicrobiia > Limisphaerales > SXTU01 > SXTU01. Next base: position 17,551 of record VHDH01000032.1, on the reverse strand, counting down.
ATGCGGGTGCGTTCGTTAGTGTCGCGGCGGGAGCGCGGGCTAGGCTTTTTCGACCTGCCAGTATTCGAGCTCGACCGGCGTGTTGCGGCCGAAGATGTTGACCGTGACCTTCAGCTTGCCGCGCGCAGGGTCGATCTCCTCAATCACGCCGCTGAAGTTTAGGAACGGACCGTCGTTAATCTTGATGGTCTCGCCGACCTCGAAGTTGACCTTCGGCTTCTCGGTGTCCTCAGATTCGGTGACTTGAGCCTTAATGACGTCAATTTCCTCCCGGCTGACGGGCACGGGACGCTCTCCGCCAACAAAACCAATAATGCCCGTTGTCTCGCGGATGAAATACCATGGGCGGTCCAGCAGGCGGCGGTTTTCGTCCAGCAGCACCATGTCAATGTAGACGTAACCGGGGTGCAGTTTGCGCGCGGTGACGGTCTTCTTTTGATTGCGGACCTCGACGACTTTTTCCATCGGGACGAGGACTTCCTTGATGAACTCCTGCATCTCCTCGGTCTTGATGCGCTTCTCGATGTTGTCACGCACCTTGAGCTCCTGGCCGGAGAGGGTGTGAATGGCGAACCACTGGCTTTGCATGGCGGGCGTTGCGTTAAAAGTTGTTCAGCATCTTCACGAACAGGCTGATAAGAAAGTCCACCCCAACGGTGAACACGGCCACGAGGGCGGCGCTAATGATGACCACGACGGTCGAGCCTTTGAGTTCTTCGCGCGTAGGCCATGTACACTTGCGCAGTTCAACCTTCGTTTCGTCCACGTAATTGCCCATCCGCAGCAGGTGGCCCTTCTGCCATGCCCAGAAGAAGACGGCGACCACGACGCCCAGCAGGATGTATTGCCAAATTTGCACGCTGTTTTTTCGTTTCTGCTTCGACTGCGTTCGATTTGTTGGCGGAGGGGGAGGGATTCGAACCCCCGTTGGGTGTTTAGCCCAAAGCGGTTTTCAAGACCGCCGCGATAGACCACTCTGCCACCCCTCCGGGGGCCGGGCACTGGCACGGCGTGAGGGACTCGAACCCCCAACCAACGGTTTTGGAGACCGCTACTCTACCAATTGAGCTAACGCCGTATCGCCATTGAATGCTTTTATTCAGAGAGACGAAAGGGGACGCGAGTTTCTTACCTCGCGCGCCCCAATTTAAGTGTTAGTGTTAGGAGACGATGTCGCTTACGCGGCCCGCACCGATGGTCCGGCCGCCTTCGCGGATGGCGAAGCGCTGACCTTTTTCCATCGCCACGCCGACGATCAACTCAACATCAACGGAGACGTTGTCGCCCGGCATTACCATTTCCACGCCCGTCGGCAGCGTGACGTTGCCCGTCACATCGGAGGTGCGGAAGTAGAATTGGGGGCGATACTTGTTGAAGAACGGCGTATGACGGCCACCTTCGTCCTTAGTGAGGACATAGACCTCGGCCTTGAATTTGGTATAAGGCTTTATGCTGCCCGGCTTGGCCAACACCATGCCGCGCTCGACCTCTTCCTTCTTGGTGCCACGGAGCAGCACACCCACGTTTTCGCCCGAGCGAGCCTCATCAAGCAGCTTGCGGAACATTTCGATGTCAGTCGCAGTTGTTTTACGGGTTTCCTTCAATCCAACGATCTCAACTTCTTCCATCTTCTTGAGGATGCCGCGCTCCACCCGGCCGGTCACGACCGTGCCGCGACCTTCAATGTTGAAAACGTCCTCGATACACATAAGGAACGACTTATCAACCTCCCGCACCGGCTCCGGAATGAATGTGTCGATTGCCGTTAAAAGTTCCTGCACGGCCTTGTCGCCCTCAGGCTTACCAGCCATAGCGGCGGTGGCGCTACCACGGATGATTGGAGTCTTGTCACCGGGGAACTGATACTTCGTGAGCAGGTCGCGAATTTCCATCTCAACCAAGTCAAGCAGTTCCTTGTCGTCCACGAGGTCAACTTTGTTCAAGAAGACCACGATGGCCGGCACACCGACCTGACGGGCCAATAGGATGTGCTCGCGCGTCTGAGGCATCGGGCCATCGGCAGCTGACACGACGAGAATAGCACCGTCCATCTGGGCGGCACCGGTAATCATGTTTTTGACATAGTCAGCGTGGCCAGGGCAATCCACGTGAGCGTAATGGCGCTTCTCTGACTCGTACTCTACGTGCGAGGCGGCGATGGTGACGGTCTTGGACTCGTCGCGCACCGTGCCGCCCTTGGTAATGTCGGCGTAGGAAATTGCTGGGGCGAGGCCCTTGCGATTCTGCACGGCCACGATACACGCCGTGAGGGTGGATTTGCCGTGGTCAACGTGGCCGATGGTGCCGACGTTCACGTGGGGTTTCGTCCGTTGAAACGCTTCTTTTGCCATTTGCGATGTTCTAGTTAATGGTTTAACTTACTAAGTTGTCCGACTACTACCGACCGACCCAAGCCAATTATGGAGCCCATGACCGGGCTTGAACCGGTGACCTCGTCCTTACCAAGGACGTGCTCTGCCAACTGAGCTACATGGGCGAAAACAATTTCACCCGTCCCGATTTTTTAAGTCCCGTCAGAGAAAAAAAAGCCATCGAACCGTTTGCCTTACAAAGAAGATCGGCCCGATTAGCTATTTAATTACTGACGGTTCCGTATGAACCGGACGCACAAACTATGCCGCTGCGCGTTTAAGTCAACATAATTTCTGGACTTTCTTCTCCTGCAAATGAGCGCCTTGTAACTGCATCTTCTTAAGAACTCACCCAGCGGAAGGTTTGGGAACCTGACTTTACGCCATTAAGCCATTTCCCCTACCCTTGCAGTTCATGACGGTTCCGCAGTTTCAAGCCCGCCGGGCAACACTTGATGACCTACCGGTGCTGCGTCCCCTCTGGGAGGCCGAGCGGCTGGATGCGGCGGCGTTGGAGAAACGGCTTACGGAATTCCAAGTGGTTTGCACCGAGGTGGGCCAAGTGGTCGCCGCCATTGGAATGCAGCGCCACCGGCAGCACGGGCTGCTTCACAGCGCGGTGTTTGCGGATTTCGGGCTAGCAGACACGCTCCGGCCGCTGCTATGGGAACGGCTGCGCACGGTGGGCCGCAACCATGCCCTGGCCCGCATGTGGACGCGCGAGTCGTTGCAGTTCTGGCGCGGGCTGGGCTTCCACCCGCCCGATGAGGAACAACTCGCCAACTTTCCTGCCGAGTTTGGCGTACCAGACGCCGAGGGGCTCTTCACGCTTAAGGTGCGTGAGGACCCGTTTGCTGACATGACGCCGGAACAAGAGGATGCGCTGCTCAAGCAGCACCTGCGCGCTGACACAGAGAAAATGCTGAAACAGGCGAAGACCCTGCGGATGTTTGCCTACATCGCCGCTGGGGTATTCGTCATCGTGCTGGCTGTTTGCGCTCGGTATCTCTGGCGCTACCAGCGCAGGCAAAACCGCCCAGCCATGCGGGGCCCACGATTATAGCCAGTGGACAAAAAAGGTTCAGCTCGGCAGGCGGGTTTTTTTCACGCTGCCTTCCCATTTCCGTTAATTTGCAGTGCCCCCAGTAACCCCGTGTTGCTTGCCAAGTGGCTGGCCACGGCCTACAACCATGGCCGTTAGATACTAAAAACCCTATTAACTCCTTGCGGGTACTCTCCCGCAGCCGCTGTGCGCGGCCCGACTCACACGCTCATGAATCGCCTGCTCGCTCCCCTCTGGCTGGGCTTCGCCCTCGCCTTCACGCTGCCCGCCCCCGCCGTCCCGCCCGCCGAGAAGCTCCTGCCGGCTGACACGCTGGTGCTCTTGAACATTCCGGACTGGGACAAGACCGCCGCCGCCGCAAAGGATTTTTCCTTTGTCCAGCTATGGCGTGATCCGGCGATGCGGCCCTTTGCTACGAAATTTGAGGAAAAGTTTAGGGAATTCATCGGCCAAGAGGGCAAGAATTTCGAGCGCGACTGGGAGGAATTCAAGCCGCTCATGAGCGGCCAGATCACCCTTGGTGTCGTACCCAACGAGTTGGCCGGCGAGCCGAATACCGGGCCGGAAATGGTGATACTCATGGACGTAAAGGACAAAGCCAAGCAGCTCACCGCCTTCCTTGAGCGGTGCGAGAAACGCGACGCTAACGCAGGTATGTCCATGCAGCGGGAGACCGTGCGCGGCGTGAAGTTCACCCGCGCGGTGAAAGCTAAGGACGATGACGCCGGCAAGAAAAAGTCACAGCCCTTTGTCGGTCAAGCCGGCTCACTGCTGCTTCTAAGCGAAAACACGAAGGTGTTAGAAAAGGTTTTGGCCCGTAAGGACGGTGGCGGTACCGGGCTGGACGAAAACCCAGAGTTCGAGCGCGCGCGCAGTACCGTGGGCCGCGACGCGCAAGCCTTCGGCTGGGTAAACATGAAAGCGTTTGTGGCCATGTTGGCCAAGCTGCCCAGCCCGCTGGAAGACATCACGCCACAGCGTATCCTCGATGCCATCGGCCTCGGCGGGGTTGACGGTTTGGCGATGGCCGCACGACAGGCGAATGAGGGTATGCACGTTGACGTTTTCGTCCAAGCCCCGGAGGCGAGGCGCAAGGGCCTGATGAACATCCTTGCAATCGAGCCTAAGGAGGCCGGTCCGGTGCCGATCGTAGGCGCTGACGTAGCGAAATTCACACGCATCCGGCTGGATGGCGCGAAGGCGTTTGCCACTGTCGAGCGGATCCTCACAGATCTCAACCCGCAAATGGCCGGCGTGGTCACACTCTTGCTCGAAAACGTCGGCAAGGACAAGGACCCAAACTTTGACCTACGTAAGCAACTCTTCGGCAATCTCGGCACGGATTTCATAACCGTGCAGAAGTCGCCGTCCGGCACCACACTCGCGGAGATGAAGTCGCCACCGTCCTTGTTTCTCATCGGCTCGCCAAAACCGGAGGCGCTATTACAGGCTTTACGCACGGTCAGCCCGCTGCCGCCGCAGGAGCGAGAGTTCCTCGGCCGAAAAATCTACACATTATCCCTGCTGCCGGGCATGGGCGCGCCGGCAGGCGGCAATGCGCAATTAGTGATCTCCACCACCGGCGGATACCTGGCCGTGGCGACCGACGTCGCAATGCTTGAAAAGTTGTTACGCGGCGCAGAGGGCCAGGCCAAGCCGTTGAGCGGCGTGGCGGGCCTGGCGGAAGCGGCAGAAAAAGTCGGCGGCTTCCAAACCGGCTGGTTCCAATATGACAATCAAGTTGAGACCGTCCGCCTCCTCATGGAAATGCTAAAGAGAGATCCCACCGCGCTAGAACAAATGTTTGCGCTGCCCGTGCCCGCGCCAGGTGCAGGCCTTGCGCCGCTCAAGGAACTCCAGAACATCATGGACTTCTCACTGCTGCCGCCGTTCGGGGCCATCGCGAAGTATTTGGGCTTTACCGTCACGGCCACGGCCACCACCCCCGAGGGCATCAGCTTCAAAAGCTTCTTACCCACCCCAGCGGGATTGAAGAAGTAGCCAATTTCACAGTAAGGCGGCTTTGAGCCCAGAATCCGTTGGATAGGGTCAAGCTGCGCCCAATCAACCGGGGCGAGAAATTGGGCTAGCGTTTTCTCTCTGGCGCATGAAAGTGCACGTATGCAGAAACCCCTTTCCAACATCAACTCAAAGTTTCTCAGCCGCCGTGAAGCGTTTCGTGCTCTCGGGGCTGTGGCCACGTTGGCCGCGCTGCCCAAACTCCCCGCCGCTCCGACCGGCAAAGATTCGCTGCCCATGCAGTTCTTCAAGAGCCTCACCGAGCCGCAGCGCGCCAAGATCTGCCTCCCCGTCAACCACCCAAAGCGCCAGTTCGTAAGCAACTGGTGGTATGTCTGCCCTGAGGAACGCCTGCACACGTTTTACACCAAGGACCAGCAGGACTTGGTGCGGCAGATTTTCGAGTCGCTGCATCACCCGGCTCACCGCGAGCAAATGAACTGGCAAGTGCAAAAGGATCTCATGGGCCAAATCAAGAACACGCCCTCGGTCGCTTTTTTTGGCACGCCCGAAGACAAAAACTTCGAGTTCATCTACACTGGCCACCACGTCACCCGCCGCTGCAATGCGCACACGGACACGGGCCTTGGCTTCGGCGGCGCACCGATTTTCTACGGTAACTTTGCCAAGGCCTTCCACGAGTCAAAGGACCACGAGGGCAATCCGTTCTGGTACCAAGGGCTAATCTTCAACGAATTTGTTCGTACCTTGGATGGCAAGCAGCAGGAAAAAATCCTCGTCGGCCGCGAGCCACGCAGCGAAAGCCCGGCCGCCGTCATCCAGAAGCGCAAGACCGACCTGCCCGGCCTCAGCGGGGCCGACCTCAGCAAGGATCAGCAGGCCAAGCTCCTCGACACCATGCGCCGCATGTTGGTGTGCTTCCGGCCCGACGACGTCGCCGCCACGATGAAAACCATCGAAGACAAGCAATTGGTCCAGCGGCTGTTCATCTCCTGCTACGGCGGCGAATACGACATCGGCAACGACCGCGTTTGGGACACCTGGCAAATTGAGGGGCCTGACATGGTGTGGTATTTCCGGGGCGAACCGCATATCCACGCCTACTTCCACCTCCCTGCGTAAGCTGCCCGGGGTTTCCCGCAAGTAAAACTCCCCGCCCTCTTGCAAGAGCGAGGAGTTAGTGAACAGTCTGGACGAAGCCTATTTCTTCGCCGCGACGCCGAGTTCCTTCAACTTGGCGGCGATGTCCGCCGCGGCACTGGCGGGCTTCACCGCCTTATCCACATGGAGAATTTTGCCGTCCTTGCCGATGTAATAAGTCCAGCGCGATGCCATACCGCGCTCATTAAGGACGCCCAGCGCCCCAGACAACTCCTTCTTTGGATCGCTGAGAATGGGGTAATCGAGGTCGAGCGACTTAGCGAAGGCCGCGTTGCCCTTTTCTCCGTCGTGGTTGTCCACGCTGGCGGTGAAGTAAGCCACATCGAACTTTTTCAACGCCGCGCCCTCGGCTTTGAGGTTCTTACATTCGGCCGTGCAGCCGCCGGTGAAAGCCTTCGGGAACCACGCGATGACCACGGCCTGTTTGCCTTGGAAGTCAGCGAGGCTGTAGGTCTTGCCGTCGCTGCCCTGTAGTTTAAAGTTCGGGGCAGGATCGCCGGCCTTGAGGTCCGCCGCTAGGCCGGTCAACCCGGTGAAGGCAAACGCGGCGGCGGCACTGAGAAGGTGGAGAGTTTTCATGGTAATGCCTTGGACGAAGCGCATGTGATCCGGGTTACTTCAGCTTGGCCAAGCAATCCTTCACGGCGGCGAAGTTGGGTAGATCCTTCGGGGTCGGCGTCTGCTCGCTATATTTCACAACGCCGGCCTTATCCACAACAAACGCAGCCCGGGCGCTGGTGGCCCCAAAACCGGCTAGGTCGGGCAACAGCACGCCGTAGTCGGCGGCGGTTTTCTTGTTCAAATCGCTGGCGATGGTGATGCTAATCTTCTCCTTCTGCGCCCAGGCCTCCTGCGCGAACGGGCTGTCCACGCTGATGGCGATGACGTCAGCGTTAAGGTTGGTGTAGGCGGAGAGGCCAGCTGTGATGTCGCACAACTCGGTGGTGCAGACACCAGTGAAGGCAAGCGGGAAGAAGAGGATGACCGTGTTCTTCTTGCCGAAGTTGGCGGAGAGCTTCACGTCGGTTACGCCGGCAGCGTTCTTGGACTTGAGGGAGAAATCAGGGGCTTTGGTTCCTACGGCGATGGGCATGATGTTTTTGAGTTTTGGGTTTGAGCAACAAACGGCCGGACATATACGGGTCGAATCCCCAGGTGTCAAATAACGATTCAGCTCTCATCCACGCAGAGCAAGGGGTCTACCGCGGTGACCAAATCCGCCTAAACGGAATATGCTGCTTTCAACTTGTTCACGCCCGCGACTCAAAGAGATTTCCGACGCGGGCGCCAGTCAAAGAAAGCATCAATAATAATTGTTTCCGTTGGCACTTTGAATCGTGTGCAACTGAATCTTCGCCCTGCTATTCAGCTCCACGTGGCCATCGCCGAACAGCAGGTTCACCGAATCCACCCGATTCTTCCACGGATGACCTTCGGTGGTCGTGTTATCCAGGGCCGAGCAGCGATCGGACATGATCGGCAAGCGCGCGGCGAACGTGTCTTCCATTCGCTCGGGCCAGAAATCACTCACGCGATTGGTGGTCGTGTTTTGTGGCGACTTCACCCCGCCATTGAGCCGAGGCACCCACCAGTTGTGACCTTCCAAAATGGCGAAGTAACCGTAGATGCGGGTGTAGTAGGCGAGGAGGTCGGCTGTGGATTCGACTTTCCGGCCCAGATTGGTCTGACACCAAGCATCAACGGGATCGCGCGCCCGAGGTTTCACGGGGCAAAACCACATGGGCACCGACATCCCGTAAGCGGTCATCGCCGGGATCAGGTTGGTCGGCACGTCCCATGTATTCCTGCCTGTGCCACCCATCGCCCACGAAGGGAATCTACCATCGGAGTCAGACGCATAGGCGTAGATAGCCACCCCCCATTGCTTATAGTTAGAAGTGCAGTGTACGACTTTGGCTTTGAATTTGGCTCGGGACAGCGAGGGCAGCAGCAGCCCCGCCAGAATCGCGATGATGGCGATGACGACGAGTAGTTCGATGAGCGTGAAGCCACGCGCGGCCGCAGTTCGCTGTGAGGAGGCTTTCATGGTCTTTGGAATACCCCCCCCCGAGCACGACTGTCAATCGCCGGCCCGGCCCGGCCGCCGATCATCCGCCCAGATACGCGCTCTTGACCTGCGGGTTGGTGCGGAGTTTGGCGGACTCGTCCTGCAAGATGACGCGGCCGGTCTCCAGCACGTAGCCGAAGCGCGAGACTTCGAGGGCAAGGTTGGCGTTCTGCTCGACGAGCAGGATGGTGATGCCCTGCTGGCGGTTGATCTCCACGATCTTCTCGAAAATTGTCTTCACTAGCAGCGGGGCGATGCCGAGCGAGGGCTCGTCCAGCATGAGGAAACGCGGCTTGCTCATGAGCGCGCGGCCGATGGCGAGCATCTGCTGCTCGCCGCCGGAGAGCGTGCCGGAGACCTGCCGCTCGCGCTCCTTCAGGCGCGGGAAGATGCTGAAGACGTAGTCCATGTCCGCTGCGATGCCGGCACGGTCGCCGCGGAGGTAGGCACCCATCTGGAGATTCTCCAGCACGGTGAGGTTGGCGAAGACCATGCGGCCCTCGGGCACGTGCGCGAGGCCGAGCTTCACGATCTCGTGGGCAGGCAGCCGGGTGATGGCGCGACCTTCGTAGAGGACTTCGCCCGCCGCAGCCGTCTGCAAGCCGGAGATGGCGCGGAGAGTCGTGGTCTTGCCCGCGCCGTTGCCACCAATGAGCGTGACGATGTCGCCCTTGGAAACCGAGAGGGAGATGCCGTGCAGCGCGGTGATCGCGCCGTAGTTCACCTGGAGATTTTTCACCTCAAGCATCGTCAGCCTTCCTTCAAATGATCTTCACCGAGGTATGCTTCAATCACCTTCGGGTCCTTCCGCACTTCCGCCGGCGTCCCTTCCGCGATCTTCACGCCGTAGTCCAGCACGGCGATGCGCTCGCAAATGCCCATGACGACCTGCATGTCGTGCTCCACCAGCAGCACGGCGAGGCGATACTTGTCCTTGATGAAGCGGATGAGTTGCATCAGCTCGACCTTCTCGGTCGGATTCATGCCGGCGGCGGGTTCGTCCAGCAGCAGAAGCTTCGGGCGCGTGGCGAGGGCGCGGACGATTTCCAGCCGCCGTTGATCGCCGTAGGGCAGGCTTTTGGCGGGCGTATCGACGAATTTGCCGAGCTTGAAGATGTCCAGCAGTTCCATGACCTGCGCGGCGATTTCCTTCTCCTCGTGGCGAAAGACCGGCCCGCGCGTGAGTGAGTGCACCACGCCACTGACCACGTGCAGGTGGAACGCAACGCGGACGTTGTCGAAGACGGAGAGCGACGGGAACAGCCGGATGTTCTGAAACGTGCGGGCGATGCCGTGCTCGGTGATCTCGTAGGGCGCAAGGCCGTGGATGTCGCTGCCGCCAAACGCGATCGTCCCCTCGTTCGGCTCATAGACGCCGGTGATGAGGTTGAAGACGGTGGTCTTGCCGGCACCGTTGGGGCCGATGAGGCCAACAAGCTGGTCGGGAGCGATTTGCAAGTCCAACGCGCTTACTGCCGTGAGGCCGCCAAAGCGGATCGTGCAGCGGCGCACGTCCAGAAGCGGGGCGGAGGAAGGGGCGGACATTAGATTTGCCGCGCAATGGACACGCAAACCCGGCGCGTTGTCCAGTCTGCGCATTAGCCTCGGTAGGCTTAGCCCGGCGGCAGAATCTCTATGATCTCTGCCAACGGGCGTTGCTGCGCGTCCCAGAGGGTGTTGCGGCGCCCGTAAAGCCAGTGTGAACGGTCGAGCTTAAGCGACGCGTTGATGAAGTCGTCCGACTGGATGCGGAGGAAGGCCTTCGGGCGGCTGGTGTGGGTGATGACGTAGTCCGCGAGCAGCGTGCCGAGCGGGCGGCATTCTTCGAGAATCTCTTTCCGCGCAGCGAGCGGAAACAGGGCGAGGTTGATCTTAATGGCCCCGAACTCGACGGGTTTGTCGGTCTTGTCCAACAGCAGCACGACCTCGCGAAAGTAAAAGTCATCGCGCTGTTGGCGGCTGAGGACTTCGAGGTGGATGCGCTGGCGGTGAAACTTCTCCAGCGTCGGCGTCATGTCGTCCTGATGCACGAGCAAGGACTTGTAGGGCTCGGGCACGGCATCGCCCTCGACCAACTCGATCGGCGGCAAAGCGCGACCTGCCTGTGCGTAGAAGTCGTCGAGCGGATAAGCGATGGGAAGAACTGGGGAAGACATGGCGAAACGTTCAACTTGTTCTCTTGGCCCGATGCTCCGGCTTGAAAAACTCAATCAACAGCCGGTCCACCTGCAGCAGCGCGTCGCGGGTGAGCGTGAGGCGGTCACCGTCCACGGTGAGGCAGCCCCAGTCCTGCAATTGCTTGAGCGGCGCGGCGAACTGCTCCAGCGGGTCAGCCCCGAACTTCGCCGCAAACTGACTGCGGCTGTTCGCGCCGAGCTTGAGCATCAGCATGAACTCGCGGATGTAGCGCTCGTCCGGCTGCGTTGGGTAGGCGCGGAAGATAGGCAACTCGCCCGCGTTCACCTTCGCGAGATACGGGTCAAAATCCGCCTGGTTCTGATAGTGAACGCCATTGATGTGGCCGAAGCTCGCGACGCCGACCGACAGCAAATCCGCACCCGAGAAAAGTCCTTCGCGATAGAGGAACTTCACCTTCGCCGGGTCGCGCACGACGGTGCTGGTGCTGTTGACCGCGTAGCCCGCGCGCTCGAATTCGCGGAAGGCGTAGTCCACCCAGCGGCGCTTCGTCTCCCAGTCGGCCACGGGCGCGACGAGTTTGCCTTGCGCCTTCATCTGCTGGTAGATGCCCGTATTGAAGGGCACTTCCATCTGATAAATCGTCAATGAGTCGGGCTGCAGCGTGAGCGCCTGGGCGACGGCGTCCTTCCACTTGTCCTCGGTCTCCTCGACCATGCCGGCGATGAGGTCAATGTTGATCTGCGGGAAGCCGATTTCGCGCGCGTAGGCGTAGGCGCGGGCGATTTCCTTCGAGCGATGAGCCCGGCCGTTGATTTCAAGGATGTGGTCGTCGAAGTGCTCAATGCCGAGGGAAAGGCGCGTGACACCCAGCTCGCGGATGGCGCGGAGCTTGTGGTCGGTGAGCGTGCCCGGCTCGGCCTCGAAGGTGATTTCCTCCGCGTCGTCCCACGGCAGCAACTGCTTCATGCCATCGGTCAAATGGCGTAGCTGTTCAGGCGAGAGATAACTCGGCGTGCCGCCACCAAAATAAATGAACTTTGGCTTGCGCCCGCCGACGAACGGCTGGCCCGCGTAGAGCGCGAACTCCTTCAGCACGGCCTCGATGTAGCCCTTGATCTCAGAAGAATCCTTGTCGGTATAGACCTTGAAGTAGCAGAAGTGGCAGCGCTTCCGGCAAAAAGGAATGTGCGTGTAGAGGCCGAGCGGCACGCTTGCTCGCGGCAACTGCGCCATGGCGGAGTGCAGCGCAGGCACAAACTCCGGCTTCCAGAAGTTAAACGGCGGATAGTTCGTGATGAAGTAACTGCCGGCGGTGGTTTCCTTCTGGAGCGGAGGCGCGGCGGGCTTCGCGCCGGGCGGGAGAGGTGCGATGGTGATGATGCTCATGGAGAAGGTTGAAACTCACTTGGCTAACTTGACTCCAAAGCAATAAACGCTCCCGTCCTCACTACCAATGACCACCCGGCCATCGGCCACGGCTGGCGAGGCTGTCAGGCCTTGGCCGATTTCGTAACTCCACAGTTCTTTGCCATCCGCCAGAGCAAGCACATAGAGTCGGCCATCCTCCGAGCCGATGATGACCTTGCCGTCGCAAATGACCGGGGAACTGTCTACTTTGCCGCGCGTGCCGAAGGTCCAAATTGCTTCGCCGTCCTTCGTGCCGAGGCAGTGGACGCGCTTGTCGCGCCCGCCGATGACAAGGCGGTCGCCGAGCACGGCGGGCGAGGAGACGTAAGCAAAGGCCCGGTCGCGGTAGTTCCATAGGTTTGTGCCCTTGGCAAGGTCCACGCAGAAGACCTGGTTCTCGAAGTGTCCGCCATATACGCGTCCATCGGCCACGGCCACGGAGCCGAGGATGGGGGCGCCGATTTCCAATTCCTTGACCTTTGTTCCGTTGGTCAGGGCGACGATGTGCAACAGCGCGTCGCAGCCGCCGAGCGCGGTCTTGCCGGCGAAGACAGCGGGCGTGCCATTAATGCCGCTGCCGGTCTCATAGACCCAATTGGATTTCCCGGTTAAGACATCAAGGCAGTAAAGCTTTGCGTCGTGGTTGCCGAAAACGACGTTCCAGTCCTTGCCATTGGGCGCACGAACAAGGTTGGGCGCGCCGGGCATCTTATCGCCGACGGGGAATTTCCAAGCCTGTTTTCCGCTCTTCGCGTCGAGCGCGTAAAACATGGGTTCATCCGAGCCAAAGAAGACGCGACCCGCATGGACGAGCGGCGAGGACTCGACGTTGCCGCCGGTCTTGAACGTCCAGTTCGTCTTCCCGGTGGCCAGCGACAGCGAGTAGAGGAAACCGTCGTCCGAGCCGACGAAGACGTTCCCGCCCACAATGGCAGCGGAGGATTTCACCGGCCCGCCGGTCTTGCAGCTCCAAAGCAGGTCGAGCTTGTCGGCAAGTTTGCCGGTGGCGACGCCGCGCAACTCCGACCCGCCACGATATTGCGGCCAGTCGGCCGCGGTCAGCAGGGCGGCCGAGAGGGCGAAGAATAGGGTTGCGAAGGCGCGCGTAAAAGTCGCAGGAAAGAACTGCTTTTTCATGGCCGATGTCACGGCGAAGCATCGACCACGGGACAGGCTTTGGCAACCAGTTATTACCTACACGTAATAGTTTTCGGCGCTCACGCGAGCACTTCGGGCGGCAGACCGTCCGGCCATTGCTCTTGCGGTTCCCACCCCAACAATGCCTTCGTGGGGCCAAGGTCGAAACGCGGCAAGTGTATATGCCGGCTGGTGGCATAGACGACCGTGAAGCGGAGGGCGAGCGGCGCGCGCGCGGCCGCGTAGAAGAAACGACCCGCGTCACCGGGGCTGAGGTACAGATCCCTGGCCCATTCAAGCGCAGCAATTTCCTTCTCCTGGCCGGGTCGCGGACACCAACCTAACCGCGCGGCAATGACGCTCAACCCGTGCGTTTCCGAGTAACTTTGGCCGATGGCTTCGGCAAAGACCTTCGCTGCCGCGTACCAGTAACGGGGCGAGGGCAGTTCGTCCGGCCGGATGGCGTGCCGGGTGCGTTCGCGCTGCCACCAATTCACCTGGCCCGTGCTGGCAAGGACGAGGCGGCGCGCGCCGGCAAGCCGCGTGGCTTCAAGCACGTGATGCAAGCCGATGAGATTGTTCGGAAGAATTTCCGACATGAAATCGGCGTCGTCGGGCGTAGCGGCGAGGTGAATGACCACATCCGCACCCTCGGCGGCGCGGCGGACAGCAGCTGCGTCAGTGAGATTGCCAATGTGCGAATCAGCAAGACCCGGCGTGGCCAAACGGTCAAAGCCACGCACGCGCTCGCCGCGGACCAGCAGTTCCTTTACGACGGCTTGACCAACGCGACCGGCAGAACCAGTGATGAGAATAAGGTCAGAGGGCATAGGACAAGGCAGGATTTGAAATAAGCTCACGAGCCAGAAACCGCTTGCCCAGTAGCGCCTGAGCGGGCTCGAGAGTCGAGCGATTTTGATAGGGTAACCTTAACGTGAACTATCTCAGGCTTTAAGCGTTGGCCAGAAAGGGTTTTTAGGAGCGCAGCGAAATCTGGCTAACCAAGCGGTTATCTGTTATAAATTCAGATGTCGTGACCGACCTTTCCGCAAAAATGACTCTAAGCGTGTTAGTTCTACTCCTGCAAAGTACGGCTCGCATGATGGTTTTCATCAACCCGTGCATCCCAGCAACGGCATCAGCCGTAACCCAACCGCCCGAACTTTAGCCTGAGCCATGCCACTCGTCACCGTATTCACCGCATTCAACTCCGCCGAAGCGCAACTCGTGCGCTCGCGCCTAGAGGCCGCTGGTTTGCGCGTCTTTGTCATGGACGAGCTGTCCGCATTGAGCATTGAGGGCTACGCGCTCGCCGCCGGCGGTATCAAGGTGCAGGTACCAGACGAGGACGCGAAGGAAGCACTTGAGTTAGTACACAATGGCGGAAGAGGAAATGCAGCGGAGGAGCAGGATTAGGATCAGGAACACAGACAAGAGCCAAATTCGCCGGCGTCCCACTTGCTCTTAATCCTATTCCCAATCTAATTGTTTAGTGCGTGAACGAACGCCTTAAAAAAATCCTGCCAAAGCTGCGCCGCGTCCTAACCGCTGCTGAACTCCGCGTGGACGAAGCCTCGCGCACCGCGCACGCCAGCGACAAGTGGTTCGCCGCGCAGCTGCCAGACATCGTCGCGCTGCCGAAGTCGCCCGAGGCCGTCGCCGCCGTGCTGCACCTCGCGCACGAGCACCGAATTCCGGTCACTCCGCGCGGCGCCGGCCACGGCTACGTGGGCGGTTGCGTGCCTGTGCATGGCGGCATCGCCCTTTCCGTCGCGAGGATGAACCGCATCAAGGAAATCAACGCGCGTGACTTCGTGGCCGTGGTGGAGCCAGGCGTGCTCACGGCGAAGCTGCAAGCGGCGGCCGAAAAGCGCGGCCTTTATTACCCACCCGACCCCGCCAGCCGCGCTGATTGTTCGCTCGGCGGAAACATCGCCACCAACGCTGGTGGGCCGCGCTGCCTCAAATACGGCGTAACGCGCGATTACGTCCTCGGCCTGCAAGTCGCGCTCGCGGATGGCCGGCTTGTCCGCCTCGGCAGCCGCTGCCACAAAAACAAGACCGGCTTCGACCTGCACCGCGTGTTCGTTGGCTCTGAGGGTTTACTGGGCGTCGTGACCGAAGCCACATTGAAGCTCTTACCGCTGCCGCCCTATCGCGCGCTGCTTGGCATCGGCTTCAACACTGCGCACGCTGCGGCGCGTTCGCTCGCGGCAATTTTCCATGCCGGGTTTTTGCCGTGCGCGCTGGAGATTGCGGATGAGTTCACGCTCGCCGCCGCCCACCGGCGAACGAAAAGCGCGCAGCTCGCCGGGTGCCGTGCGATGCTCTTTGTTGAGTTGGATGGGCAAGAACGCTCCGTGCGCGCCGAGTTGAAGGACGTGGAGCGGCTCGTCGGGGCGCAGCGGCCGACGTTCGTGAACCGCGCCTTGGGAGCCCCCGCTGTTGAGGCGCTCTGGGGTTTGCGCCGTGAATTCAGCTACAGCCTGCGTGACACGGGGCTGACGAAGTTGAACGAGGACATCACGGTTCCGCGCGGACAATTGGAGGAGTTGTTTAAGTTCGCTGCGCGACTTCAGAAAAAGCACGGGTTACCCATTGCGTGCTTCGGGCACGCCGGCGACGGCAACATCCACGTGAACGTGATGGTGGATTACGCGCAGCCGGGCAACCGCGCCCGCGCGGACGCCGCGCTCGACGATCTTTTCCGGCGAATCCTCGCGTGGGGCGGCGTGATCACGGGCGAGCACGGGATCGGCTTGGCGAAGAAACCGTGGTGGCCGCTCGCAGCGAACGAGGACGTGCGGGCGTTGCATCGCTCGCTCAAGCGCGCCCTGGATCCGCGCGGGATTTTGAACCCCGGCAAGTTCGTGTGAACGAGGAGCGGCAAGTGCTGGTCGGTGGTTAAGTTCCGCGAACTTTTTCCTCCCTTTAGGCGTCCAAAAGCATCACAACTTCGATATGCACCTTAAGCAATCCACTTTTCGTCTTACCTTTACGCTTGCTGCTGCGCTATTGGCCACGATCGCTCTGGCTCCTGCTGCAGAGAAAAAAGGGTTCGCCATCGAGAAGTCGCCCGGTGGACTGGTGGTGAAGCTCGACGGCCAGCTCTTCACCGAATACGTCACCCTCTCGCAGAACAAACCCATCCTTTGGCCCATCATCGGCCCCACCGGCAAAGAGATGACCCGCCGCTTCCCGATGGACAAGGTGGAAGGCGAGCAGCACGACCACCCACACCATCGCTCCTTTTACTTCGGCCATCAGAACATCAACGGACTGGAGTTTTGGCACGACCGCTCTTCCTTCGAGGGGCCGAAGACCAAAGAGGAGGCGCTGAAAGCCAAGCTCGCACATCTCGGCGTCACCCAGCACCGCGAGTTCAAGGAAACCTCCGCCACCACTGACCAAGCCACCATCGTCACCATTAACGACTACGTTGCCTTCGAGGGCGGCAAGAAAATCATGGAAGACACCCGGCGCCTTACCTTTCGCGCCGATGACTCCTCGCGCACGGTGGATGTGAGCCTCGAGTTTCACAACACAACCAAGGAGCCGGTGGTGTTCACGGACATGAAGGACGCCGGTTTCAGCCTGCGGCTCCCGACCTCGATGGCGCTGTCCTCAAAGCAAGGCGGCAAAATCATCAATAGCGAGGGCGCGACCGACAAAGACACTTGGGCCAAGCGTGCAAAATGGGTGGATTACCATGGCCCCGTGGGCGGTGATCACGTTGGCGTCGCGTTCATGGAGCATCCCACGAGCTTCCGTCATCCCACGCCGTGGCACGTGCGCGACTACGGCCTCTTCACGGCGAACGCCTTTGGCAGTAAGAGCCTCGACAAGAATCTTCCGGACGCCCCGCACACGCTCAAGCCCGGGGAGAAGCTCCTCCTGCGCTACCGCGTCATCTTCCATAAGGGCGACGAGAAAGCCGCGAAGATCGCCCAACGGTACGAACAATTCGCGAAGGAAAAGTAAGCGTCACGTGCGCGCGTTGAGCCTGGCTTAACGAAGTTCCTGAACCTGGGCGAAAGATTCCACGGCATACCTTGGACGGCCTGACCGACAAGGGGGAAACTCGCTACCTCCCAAGCCTGCGACTGCGCCAAACTCCCGTTCGCGGGCTGCAGCACGAGGTCGAACGTCGGGCGTGGGGTGCCGTCCTTGAAAATGACCCCGAGCTTCGAGAGTGCGGTTCGCTCGGCGTGCTTCGTGTCGCAT
>VHDH01000031.1 GCA_016871445.1 Verrucomicrobiota bacterium | reverse complement strand
GCCGTCGCCGGGCCGCCGTCGCCGGAGAAACCCGCCTGACCATTGCCAGCGAAGGTGGTGGTGGTGGCACCGCGCACGGGAGAAAGCAGCGCGGCAGCGAGCGCGGCGAAGCCGAGAAAGCGCAGTGAAGCCGTCATGTTGCGGGGGAGCTTAGCATAGGCAAAGCGAGAGCCAAGCCGGTAGCTAGGAACTTTGTTTGGTTGGCTGTTGGTCACTTCAAATACCACTGGAAACGGGTGATTTTCACTCAAGTTCGGCAAAAGTATGGACACGCTAGCTCGCGGGTTCATTCTCTGTCTCACTCATGAAAAAGCCTATGCTGCTCGCTGCCAGTTTACTCTTGGCCTGCCACTTCCCGATTCACGCAGCTGCGGTGCGCGTAACGGTCGAGGCCGCCGCCGCTGACCGGCGCGAGACTATCGTATCCTTCGCCGTGCCGGCGGTGGCGCGCGGCTGGCAGCGGCTGGAGACGGAGGCGGGCCAAGTGATTCCCTTCCAAGCGGACGGGGAGGGCAAGGGTTGGTTTGTTCTCGATGAATTAAAAGCTGGGGCCACTAAGACCTTTCGCCTCAAGGCCGGCGAGGCGGCGGCCGCTGTCGCGACCGCTAAGATTGATGGCGCGCTCGTGCAACTCGCGGTGGGCGGTAAATCCGTCGCCGCCTACCAGACCACGCCAAGCATACCCCCGGAGGGTGTAGCCGCGCACTACGCGCACGGGGTCTATCTACATCCGGTGTTCACGCCGGCTGGCCGGCTGGTGACGGCGGATTACCCGCCGGACCACAAGCATCAGCGTGGCATTTTCTTTGCGTGGACGAAAACGCAGTTCGAGGGGCGTGCACCAGATTTCTGGAACATGGGCAAGGCCGATAATAAAAATACAGCGGTGACGGAGTTCATAGCCGTGGACCGCATTTGGAGCGGTCCGGTGCATGGCGGGTTCGCGAGCCGCCACCGGTTCGTGGACCGGCTGGGACTGGAGCCGAAGATCATGCTTAACGAGGAATGGACGGTGACCGTCTATGCCGTGGGAGCCAGCGGCGGCCGGGCGTGGCTGATGGACTTCGTCTCCCGGCAGGAGTGCGCGGGGACCAGCGCGGTGAAGCTGCTCAAGTATCACTACGGTGGCCTCGGCGTGCGCGGCGCGGCAGCGTGGGATCCAGTCGAGGCGGTGACGTTCCTGACCTCGAATGGCGACGAGCGCACGAAGGGCGACGCATCGAAGGCGAACTGGGTTCACATGGGCGGGCAGTTGCAAGGTGCGCCGGCGGGCCTGGCGGTGCTGATCCATCCGGCCAACTTTCGCTCCCCGCAACCTTTGCGGCTCAACCCGAACAACCCGCAGCTCTGCGTCGCGCCCTCGGCGGATGGCGACTGGGAAATCACGCCCGGCCAACCTTACATCTCCCGCTACCGCTTCGTCCTCGCCGACGGCCCAGCGAACAAGGTGGAGTTAGAACGGCTCTGGGTCGATTACGCCCGGCCGCCGGTAGTGAAGGTTACGATTGAGTGACGGGGCGAGAAAAAGCGTGCGCGACCGGCAGCCCTGAGTGTTAAACTATCGCCATGTTTTCACTCGCCCGATTATTCGGTAAGGAAGACCAGTTTTTTGGTCTTTTGGAAGCCAGCGCCGAGGAGGCGCGCCACAGCATCCAAGCCATGGTCAAGCTCGCCAAGAACGTCGGCCAACCGGGCAGTCTCGAGGAGTTCGCCGAGTCGCGCCGCAAGGATAAAAAGATCACCCAGGAAATCAGTGAGGCGCTCACCACCACCTTCGTCACGTCGTTGGAACGCGAGGACATCGAGGCCCTCTCCAACGCGCTCTACAAGATCCCCAAGACCGTCGAGAAATTCGCCGAGCGCATCAACCTCGCCCCCGAGCAGGTGCGGGGGCTGGACTTCTCCCGCCAGACCAAGCTCATTGAGCAGGCCGTCGAGACACTCGTGACCATGGTGCGCGGGCTGCGCCGCCCGGACATCGCACAGGTCAAATCCCTCAACGACCGCCTCCAGCAGCTCGAGGGCGACGCCGACAAGGCCGTATTGGAACTGCTCCGCGAACTGTATCAAGGCCAGCATCCGCCGCACAAAACGGTCTTGCTGAAGGATCTTTTCGACCTGCTCGAGAAGGTCATTGACCGCTGCCGCGACGCCGGCAACGTCGTCACCCACATCGTCCTCAAGAACTCCTGACCCGCGATGGAACTCGTCATCACGGTCGTGCTCGTCGCGCTGGTGTTCGAATACATCAACGGCTTCCACGACACGGCCAACTCCATCGCTACCGTCGTCTCCACCAAGGTGCTCACGCCGCGCCAGGCCATCGTGCTCGCGGCCTTCACCAACCTCATCGGTGCGCTGATGGGCGTGGCGGTGGCCAAGACCATCACGAGCGGCCTGGTGGAGTCCTCCTACGTCAGCACGCACACTGTCATCTGCGCGCTGCTGGGCGGGATTTTCTGGAACCTGCTCACGTGGTGGTTCGGGCTGCCGTCCAGTTCCACGCACGCGATGGTCGGCGGGCTCGTGGGTGCTGCGCTGGCGTCCGCGCACGGCAGTTGGTCGGCCATTATTTGGTTCAAGGAAAAGGCCGGCCTTCCGCTGTGGAAGGCCGATGGGTTGCTGCCCAAGGTGATTATTCCGATGGTCACTTCGCCGGTGGTCGGCCTGCTCGTCGGCTTCATCGTGATGAGCGCGCTCTACCTGCTGGTCTTCAACTGGCGTCCCCGCACGGTCACGCAGACCTTCGGTAAACTCCAGATTTTCAGCGCCGCCTACATGGGCTGGAGCCACGGCCAGAACGACGCGCAAAAGACGATGGGCATCATCGCGCTGGCCTTGGTGGCAGGCACCAAAGCCGGCGACCTCACCAATGCGCCGGAGTGGTTGAGTTTCCTCAAGATCGAGACCCTCGGCCCGAAGCAGGATCAGATCCCCATCTGGATTAAGTGCGTCTGCGCGCTGACCATGGCCGCCGGCACCGCCGCGGGTGGCTGGCGCATTATCAAGACCCTCGGCCACAAGATGGTGAAGCTCCAGCCCGTCCACGGCTTCGCGGCAGAGACCACTGCGGCCTCGGTCCTCGCGGTCGCGGCCACGCTGGGCATGCCCGTCTCGACCACGCACGCCATCACCACCAGCATCATGGGCGTCGGCACCGCCAAGCGGTTCAACGCGATTCAATGGAGCGTGGTCGAGCGCATCCTCTGGGCGTGGGTGCTCACCCTCCCCGCCACGGCGGGAGTGGCTTACCTGCTCATGCGCCTCGCACAGGGCGCGGGTTGGGCGAAGTGAGGAACTGGCTGCCAGATTGCAAGGTTGGAGCAAGGGGTTGAGGTGCAACCGAGTTTCTCCCCTGACTATTCCAAAACTTGAGTTGCCTCACCCCATGGGGGAAGGGAATCGTTTACTTTCGCCGATCCCACCTCTGTTTAACCGTGTGGGCCATGTGTCACTGGGCCCTTTTCCATCATCGGCATTCCGCTGGCCGGATGGCAACGGCTTCGCTAAAACCGCCGGATGGTCACCGTGGTTGGCAGTTTCAACATGGACCTCTTCATCGAGACCGAGCGCTTTGCCGCGCCGGGCGAAGCGGTCCACGGGCGCAACTTCCGCCGTGCGCCCGGCGGTAAGGGTGCGAATCAGGCCTGCGCCCTCGCCCGTCTCGGCACGCCCGCCGCCATCATTGGCGCGGTGGGGCAAGATGCCTTTGGCGATGAGATGTTGGCAAATCTCAAGGCAGCTGGCGTGAGCGTGCGTGGCGTGGTGCGGCGTTCGGACACGCCCAGCGGTACGGCAATGATCGTCCTCGACGCCGCTGGGCAGAACCAGATCGTCGTGGCCAATGGGGCAAATGACACGCTCACAGCCGCCGACATCGAGCAGCACCGCGACCTATTCATGCAGTCACGGGCGGTCGTGGCACAGTTGGAAACGCCAATACCCTCAGTGGAGGCGGCCCTGCGCCTCGCTCGCGAGGCCCGTCTTCTGACCATTCTCAACCCCGCTCCCTTCAGGCCCGTGAGCGATGCGCTGCTGCACCTGTGCGACTGGATCATTCCCAACGAAAACGAGGCCACCAAACTTAGCGGTGTAGAAGTGCGCGACATCCCGACCGCGGCGCGTGCGGCCGTCGTCATCAAGCTGCGCTCCGCTTGCCCACGCGTGTTGGTCACGCTCGGGGCCAACGGCGTGTGGCTGGACACGCCGGAGTTCACCGGGCATCTACCCGGCTTCAAAGTTGAGGCTGTGGACACGGTCGGCGCAGGCGATACGTTCATCGGCGCCTTCGTCACGCAGTTGGTGGACGGCGTAGAGCCACGCAGGGCCGCCCGGTTCGGTTGTGCGGCAGCAGCCATCGCGGTCACTCGACGGGGCGCGCAGGCAAGCATTCCAACGCGGCACGAAGTAGAGGCGTGGCTCAAGCAGCCCGGCCCGACTGTATGAGCGGCTGCCGTCCCCAATAAAGGTCCACAGCCTGCACCAGCAACCCGCACTACCCGAATTCTGAATTCCCGAATCATTTCACGTTGCTGGAAAAATTTCTTGCCCGTCTGCTTCCCGCCGGAATGATTCCACTGCCGCGCGATGCTCACCACCCTCCGCATCAAGAACCTCGCCCTCGTGGCTGACCTCACGCTGGAACTGCGCCCGGGCTGCAACGTCATCTCAGGCGAGACCGGGGCGGGTAAATCCATCATCATCGGCGCGCTAAACCTCGTCCTTGGCGAACGTGCTGACCGCACTTTGCTGCGTGCCGGGGCGGAGAGTTGTGCCGTTGAGGCAGCGTTCGAGATAGGCAAGCTGGTGCGCTCGCTCGCACCGTTGCTGGAAGAGCTCGGCCTCGAACCGTGCGAGGACAATCAGCTCGTCCTCAAGCGCGTTTTTACGGCCGGCGGGGCGAATCGCCAGTTCGTCAATGGTTCGCCCGCTACCCTGACCGCGCTCGTCGCCATCGGAGAACTACTCGTGGATATGCACGGTCCGCACGACCACCAGTCGCTCCTGCATCCTGCCAAGCAACTAGCTATCCTCGATGCGTTTGGTGGGCTGACTGCCCAAGTTGGCGCGTTTGCCGAACTCGCACGCCGTCGCGCTACACTCGAAGCTGAGAAGGCTGCGCTTATTGTGGACGAGCGCACTTATGCGCAGCAGTTGGATCTCCTCCGGCATCAAGTCCACGAAATCACCGCCGCCCGGTTGCGTGCTGATGAGGAGGCCGAAGTCGAGGCAGAGCACCACCGTGTGAGTAATTCTGCGCGGCTTATCGAGTTGTCGCAGTCCGCGCTCGGTGCGCTGGATGGCGATGAAGCGTCTTTGCTGAACCAACTCGGCGCGCTTGGCCGCACGTTGCAGGAACTTCAGCGCGTGGATCCTGCCACTCGGCCGCTGGTCGAGACCCACGAGCAGGCCGTTAGTACACTTCGCGATTTGCAGACCGACCTCTCGCGCTATGTTGAACGTGTGGACTTGGACCCGGCGCGGTTAGCTCAGCTCGAAGAGCGATTAAACGTCATTCATTCGCTCAAGCGCAAATATGGGGCTTCACTTGCCGCAGTCATCTCGTTCGGCGACGCGGCCAAGGCCAAGCTTCACAGCCTCGAACAGCGTGATGCGGAACTCGCCCGCCTCAATGGCGCACTTACCAAGGTGAACGCAGAACTCTCGCGTGTCGGCCGCGAGTTGACCGCCGCACGACGTAAAGTCATACCCAAGTTGACCAAGGCTGTGACTCGGCAACTGCAGGATTTGGGCTTTCAACAAAGCGAACTAGACGTGGCACACAGCGTTTCCGAGTCAATCGACCAAGCGCATTTGCCCGTTGCCAATCATAAGGTTACTGGCCTCGACACGGTCGAGTTCCAGTTCGCTCCGAATCCCGGCGAACCCGCGCGCCCGCTCCGGGCCATCGCATCCAGTGGTGAACTGGCGCGCGTGATGCTGGCGCTGAAGACGGTGCTCGCTGCGGAGGACGAGATTCCCGTGCTGGTCTTCGATGAGGTGGACGCCAACGTCGGCGGCGAGACAGCAAACGCGGTGGGTGACAAAATGCGCCAAATTGCCCGTGCGCGACAGGTGTTGTGTATCACGCACCTTGCCCCCGTAGCCGCGGCAGCGGACACGCACTTTGTGGTTACTAAGCAGGTGCGCGACGGCCGCACCATCTCGGACATTCAGCCCTTGGCCGCCAAACAGCGCGTGGATGAACTCGCCCGGATGCTCGGCGGCCAGGGCGAAGCCGCCCGCAAGCACGCCGAGGCGCTGCTCGCAAATCGTTTATTGCCCGCATGAGTGAGCCAAACCAAACACCCAAGCCCCCTCGCGAAAACTGGCGCGCGTTAATCGGCCTCGTGTTATCCAGTGCGGTGGTTGCCAGTCTGTGCTGCCTGCCCAGCGTAGTGATTGTGCTGCTCGGCCTCGCCTCGGTCAGCACGGCAGCGGCACTTTCGGACCGGCTTTATTGGGGGCCGACGCGTTATGTGCTCTACGTGGTGAGCCTCACGCTTGCAGTGGGCGGACTGGTGATTTATTTCCGTCGCCGAGGCATCTGCACTTTGGACGCCGCACGCCGGGAGCGGAACCGCATCGTGAACCTCTCTTTGCTGGTGTTAGTGGGCGGCGTGCTGACCTATCTGGTTTGGAACTACATCATCTTAGACC
This sequence comes from Verrucomicrobiota bacterium, assembly GCA_016871445.1. Classification (GTDB taxonomy): domain Bacteria; phylum Verrucomicrobiota; class Verrucomicrobiia; order Limisphaerales; family SXTU01; genus SXTU01. The sequence goes on along the minus strand of VHDH01000031.1, from coordinate 21,147 downwards.
TCATCGGCATCGCCGCCGGTCTGCCGTGGAAGCTGCCCAGTTGGTGGCCGTGGCAGTAATTAGGGCCTGAGTTTTCAGGCGAAGGTTTGTCTTCCCACGTTGGGCTCGACTACGTTACCCGCATGAAAGCTGCATTTATCACTGCCCCTTGCCCTGCCGATGGCATCCAGTTCGGTGACCTGCCGCAGCCGCAGCCACGTGCGGTTGAGGCCCTCGTCCGCGTCCGCGCCGTCGCGGTCAACCCGATTGACACCTACGTCCGCGCTGGGATGGTGAAGATGGCGTTGCCATCGCCGTTCATCATCGGCTGCGATTTCGCAGGGGTTGTGGAAGCCGTGGGTGTGGAGTGCAAGTCCTTCCAACCTGGTGATCGTGTGTGGGGTTCAAACCAAGGTTTATTCGGCCGACAAGGATGTTTCGCCGAACTCGCGTGTGTCGACGAGAAGTGGCTAAACCCAGTGCCCACCAGTGTGCGTGACGAGGATGCCGCCGCCGTCGCACTCGTGGGCATCACCGCGCACCTCGGGTTGTTTGCGAAGGCGCGCTTGCAAGCAGGTGAAACCGTCTTCGTCAACGGCGGAGCCGGGGGCGTCGGCTCGATGGTGGTGCAAATGGCGAAGGCGGCGGGCGCGCGGGTCATCGCTACCGCCGGCAGCGATGAGCGGGTGGCCAAGGCGCGGGGCTTTGGCGCAGACCTTGTGTTAAATCACCGCACGCAGGCCGTGGCCGCTGCCGTGAAGGAGTTCGCGCCCGGTGGGGTGAACGTGTTTTGGGAGACGCAGCGCGAGCCTGATTTCGACCAAGCTGTGCCGCTGCTTGCGCCACGCGGGCGCTTCGTGCTCATGGCGGGGCGCGAAGCCCGTCCGGTTTTTCCCGTCGGGCCGTTCTATGTAAAGGATTGTTCGCTTCATGGCTTTGCGATGTTCAATGCCACGCCTGATGAACAGCGTGCGTGCGCAGCAGACCTAAACCGCTGGCTGGCGGCTGGCCGCTTGCGAGCAAATATTGACCGCTTGCTACCGCTGGACCAGGCGGCGGCGGCGCACCGCCTGCAAGAGGAAAACACTTTGCACAAGTCTGGGGCGCTCGCGGGAAAGATTGTGCTCAAGCCGTAAGCATCTGGCAGGGCATTTGCAAAGCGAAGGGCCGACACCGCTTTCAATAACTACGAGCGGTGCGTGGCTTTAGCGGGCAGCGGCTTGGTCTCCGCTGCGCGGGACACCCAAGCGCCGCCGTGCTCCACTTACCGGCGCATTACGCGTAGCCCCGGTCGCAGTTTGGCTTGGGCATGATGAAGAAGTGGCGTAGCTTCAAAACGTAATGGCTACCGTAAACAACCCTGCGCTCGCTGCGTTCTGTGCAGCGATCGGCTCTGAACTGGTGCTTGGGCAAGTGCTCCTGCGGCGGCTGGCGGCGGGATATGATCTGCGGCACGTGAGTGACCGCATGGCCGAAGAAGCTCACTTGCAAGGAGTCGCGCACCACACCCTCCGCGCGCTGGCTGGCCATACGGCTGTTGGTGAGTTTCGCCCCATCAAGGCCGCACCGAACTTGCGCACGGGTTGGGTTTGCCGGGTGTCATCGGGCGCGGAGTTGGAATCCGCTTTGAACCAGCTATACCCCGGTGCGCTGGCAGATTGGTTTGCCGTGCTCCAAGCGGAACGTGGAGAGGTTCCCTGCGTTCCCGTTACGAGCTACCGCGAGTTCACGGCGCGCCAGACCGGCATGTATCGCAACACCACGTCGCTCACGGACCCGCAGGCTGCACAGGTCATCCGCGCGTGCTGCGACGCCCGCTTCTGCTTGAAGCGTCGGTGGTGGACCGTGGAGGGGCTGGCGCCCGACTCGGCGGACGCAAAGAGCCTCATCCCATGTCTCGAACCCTGCGCGGTGATGTTGGAGTTTGCGCGCAAGGCTGCGCGCATTGAACAAGAGGAAGGCAAGCCTTCACTCACTCTTGCCCCATCGGAAGTTGCTTCTTTGCTCGCTGCGCTTGACATCGCGCTCACGTATCCAACCGCCGGCCAGCGAGAGGCCGACCTATCCGCGGCTGACAACCCGCGGCGCTTACAACTGTTGCGCGGGAAACTACAAGCTTCTGCCCCCATGCCTAGCAAAGGCGCGGGGGAATAACCCTTTCACTTACACGTCGAATATCCCATGAAAACAAACTCGTCCCGCCTCCTCGCAGTCGCTGCTCTGCTCAGTGGCTATGCTTGCTGCGTCTTACTCGCGCAGGCACCGCTAGATGCCGATGCGCTGCTTGCGCGCTTGCAGCAAGCAGCCGAGCCGCCCACGCCGCCGACCGAGTGGCAGAGCCGCATTCCGACGCCCGAGGAACTTAACGCCTTCCGCGTCAAGCAGGTCGAGGCGGCTATTCAGGCGGCGGATATCGCAGGCGAATTCATCATGCGCTTCCCCATGCACGCCAAGGCTGCTGAGGTCCGCGAGCAGCGCTACCAGATGCTCGGTAGCGCGGTCCGGCGTGGGGACAAGTCCCGGCTTGAGCAGTTAGAGAAGTTGGAAGGCGACCTCATCGCCGACCCAAAGAAAACACCGGAGGAAAAATTTCGGCTACGGATGCAGGGGGTGGACCGAAAAGCCGGCTTGAAGCAGGCCGAAGGCATGGCTGCGATGCTCGAGGAGTTTGAGAAGGGCGCGCGCTTGTTGCAGAAGGAATTCCCCGATCGAAAGGAAGTCTTCGAAATGCTTTATGCCGTCGCTATGCGCTCCGAGGGCCCAAAGGCCGTCGCCCTCGCGAAGGAAATCGCCGCCAGCGGTGCGGATGCGCAAGTGAAGGAGGCCGCCGCCGCGCTACTCAAGAAGTCCGAGCGGCTCGGTAAGGCGCTGGACATCAAGTTCACTGCGCTTGACGGTCGCAAGGTCGATTTGGCCAAGTTAAAAGGCAAGGTTGTGCTTATCGACTTTTGGGCGACCTGGTGCGGGCCATGCGTTGCTGAAATCCCTGCGATGAAAGCCGCTTACGAGAAGCTCAACCCCAAGGGCTTTGAAATCATCGGGATCAGTCTTGACGACGATAAAGCCGCACTCACGGCGATGGTGAAACAGAAGCAGCTCCCGTGGCCGCAGTTTTTCGAGTCCGAGAAGGACGAAAATCGCTTCGCCAAGCAGTATGACATCAGCTCAATCCCAGCCATGTGGCTCGTGGACAAACAGGGCAATCTCGTTGAAACCAACGCTCGTGAAGGCCTAGAGAAGAAAGTGGAGCGGCTGTTGGCAGAGAAGTGAGGGTGCCGGGCAGTAACCAGTTTTCAGAGTTCGGTGCGTGTTTTCAGCAGCCAAGTGCGGCTCTGTCACTACTTACGATCGAACACGGATGACTGAACGATTGCCTGTTTCGTCTTCTCAACTCCGACTCGTCCCGCCATTCTGCGGCATGGATTCACTACTCTTCCCCGGCGGTGAGTTTCTCGGTATCAAGTGGCACATCTGGAAGGCTGTCGGCTGGCTCGGCAACGCCGTGTTCTTCTCGCGCTTCGTCGTCCAGTGGTATGCCACCGAAAAGCGCAAGCAGGTCGTGGTGCCATCTGCCTTTTGGTGGCTCAGTCTCACTGGCTCGCTGCTGCTGCTGGCCTACGCGCTTTTCTACCAAAAAGATTCTGTCTTCATTTTCGCCTACGCATTCACTTGGATCCCTTACATTCGCAACCTCGTCATTCACCGTCGGCACAAGCATGCGCATATCCTCTGCCCGGACTGTGGGTTGAACTGCCCGCCACAGTCGAACTATTGTCTCAACTGCGGTACGCCGCTGAAGGCAGTAAACGATGGCAGGTCTGAAACGGCTCACGCCGGCTGAAAAACCAACGCCGCTTGGTTCCCCCAAAAACCAGCGGAGATAGATAAAGCCGAGCGAACAGGCCTCGCTTCACTGACCCGCATCAAATTTAATTTCACCCTGGCATCCGGCTGCTGACAGTTCGCCGGGCCGGGCAAGCGCCCTTCCCGGAGTGCGGTGATGCAAATGGCCGCTTCGAGTGCGGCGCTGGCTCCCAAGCAATGGCCCGTGATGGCCTTGGTAGAGGAACAAGGCACGTGCGCGGCCGCATCGCCCAGCGCGGCGCAGAGCGCATTGGCCTCCGCGAGGTCGTTGAGCACCGTGCCGGTGCCGTGGGCGTTGACATAGCCGAGTTGTGCCGGGGCAACACCCGCCATTGCGATGGCTTCAGTGATGACGCGGCTCAGGCGTGCGCCCGTCCGGTCCATCCCAACGCGCTCATGACCTTCCGCCGCCAGCGCCCAACCAGCCAGCCGGGCCAGTATTGGCACTGCTCGGCGTTGTGCAGACGCGCGTGATTCCAAAACGAGAAAACCCGCGCCTTCGCCGAGCACTATGCCGTTGCGTGCGGTGTCGAAGGGCTTGCAGGTTAGCCGGGGATTCTCGTCGTGGCCCAGGACGCCAGCGGCGTGGAGTTGGGCGATGACCAGCGGGTTTAAAGGCGCTTCCGCGCCGCCCGCGATTGCCACGTCCACCGAACCAAGCAGAATGTGTTGCGCTGCCAGCGCAATCGCTGCCGCTCCTGACGCGCAGGTGGCCGAAACTGTCAGCGCCGGCCCGTGCGCGGGAAAAGCTAGCGAGAGCATCCCGCTGATGTTCGCAAGTGAGCAGTTTGCGGCATCCGAGGGGCGCGCGCGCCCTGACGGCGACTTACCGTCGAAGCCACGGTCAACTTCGGCAGCTCGCGACGGTGGTTGGAAGAAATCGCCCCCGGCTTTAGTTAGCTTGCCTACCGCCCCGCGCGAGGTGCCGACAAAAATGCCGACTCGCTCTGGCGCGACTGGCTGGGTGTTGAGTTGCGCAGCTTGCCATGCCTCCGTCGCAGCAGCGTGGGCGAGTTGTGCGCTGCGGTCCAGCTTGCGCGTGAGGCGGGTGAGCGGCGGATTCGGCGCGCGGATGCCGGCAACTTTTAGTCCGGCTGGCGATAATTCTTCCGGTAGCCAGTGGGCCGGAGATTCCCCGTGGAGCACGGTTTGCCAAAGTTCACTTACACTGGCTCCCGCCCCGCAAAATACGCCCACGCCCGTCATTACGATGGGGCATTCCTGGTGCAGACGGTGCAGCGGCGGTAGATTCACACGCAGAGTGGACAGGTAAACCAAAGCGTTCCCTTTTGCACGCACTTCCGTTTCACTCACACGACATGAATGCAACGCAACGCAGTTTTGAGGGCATCCTTGACCGCTACTTTGAATCCACGCTCGCTGAGAGTCCCGTGTGGGCGAATTACACCGGTCTGCGCGAGGGCGAAGGTAAGCTGGGCCGCGCGACGCTCAGTCATTTGCAAAGGCAGGAGAAGCGTCGTCGCTTAGCTCTCGCGGCGGTGGACGCGCTCAACCCGCGTGAGTTGTCGAATGAGCATCACCTCGATCGCCTCGCGTTCCGGGCGATGCTAAACCGGGAGAGTGAGGATTTTGGACGGGGTAAGCACACCCTGGATCCAAGCGCGTTGGATGTCGTGCTTAACTTGCTTCAGCACGAATTGATGCGGAGCGACGATGAGCCGGCACGGGCACGAAGGAACATTCTTGGCGTGCTGCGGGACACACCCCGGTTTCTCAGCGAGGATGCCGCTGTCGTAACGCGACCTGAGCGAGTCTGGCGCAAGGTGATGCAACAGACTTACGGCGGGGCCGGCGCACTCTTTGATGCGGTAGACCAGTTTTTGGGAAGGTCAGCCACCGTCACAGCGCGGAAGGCAGCACGAGACTACCATTCCTCTGTAATGAGGCGCCCGCTCGCCCCAGAGGGTGCTTTTGCCATCGGGGCAGAAGCCATGCAACGGCGTGTGCGGGAACAAGTGGGTCTTGACTACACGCTGGCTGAAATCGAGACGCTTGCGCTCGGCGAAGCGGCGCGTATCGGCGGCTTGTTGGACGCAGCGTGCAAGCCATTTGGCAAAGGTCGTTCGGTGGACGAGATCATTTCAAAGGCCCGCGCCAACTGGAATCCGGGCGCGGATTTACCTGCGATTTATCGCTCTGAAACCAAGCGCGTAGCTGACAGCTTCCGTGCCGCGAAGGCGGTAACTTTTCCCCGGGGGGACGAGCTGCAGGTGCGTCTGGTGCCGGAATTCATGCGGCATCTGTATCCAACGGCAGCCTACTCGTCGCCCGGAGCGTTCGAAAAGCGCCAACGCGGCATCTTTTGGGTCAACGATTTGAGCCTCACGAAGACGACCGAGGCCGAACAACTTGCCGAGCGGCAACAGCACTTCGGCCTAAGCCTCACCGCCGCGCATGAGGCATATCCGGGCCATCATCTCCAGTTCGTTACTGCAAACCGACATCCCCGCAAATGGCGGCGGCTTTTCGCCCACGCGGTCTTCTACGAAGGCTGGACGCTTTGGTGCGAGCAAATGATGGTGGATCTCAGGATTGACCGCACTCCGTGGCTCCAGATCCAGCAGCTTCACGATGCGCTCTGGCGTGTGCACCGCATCCTGGTGGACATCCGGCTCCAGACGGGCCGTTACACTTATGAGCAGGCAGCGGCGCACCTACGGAAGCATCTTGGCTTCACCAAGGCGCGCAGCGAGGCAGAAATCAACTGGTATTCCGCCTCGCCCACGGTGCCGATGAGCTACTGGCTCGGCCGCTTGGAAAATGAACGTTTACGCCAACGGCTTGTGGTCGGCCGTGGTTGGAAATTGCAACAATTCAACGACTGGCTGTTGAGCTTTGGGACAATCCCGCAGGCGTGGATTGAAAAGTATGGGCTGGATTAGCGCACGGTCAGCAAACGCCAATATCCTGCTCAATAAATCCAAAAGCAGAACTCCGGTGGATCTACCTCGAGACGGGGCACGGCTGCGGTATGATCACCAGAGCTAGTGTTCACCGTGCCGCAGCGAAAAATGCAAGTTCCGCACCGAGTCACATGCAATGTGCTGGTCGAGCGGTTGCACGCGATGAGCGTGTTGCTGGGCTAAACTTCATCCCGCGGGTCAATGACCTAGGCTTGCATGCGCCTCACACAAGCTTCTTCCAATTCAACTACACGCAGCGGCTCCGCTGCGCGGGAACATTCCAAAGTCAATTAGCTGTCACGCTCAAGAGTTTCACGCTGTGTTCATTGATATAGCAGGAACGGCTCCCGCCGCTTCCGATACGCCTCCAATTCGGCTACCCAGCCGGCCTTCAATTCAGCCAGCGGTTTGCCCGACTTGATGCCCGCTAAGACCATGGGCTCGCGCAGCAGCACCTGCATTTTATCTGCCGCGAAGTTCGTGCCGTAGAGCCGCTGCATTGTCACTGCAATGGTCAGGCCCACGTCCACGGCGTTGAGCGCATCGCGGTCGGTGATGACCAGGCGCGCGCCGCCGCAGGGTTTGTCCTTGAACGTGCTATAGGTCGGCGTGAAGCGCACCGCGTGGAAGCGCACGCCCGGCAAGCCCGCGTGGTTCAGCTCGGCGGCGAACCGCACGTCGTTGGTCACATACGGCGCGCCTACCACCTCGAACGGCGTGTCCGTCCCGCGCCCTACGCTGATCGCACTTTCCAGCAAGCCGACTCCGGGATAAAGCGCCGCCGCCGCGAGGCTCCTCATATTTGGCGATGGGTTCGTCCAAGGCTGACCGAACTGATCGAACCATTGCGACCGCGACCAGCCCTCAACCGGAATCACCGCGAGGTCCGCGCCAAAGCCACGCTCGGCATTCACCATCCGCGCGACTTCGCCGAGCGTCAGTCCATGGCGTAGCGGTACCCTGTGCCACGCGACGAAGGAGTTCGTCCCGACCAGTAATGGGCCTTCCACCGCATTGCCGCCGATCGGATTCGCTCGGTCGAGCACGATGAATCTCTTCTTCGCCCGTGCTGCCGCCTCCATGCAGTTAATCAGGGTGGCCGGATACGTGTAAAAGCGACAGCCGATGTCTTGGATGTCGAACACGAGTGCATCCAGCCCTACGAGCTGCTCCGGCGCGGGCGTGCGGCGGATGCCGTAAAGGCTAAAGACCGGCAAGCCTGTCTGCTCGTCCTTTGAGTCAGAGACTTTCTCATCGAGTGCGCCGCGAATGCCGTGTTCCGGACTGAATAGTGCGATGAGTGAGACGCCGGGTGCTTTGTGCAGCAGGTCAATCGTCGCGTTACGGGCGCGATCCTGCCCGGTGTGGTTCGTGATGAGGCCGAGCTTGAGGCCCTTGAGCGGCGCGAACTTGTTTTTCACCAGCACGTCTATGCCGTTGAGCACGGGCGCGGCGGTATCCACGGGCGCGGCGCTGGGGCGCAAACGGCCTGACGTTGCGGCGTCCTCGCGGGGCGGCAGCGCGCCGGGCACGTAGGCGAAGTTGAAGTTCTTCACTGCTTCCGCCGCGAGCGTGCCGAGCTTGGAACGCAGCGCGACGACACTGCCGGACTCTGTCGGATGGTTTCGGTTCGAGAGGAAAATCAGGAATGTCTTCGAGAACGGGTCAATCCAGATGCTCGTTCCGGTCCAGCCCGTGTGCCCATAAGAGCCAATGGGGAAGTACTTACCGCGCGGGCCGCTGTAGCTTGTGTCAATATCCCAGCCCAGCCCGCGCCGCCCGGCGACCTCTGGCGGTGTCTGCACCGAGGTCCAGAACCGCACGGTCTCCGGCTGAAAGACGCGTGTGGAGCCAAGCGCGCCTTCGTTGAGCATCATGCGGGCGAAGAGCGCGAGGTCGTTGGCCGTGGTGAAGAGCCCCGCGTGTCCGGCCACGCCGCCCATGCGCCGAGCGCGCGGGTCGTGGACGACGCCGCGCACGGGCACGCCATTTTCGACTTCGGTGGGCGCGATGCGGGCGAGCTTGCTGCGCGGCGGGTTGAAGCCGGTGTCTGTCATGCCGAGCGGGACGAACACTTCCCGTTGCACGAACTGGTCGAGCGGCAGCCCGCTGACACGCCTTACAATTTCGCCGATAAGGTAGAGGCCGGTGTCGCTGTAGATGATTTTGGTGCCGGGCGGCGCGGAGAGCTTCTCCTCGCACGCGAGGCGGATGGCTGCGTCGTAGCCGTTCCAGTCCGGCTTGAGACTCACGTCCGGCCGCAACCCGGACGTGTGCGTGAGCAACTGACGGACGGTGATGACTTCCTTGCCTAGCTTGCCGAACTCAGGGATGAACTTAACCACGCGGTCGTCGAGGCCGACCTTGCCTTGCTCGATGAGCCGCATAATAGCCGGCGTGGCCGCGACAACTTTGGTGAGCGACGCGGCGTCGAAGATGGTGTCCTCGGTCATCGGCTCGATAGCAGGGATGAGGGCGCGGGAGCCGAAGTGGGCGCGGTGGGCGACACCGTCGGATTCCAGCCACAACATGCCACCGGGTAGTTTCTTGTCCGTGATGGCTTGCGAGATGGCGGCCTGCATTTCGCCGAGCTTGGCTTGGTGGAATGGGTATGAGCGTGTGCTCAACACCGGTGACTTCGCTAGGTGCGATTCCCGCGGCTCGATGACGTAGTCGCGCCTCGGCGACTCGCAACCCACGAGCAGGACAAGGCAGAGCGACGTGACAAGAGCCGGTTGAGTATGACGCAAGTGCATGGTTTGAGTGTAGAGGTTCTACGCGGCGCGAGGACGAGGAGCAAGCGGGCATCCCCACCTCCCCACCTTGTAAATGTTACTTTTTAGCCCGCGAGGGTATGCATCAGCTTACCGAGCGACCACCAGAAATCGCCAGTCCCGGTGATTGAGGTGCGGACGCGTTCGTAAGCTCACGTGATATGAAAGCGGGGTGACTGAGAGCGAAGGAAAATTGCTCCTTTGCGTTGGATTGTTTGGCGGGTCGGTTTGGTGGCCGCTCAGTCGCGCTGCGCTGCCTCATTGAAGAGAGACAAGTTTAGCCAATCACTCCCTATTGGATTTAGAACGCAACGTTTTTGTCCGCACGGTTGCTAACACGCGGGCCATCTTCAGCGCCGTTTGCGCGGCTTCAGCACCGCGGTTGTAGTCCTTGCCGAGGCAGCGGACGCGGGCCTGTTCCTCGTTCGTGAAGACGAGCACCTCGTGGACCATCGGCACGCCGGTGTGCGTGGCGAGTTGCGAGAGGGCGAGCGTGACGGCCTCGCCGACATGTTGCGCGTGCGAAGTCTGACCCTGCATGATGACGCCGAGGCAAATCACTGCGTCCCAAGCGGGAAGCTGCCGCGCGAGGGCGCCAGCCACGACCGGGATCTCAAACGCCCCGGGCACGCGCACAACTTTAATCTCGGCCGCCTTGGCCAGTTTCAGCTCCGCCCGTGCGGCACGTAGCATGCCGTCCACGAAGCGAGCGTTGTATTCTGAGGCGACGATGGCGAAGCGATGGGCAGCGAGCGTGGCAGCAGCAGAGCGTTTGAGTTTCGTGAGCATGGGTGGGGCAGTAATGGTGGGTTGGGTGCGGAGCAGAAACCATTACTCCATGACTTCATTTCTCCATGCGGAAAACTGTTTCACAAAAGATGCCCGAGTTTCTCGCGCTTGGTCTTCAGGTAGCGCTCATTATGCTGGTTAGGCTTTACGCGAATGGGCACCTGCTCGATAATTTTCAGTCCATAGCCGGCGAGCCCAACAATTTTTTTAGGGTTGTTGGTGAGCAGACGGATAGTCTTGAGGCCGAGGTCGCAAAGGATTTGCGCACCCAAGCCGTATTCCCGAAGGTCCATGCCGAAGCCGAGCTTTTGGTTCGCCTCTACGGTGTCGAGGCCCATTTCCTGGAGCTTGTAAGCTTGAATTTTAGGCGCGAGACCAATGCCGCGGCCTTCCTGCCTCATGTAAAGAATCACGCCCCGTCCCGCCTCCGCAACCTGCCGCATGGCTTGCTGGAGCTGCGGGCCGCAGTCGCAGCGGCGCGAGCCGAATACGTCGCCGGTGAGGCATTCGCTGTGGACGCGGACCAGCACTTGGTCTTTACCCGCCACTTCCCCGCGCACGAGCGCGACGTGGTGCTGGCCATCCGTGTGCGAGCGGTAAAGGTGTAGATCGAAGTCACCGTAGTCAGTCGGCATTTTTACGACCTCGATACGCTCGACGAGCTTCTCGCGGGAGCGGCGGTAACTAATGAGGTCGGCGATGGAGCAGATCTTTAACTTGTGTTTGCTGGCGAACCTCCGCAATTCCGGCAACCGTGCCATCGTACCGTCATCGGACATGACTTCGCAGATCACGCCGATTGGTCGGCAGCCCGCGAGACGTGCGAGGTCTACGGCGGCCTCGGTGTGGCCCGCCCGCTGCAGCACGCCACCGGATTTGGCGCGAAGCGGAAAGATGTGACCAGGTTGGATCAAGTCTTCCGGCGTGGCTGTCGGGTCAGCCATAACTTGGATGGTTCGCGCTCGGTCGGCAGCGCTGATACCGGTGGAGATGCCGTGCGCGGCATCGACGCTAACCTGAAAGTCGGTTTTGAAGGTCTCGCGATTTTGCGTGACCATGCGCTCGACCCCCAGTTGTTTGAGCCGTTCGCCGCTTGTAGGCACGCAAATGAGGCCGCGCCCAAACTTTGCCATGAAGTTCACGCTTGCCGGGGTGGCGTGCTCAGCGGCCATCACAAGGTCGCCCTCATTTTCACGGTCGGCGTCGTCCACGACGATGACCATCCGACCCCGGCGAAGTTCGGCGAGGGCGGCTTCAATAGAGTGCATGGCGGTCGGCATCGCGGACGAACTTTAGGGGCGGGCGCGCCGGAAGCAAACGCGGAAAGCGCCGACGATGCATTGGCGCCGCGGTTCCAATCTGTAGTCCAAAAAAGAAACGCGGTGTTGAGGGGAGTCCCCGGGGATTTTTTCTCCTGAACCACCAAAACACGATTTGGCTCTTCAGTTGTGGGGGCTCGGACTTTGTCCGCCCGGCTCAATTCACCGCAAGCCGACGCACCAATTCGGGGAAGTGGCAACCTTCACACAGCGCGTTAGAGTGCGCGCAGAAGTCGCGGACGATTTGGAGCAAGCCCTGTTGCGAGGCGGCACGGAAGAATAGGCCGCGTGGCACTGCACCGGCAAAAAGTCGCTCGCGTGCGAGTCGAAATGCAGCGTTGTCCTCGCTGGCTGGCCACGCAAGGAGACGGGCCTCAGCGATGGCTTGAAACGACCGGTTGCGTCCCGCGTCAGCCCGCGCCCACAGCCACGGCAGGACCACGTTCACCGCGAGGTCGGTGAGCCGCGCCTCACCGAGCAGTGGTTGGGCTTTCTTTAAGCGCGGTGAGTTAAGTGTCCAGTGCCAAGACCAAAACTCGTCGGCGGGCGGTTGCAAAAGGGCGAGCAACGCGCCGGGCAAAGATTCGGCGGAAGTCTCGTGGAAGAACCATCGTTCCAAGCGCACTGGCAGGTCGCCGGCTGCCAGCCAATGTGCGGCGAGAGCGAGCCGTCGAAGCGGTTGGTTTGCTGGCCGCAGGCCGCTCATCCGCCATGCGGCGCGCGGGAGAATGACTTCGCCAAACCGCGCACGCTCACGCCACCAAGCGTCCCATAAGCGACGCAGGTAATTGCCGTCTGCGCCGCGCCCGCGCGGCAGCTCGGCTGGCAGCAAGCCACTCCACCCAGCCAACCGCGCCTGCCATAGCTCGGCAGGGAGCGGCTCACGCACAGTGCCGGCCAGCTCAGCAAGCCGACGCATGGGCCAAATGTTGTGCTTGTAGCCCAACGCGCTGAAGAGGCCCTCCCAAAGAGACTGCTCCCAACCGCACTGTCGGGCGCGGGCGGCGAGCTGCGCGGCTTTGAGTGAGAGGCGAACCAGCGCGGCTTGGTCCAGAATGCCTTGCAGATGATCGCGGGGCAGTTCGCGCAATGGCCCGCAGCATTGGCCGGCGAGTGCACTCGCGCGGGCGGAGCCTTCGCTGCTGAACCACTCGGTCAACTCGCCCACGGGCGCGTCGAGTCGTGCCTTCAGCGCCAGCGTGGGTAGGCCGCTGGCTCCTGTGCCATCCCAGATCACGTGTAACACCACAGAGCGAAAGGCGGGGTTTACGTCGTGGTGATGCGTCCGCCAGCCGCTGGGAGCCAGGTCAATCTCCACGTCGCCTCGCTTTGGTGCGTCGCCGCCGAATTGCACAAGGGCGTCGCGGAAGTCCGGCCCAGATTCGCAATTCGGGAAGCCAGGGTGCAGCACTCGCACGGGCCGTCCGTCCGTCAGCACAAGGTGGTCGCGCGTGATGCGTTGGTGCAGCCATACGGCTTGGAGAAGTCGCTCCGGTGGAGGATCGTCTTCGCGCAATTCGCCAATCCCGAACCGCTGGCCGCGCCATGCAGCGTAAAGGTTTTTGGGAAGGGGTGAGGTCATCAGGCGCGTAAGGAACCAAGCGAAGACTATTTGGCCTGTCAATGGGCTGCGAGTTTTCGCGGCCGCGAAGAGTTACGAGGAAAGAAGAAAATTGGCGACCCTACGGGGATTCGAACCCCGGTTACCGCCGTGAAAGGGCGGTGTCCTAACCGCTGGACGATAGGGTCGGCCTCGGACTTGGCCATTTAGGCGGTGGGCGCCGCGGGTGTCACGAAAAAATTCCCGCGGCAAGGGCATCCCCGCCCCTTAAACTCCGAGCCAGATGCTCAGGTCACGGGCAAGTGCCCAAACAATCTTTCATGCGCGGCAAAAACTACTTGTCGCAAGCACGGCGTAGGGGTAGCCATTCCGCCATGTCCAAAACATACTTCCTCCCCCGCTCGTCTTCCACCGCCTTAACCCGCCGCGACTTCGTCAATCGCTCGCTGCTGGCCGCAGCCATCGCCGCCGCCAGCGCGCCGCCGCTCCTGCGTGGACAAAATCTCAACAGCCGCGTGGCCGTTGCCGGCATCGGCGTGGGCGGCAAGGGCGCCAGCGACATCAGCGGAATCGCCTCCGCCGGCGCGGATATCGTCGCCCTATGTGATGTGGATGAACCCACGTTGAAAAAGGCGTCCGCTCTTTACCCGAAAGCCAGGCTGCACGCCGATTACCGAAAGATGTATGAGCAACAGAAGGACTTTGACGGCGTCTCCGTGAGCGCGCCGGACCACCACCACGCGCCCGCCGCTGCGATGGGCATGTTACTGGGCAAGGGCGCCTATGTGCAGAAGCCGCTCACGCACTCCGTTTGGGAGGCCCGCCGGCTTGGGGAAATCGCGAAGGAAAAGAAGGTCGCCACGCTCATGGGCAACCAGGGCCATTCCGGCAACGACGTGCGCAACTTTTGCGAACTCATTTGGGCCGGGGCCATCGGCAAGGTTCGCGAGGCGCACATCTGGACCAACCGACCCATCTGGCCGCAGGGCCGCAACCGCCCCGCCGGCGAGGATCCCGTGCCCGCGTCGCTCAACTGGGATGCCTTTCTCGGCCCTGCGCCGATGCGACCCTTCAAGGCCACTTGGCCGGACGAGGATGGCAAGGACGGCAAGAAACGCCGCGGCGGCAATGTATATCACCCGTTCGCGTGGCGCGGCTGGTGGGACTTCGGCACCGGCGCTTTGGGTGACATGGCTTGCCACTTGATGGATCCGGCGTTCTGGGCGCTGCACCTCGGCCATGCCGACAGCGTCGAGGCCGTGTCCGAGGGCGCGACTAGCGAGATGGCTCCGAAGGCCTGCGTCATCACCTACCAGTTCCCCGCCCGAAAAACGGAGCACGGCGAAATGCCGCCGGTGAAAATCGTCTGGTATGACGGCGGCAAGAAGCCGACGAACGAACTGCTTGGCCTTGCCGCCGATGCAAAGTCGCCCGACAACGGCTCGCTCTTCGTCGGTGAGAGCGGCAAGATGACCTGCGAGACCTACGGCGGCGCGCCCAAGTTCACGCCGGACTCCAAGACGAAGGAATTCGCCAAGCCCGCGCAGACGCTCGCGCGCTCACCCGGCCACCACAAGGAGTTCGTCGATGCCATTCAGGGCAAGGTGCTCAAGGGCATGGGCAGCCTCGACTACGCCGGCCCGTTCACCGAGATGGTCCTTATGGGCAACCTCGCCGTCCGCACCGGCAAAAAAGTCGAATGGGACGGCCCGAAGATGAAGGCCAAGAACATGGACGTCTCGAAGCTTGTGAAGCGCGACTATCGCGCCGGGTGGACATTCTGATCCGTTTGGACACATACGGATTGCGAACCCGCTGACCGCTTTGGCCAGCGGGTTTTTCGTTGGCCTCATTCCAAGTTTGCAATTCCCCGCGTCTGCGAAACACTCGTCCCATGTCCTCCGCTGCTGATTTGACCCGCCGCGCCTTCCTGGGTTCCGCCGTTGCCACTTCCGCCGCGCTCACCCGCGCCGCCACGCCGCGCGATTGGACGGGTGTGAACCCGACGCGTTATCCCGACCCCGACATCGTGTCGCTCGACAAGCGCTTCAAGGCCAAGCTCGGCAACACGCCCATCCAACGGCTTTATCACAACCCCACCATGCTCTGGGCTGAAGGCCCCGCGTGGAATGCTGTGGGTCGTTACCTCGTCTGGAGCGACATCCCGAACAACCGCCAATTCCGCTGGCTTGCGGATGATGGGCACGTAAGCGTTTTCCGTTCACCCGCCGGCAACAGCAACGGCAACACCTTCGACTGGCAGGGCCGTCAACTCGCCTGTGAACATGGCAACCGCCGTGTGGTCCGCTACGAGCACGACGGTTCCGTCACCGTCATCGCCGACGCCTTCAATGGCAAGCGCCTCAACGCGCCCAACGACATCGTAGTGCATCCCGACGGCGGCATCTGGTTCACCGACCCCGGTTACGGCAGCATGATGAATTACGAGGGCAACAAGGCACCGCTCGAAATCAAGGAGGCCGTCTATCGCGTGGACCCGAAATCCGGGAAGCTGGACATGGTGAGCGACGAGTTACGCAAGCCCAACGGCCTCTGCTTCTCGCCCGATTACAAGAAGCTCTACATCGCGCACGGCAACGTCTTCGCGTGGGACGTGGTGGACGGCGTGAAGCTGCGTGGGATGAAGACGCTCTGCACGATGGCGCTGGGCGAGAAGAAGGGCGGCGCGGACGGCATCCGCTGCGACACCGAAGGCAACATCTGGGCGGGCGCGGGCTGGGCGGGCGACGGTTTCGATGGCGCGCACTGCTTCACACCTGAGGGCGAGCGCATCGGCATGGTGCTGCTGCCAGAGATTTGCGCGAACCTTTGCTTCGGTGGACCGAAACGCAATCGGCTCTTCATGTGCGGCAGTTCGAGCCTCTATGCCGTGTATGTCGAGACGCAGGGGGCGCATATTTGCTAAAGAGCCGCGAAGCGCGCAGGGCAATCAGCTTTCAGCTGCGACCATGCACTCCGCATCACTTCGCGGTCCCATCGTGAAATCTCCCCTGCCCGAAACGCTTTGTCTGTCTTGCGGCTTGTGCTGTGATGGCACGCTATTTCGCGACGTGGAGCTCCAGCCCGGCGATGACACAGCAAAGCTTCGCGCGCACGGCCTTCCAATTCCCTTTGCGGCGCCCCGCGGTTCACGTTTCAGTCAGCCTTGCGCCGCGCTATGCGCCGACTTGAAGTGCCGTGTGTATGCTGACCGGCCTGCGCGCTGCCAGCAATTTGAGTGCGCCGTTTTTAAAGCGGTAGCGAGCGGCGCGGTGGAACTGCCGGCCGCGCTTAAAACGATCCGCCAAACGCGACAGATGGCAGATAAAGTGCGGGGGTTGCTACGTGACCTTGGTGATGTTCGCGAAAACGTAGCGCTCGCGAAGCGGTTCAAACATGTGAAGCGGAAATTTGATGCGGGTGAGCTACCTGCTGGGCTAAATGCGGAAACTGCTTACGACTGCTTTGCCGAGCTGAGCTTAGCCGTGCATGAGTTGGATTTGCGGCTGCGCGCAAAGTTCTACCCTATCGGGGACTAAGCTACCTTTGGACCGACGGCGCAAAAATCCGTGTCCATCGGCACCTGTCCAGGGTTAGGCTTCTCCCGCCGATATGGAATACGAAGCCGTCATCGGGCTGGAAACGCATGTCCAGCTCAAGACCCGGTCAAAAATGTGGTGCGGTTGCCTCAACGCCTTTGGCGCGCCGCCCAACACGAACGTCTGCCCCGTCTGCCTTGGGATGCCGGGGGTGCTGCCCGTCGCCAACGAGGAGGCGCTCCGCCTCACCGTGCTGACAGGCCGCCTGCTGAATTGCGAGATCCCCGCCCACGCGAAGTTCGACCGCAAAAATTACTTCTATCCTGACGCCTCGAAGAACTACCAGCTCACCCAATACGACCAACCCTCCACCAAGGGCGGTTATCTGGACTTCGAGTTCGCCGGCGGCGTATCGCGCGTGCGCCTGACCCGCGCGCACCTCGAGGAAGACGTGGGCAAGCTCACGCACTTTGATCGCCATAGCGGCGTGGACTTTAACCGCGCCGGCGTGCCGCTCCTCGAAATCGTCTCCGAGCCGGACCTCACCAGTGCGGACATGGCCTACGAGTATCTCAACGCGCTCAAGGAGGTTCTCCAGCAGGCCGGTGTCTCCGACTGCGACATGGAGAAGGGCATGGTCCGCTGCGACGTGAACATCAGCGTGCGTCCTAAGGGCACGAAGGAACTCGGCGCGAAGATCGAGATCAAGAACATGAACAGCTTCTCCGGCGTGCGCCGCGCGGCAGAGTATGAAATCGCTCGGCAGGTCGAGGTTGTCACCAAGGGAGGCAAGCTCGCTCAATCCACGCGCCGCTGGGATGACGTGGCTGGCATCACCGAGGAGATGCGCACCAAGGAGCACGCGCACGACTACCGCTATTTCCCTGAGCCTGACCTCATGCCCTGTGCGCCCACTGAGTCATGGCTTGCCGAGGTTGGCGCGCGCGTCATTGAGCTGCCCCTAGCGCGCAAGCAGCGGCTCATGAAGGATTTTCAGCTCCCCGCCACCGATGCGGAGGTCTTTAAGAGCAACGTGGCGCTCGGCAATTACTTTGAGGCTGTCGCCAAGCAAGCAAAGAACCCGAAGTTGCTCGCCAACTGGCTCATTAACAACTTGCAGGCCAAGCTCGCTGAGCTCAACGGGCTGGAAACTGCCGAGCAGGCTGCACTCGGCGTGGAGCCGCCGGACCTGAAGCTCACCGGCTTGGCCGACCTCAAGTTCAAGCCCGACGCGCTGCTCGAACTCGTCGCGCTCGTCGAAGCCAAGACCATCAGTAGTTCCGCCGCGCAGACCGTGTTCGGGGAGCTGTTCGCCACCGGCAAGGCTCCCACCGCCATCGTGCAGGAGAAGGGCCTTGCGCAGGTCAGCGACACCGGTGCGCTCGAGAAGTTCTGCGACGATGTGATCGCCGCCAACTCCGGCCCCGCCGCCGACTTCCGCTCCGGCAAGGCCGCCGCGCTGAACTTCCTCAAGGGCCAGGTGATGAAGCTCTCCAAGGGCAAAGCCAACCCCGCCGTGGTCGGCGAAATCCTCGAGCGCAAGCTCAAAGCTTAGTCATAACGCACTAGGCCGCACGCGAAGCCCCTACGTCAGTTCAACTTCGCCAGTTCGTTTCGCGTCAGGGCCACGAGTGGCCGCACAGTTGCCGCGCTGAAGTCGAAGCGGCAGCCGGCGGCGGCGAAAAGTTCCGGCAGCGGACGCGAGCCGCCAAGCGCGAGCCCGGTCTGGTAGTCGCGCAGCGCCTTTACCGGATCGCGGTGCGAGTTGGCCCAGACTTGTAGCGCGCCGAGCTGCGCGATGCCGTATTCCACATAGTAAAACGGGTGCAGGAAAATGTGGAGCTGTCGATGCCATAAGTTCGCCCGTGCAGACTCGTGGCCAGCCCAGTCCACGTCGCCGCCGAAGCGGTCCATTAGCGCCAGCCACGCCGTCGTGCGCTCGGCGCGCGAGTGGCCGGGATGCGAGTAAATCCAATGCTGAAACGCGTCCACTGTCGCCATCCACGGAAAGAAACCAATGATGCCTTCGAGGTGCGTCTTGCGCGCGCGGTTCGCTTCGGCGGGCGGGTAAAACTCCTCGAGATGCTGGTTGCCGAGGAGTTCCATCGCCATGCTTGCCACCTCACAAAACTCAATTGGCGCGCCGCGATAGGCATAGATGTCCTCATCCTTCGCAGCGAGCGTGTGGAAGGCATGACCAGCCTCATGGAGCATCGTCTCGACGTCGCGCTGCACGCCTACGGCGTTCATGAAAATGAATGGTAAGCGCGCCTCGGCGAGCGTGGATTGATAACCGCCGGGAGCCTTGCCCTTGCGATTGGCGAGGTCGAGCAACCTGAGGTCGCGCATTGTTTTGAAGCCTGCGGCGAGGCTGACATCAAGCCGGTCGAAGACGCGCTGCGTGCGCGTGACCATTTCCTCCACCTCCGCGAACGGCCGCAGCGGCGCACGGTTAAGTGGATCCACGGCGGTGTCCCATGGCCGCAGCGACGCGACGCCGAGTTGACGGCGGCGCTCGGCCTGCAACTGCCGGACCACGGGCATGATCTCCGTGTCCACCGCGGCGTGGAATTTCAGGCAATCCTCCGGTGTGTAGTCGAAGCGGCCCTTCGCACGGAAGGCGTAGGCGAGATAGTTCGGGAAGCCGGCGTTGCGCGCGATCTGCTCCCGCACCTTGAGCAGTGCCTCGAAGTTCTCCTCGATCTTGTCCGCCTCCTGAAGGCGCCGCGCCGCCACGAGCGCCCATGCCTCCTCCCGCAGCGCGCGGTCAGGTTCTTCGAGGTAGCGGCCCATCTGCACGAGGGTCTTCTCCTCGCCCCGGAAGTTCACCGTGAGCGAGCCGGAGAGCTTCTGATATTGCTGGCCCAGCTTGGCCTCTTCGGTCTGCAACGGGATGTTCTCCTCGCGGAACAACTCGACGAGCAACGCGGTGTCGCGGTCGAACACCTCGTAACGGCGCTTGTTCAAATGCGATCGCAGCGGGTGCGCAAGATACAGCTTGGCGAGGTGGAATTGCCGTGGCTTCAGTTCCGGCTCAATTTTTTCGACGAAGTGCAGATAAGCCGCCTCCGCCTCGGGTGAGTCAGTGTGGCAGGTCATCGCGATGTAACGCTGGCTACCCTCCTGATCTAGCGCAGCGGCTAATTCGCCTTGGTCAAGAATCCAACGTTCGAATTCTGCCACCGTGCGGCATTGCGGCGCGCGGGCATTGAGCTGATCAAAGAGTGGCGCAATCTGCGCCCAATCGCTGAGGTTGATCTGGGCGGGCACAAAGCGGCGTGGGGCGTGAACGGGAAGATTAGCGAAAGGCAGTAAGTTCATGGCGGCGAAGAGTGGCGGAACCCGTCCGGCCCCAGAAGCGAAAAGTCAGCTTTGCTGGTCACGGTTTGTCCGGCGGCGGATTGGGTTGCAGCGTGCGATGGATCAGGAGCCACAGCACGGGCGGCAGGCCTGCGCTTATCAACACCGCAAGCGTCGGATGCGCAACGCCCGCGTGGCCAATCGCCGCGTAGGTGAAACCCAGCGGCACTGACCCGCAGGCCAGCGCGAGGAAGAACGTCGCTGCCGACATCCGCGTGAGCCCGGCCATGCACGCGACGACCTCGGGGAACAACGGCAGCCACCGTGACAGCACCACCAGCCATGCACCCCAGCGGGTGAACAGCGCGTCACCTTTCGCCAAATCTGTTGCGCTCACCAACCGCGCTGCCGCGCGTTGTCCAACCGCGCGACATAATCCATAAGCCAGCGCACCCGAAAGAAATGAACCCGCCGCACTCACCATGCCACCCAGGATTGGTCCATAGGTAAAACCCAGCGCCGCCATGATGGCCGTGCCCGGCACTGGCAGAATCAGGTCCGCCACCAACAATCCGATGCCCGCGAGCCACGCCCACCGGCCGTATTCGCGCAGCCACGCCACCGCGCCCTCAGGCGTAAAGATGCCCACATCCCGCCACAGCAGAAATGGCATCGCTAGCGCTATGGCTAACAGGAGAAAAATCCAGACCAAGCGCATTGAAACGTCTTTCGTGTCCAGCTTTCACTGGTTCCGCAGCGCATCCAGCAACTGCCCGCGCAACGCGGAGGCCGTCGCGAGCCACGTCCACACGAGGCCGCTCGCTAGCACACCGCCGAGCGTCAGCGCCAGCGCGCCGAGAGGCAGTTCTCCTGCGCCCAGCACCGACGGCAGCACGGCCACGCCCGCTGCCACTAAGCCGCTCAACAAGCCGAGCAACAGCAACGCCGCGTGTTCAGTCAGCACTAGCCACCGCAGCGCCTTTGCGCGGAAGCCCACCGCCCGCAGCAGCGCCAGTTCGCCGCGACGCTCCAGGACATTGCGCAGCACCACCACGCCGAGGCCCGCGCTGCCGAGCAGCAGGCCGAGGCCGCCGAGGA
>VHDH01000030.1 GCA_016871445.1 Verrucomicrobiota bacterium | reverse complement strand
CGCTCGACGCATCTGGCTCGATTCGAAACTTGCCGCCCTTGGCTGGGAAGACCTTCACCAGTTCGCGGGTCATGTCTACGTAGGGCAGTTCGTCCTCGTTTGCGCCAGTGATTTCCACCTGCCAGCCGCCCCCGCCGCCCGCCAGCAACAGCGCGGAAGCGAATTGCGAGCTTTCTGCCACGCTCACGCGGCAGTTCCGAGTTTGGAGTTTGGAGTTTGGAGTTTGGCCGAAGATTCGCGCCGGGAGTTTGTCGTTTCCGTGTTCGCTCTCCACGCGATAGCCCAACTCGCGCAGGGCGGCGAAGAGCGCGGCTTGCGGGCGCTCGTGCATCCGGGGCACGCCGCTGAGGCGATACACGCCGTCGCCCAGACAGACCATCGCCGCGAGGAAGCGCGCCGCCGTGCCGGCGTTGCCCACGAACAGCTCCAGCGGTCGTTCCGCCGTGCCCGCGCGCGGAAGGCGGCCGCCCAAGCCGTGCACGGTGATGGTGCGGTTGCAGAACTCAGCGGGGTCGGGCTGCACGTCCACGGTGAAGCCAAGCCCGCGGAGGCAATCGGTCATTACCTGCGTGTCCTCGCTCCACAGCGCCCCACAGAGCGTGGTGCAGCCGTCGGCCAGCGCGGCGAGGATGAGGGCGCGATTAGTGATGCTCTTGGAGCCAGGCACAGTGATCTCTGCGCGCGCGGGGGACGCGAGCGGCACTATCTCGATGACCGGAGGCAGCGGCACGGCAGAAAAGTGGGGAGTGATTTGTGATTAGTAAATAGTGAAGGCGCACAGGGTACCAACCGACGCTGCGCTCGCTAAACCAAACACAAATTTCTAATCACTTTCCCCGCCGCCTACTTCTTCGGCTCTTCCTTTTTGGCCTCGGCCTTCTTCACTGGCGGCTTGGATCCGCCTTTCGGGTCGAGATTCGCCATGAGATCGTCCTGCGTAACGGTGGATTCGACGCCGCCGGCGGGCACGTCGCGTTTAGCAATCCAGAGAATGGTGTTGAGCACGAGCTTACGCTGGTCGGCGTTGCCCCAGCCGAGGTGGTTGTGGCCGCCGGTGAAGCCGAAGCCGCGCCCGCCGTCGGGCCGTGTGGCGAGCCACATGACGTGCTGCGGTTCCTTGCGCTCGACGACCGCGGCGAAGACATCCTTGTTGCCGCCGTGCGAGGCTGGCTTCGCGTCGGCGGGCTTGTCCTTGTTCCAGCCCGTGGTGCGCTCCGGCGGCAGCGCGGTGAGGATCGGCGTCACGTCCTTCATGCCGGCGCGGAAGCGCATGTGGTAATACCACTCGTCGTTCGTCTTGAACGGCTTGACACCACTGGTGACGGCGTGCTTGGGCAACTCTTTGAAGTCGCCGTCCCAGTGCGGGTTCACGCTCCAGTAAGTTTCGAAACAGCCGCCGATCCACTCGCGGAATTCGGCGTTGCCCTTCTGGGTGGTCGGCTCGACCGCGTAGTGAATGGCGCCGAGGCCGACGCCCTTCTGCATGAGCGCGCCGATCTTCTGGAGCCGGTCGCCCTGCAGGAAGGGGTGGCCGCCGCCGCCGTCGCTGTAAACCACGACCGCTGCCGCGCCCTCGAAGACTTTTTCGTCGCTGACCCAGCCGTTGGTATGGACCTCAGTGACGAGGCCCTTTACGCCGGCGAGGGACTTCTGGAGCAGCAAACAGCCCGCGCGGTGCTCATGTGAGAGCGGTCCGTGGCTCGGGCGGCCGGCGATGAAGATGATCTTGGTGTCAGCGGCTTGAGCGGCAAAGACAGCGAGAAGCGGGAAAAACACTAGCAGTTTTTTCATGTTGGTCGGGGATCAGACTGAACCGGAGACAGCTTGCTTCAAAGCTGTTTTTACATCATTTGCAAGCCAACGCGGAGCGCTCGCCGTTGAGTTGTTTAAGGGCCAAGCCTGTTCGTTATCGGCGTAAGGCATGAATATTACGATGCGTGATGCCGGCTCGCTTCGCCTTCCCGTGCGGCTCCACGAGTCGACAATCGACGCCAAGGCCGGGTAGGTCTTGCGCTTCGGCATAGTGGCGCAGATAGCTGCGGCGGCCTTGTGTCCGCATAAAACTGCGCCGACCACGAGATACCCCGCGTCCCAGCACAGGGGCACATCCATGAAACCGATGGGCGGACTGGGCGCAGGGACAGATTAACGCACGACTACGAGCTTGCCTCCCGGCACGCTTCGCGTAAAGCGACGCGATGCACGACGGCAACGCGCGGCCCCCGCTGGCCCCGGTGTTCCTCGCCGGCCCCACCGCCGTCGGGAAAAGCGCGGTCGCGCTTGCGCTGGCGGAGCGGCTCAGCGGCGAAATCATCTCGGTGGATTCAATGCAAGTGTATCGGGGCTTAGACATCGGCACAGCGAAGCCAGCGCCCGTCGATCGTGCCCGCATACCGCATCATCTGCTGGACGTACTGGAGCTGACGGAAGCCTTCGACGCCGCCAAGTTCGTGCGGTTGGCGCAGGCGGCAGTGGACGACATCCAAGCGCGAGGCCGCGTGCCGATTTTCTGCGGCGGAACTGGGCTGTACTTTAAGGCGTGGCTGGACGGTCTCGGCGAAGCACCGCCGGCCGACGCCAAGGTGCGGGCCGAGTTGGAAGGCACACCGCTGGCCGACTTGCTCGCCGAACTAGAACGCCGCGACCCGGAAACCTTTGGCCGTATTGACCGGCAGAACTCGCGCCGCGTAGTCCGTGCGCTGGAAGTCATCCGATTGACGGGAAAACCATTCTCCGCTCAACGCGCTGCCTGGCCCATGGCCCGCAGCCCACAGCCCACAGCCGCCGTCTTCTGCCTCGCGCGCGAATCGGCGGATCTGCGCGCCCGCATCGAGGCGCGGGTGGATGCGATGTTTTCAGCCGGCTTGTTAGAAGAAACGCGCCAGCTGCTCACAAAAGGACTAGCGGACAACCGCACAGCCATGCAAGCGCTTGGCTATCGGCAAGTGGTGGAGCATTTGCGGGGCAACCGCGGATTGGCGGAGACCGTCGCGCTGGTGAAAACGCGAACATGGCAGTTTGCGCGCCGGCAAGGGACTTGGTTCCGGCGACAATTGCCAATGGAACGGATACCGCTGGCGACAGACGTGGAACCAACCGCTGTGGCTGATGGCTTGCGAGTGCGGATCACGCAAACCTGACGGGCTTCCAGGCCAAGTGCGCCGCCACCATGCTGACGACGCCTCACTCAAGACCGCCGCCAGAAAAACATCCCGGGGGATCTCGCTCAACTTTTCCTCGTACTCGCATCGCTGGATGCCGACTTCCCCTCCGATCGAAGGCTTCGTTGCCCTACTTGAACTCCAACCCAATGTTGGCCTTGTCCAGGGTGGTGCCCTCGCTACGGGATAGTGTGGACAGCGTGCGGTTGTAATCGGCCAGCGCGCGAATTTCCGCCGAGCGCGCGGCAGTAAGATCGCGCTGAAGCTGAAGGACGAAAAAGCTCGTGCTCTTGCCGTTTTCCAATTTCTTCTGCTCGGCGTCCAGCGCAGCCTCGGCGTAAAGGCGCGCCTGCCGGGTGGCGTCAATGCGCTCATAGGCTGCTTGGGCCTGCTTCACCGCGTTATCGATTTCCACGATGATGCCCTGCTCAAGCTGCTTGAACTGCAGTAGCAGCAGTTCTTTTTGGGCTTTGCTGGCTTTGTAATTATTTTTCGCAGTGGTGTTGTTGAGAGGGAAACTCAAGACGATGCCGTAAGAGTAAAACTGATTGTCGCCGCGCTGAACGCCATTGAGGCCCGTGGACAGCGTTTGGCCGATGCCATTGTGCCCGTAAGTGAGTGTAAGATCGAGTGAGGGGAAAAGCTGGTTGTAGTTGAAACGCAGGACAATATTCTGGCGTTCAACTTGCTCACGCGCTTGGAGGAGTTCAGGCCGCAGAGCCATTCCCTGCCGCCAACTTTCCTGGGCATTCAGCGTCTGCGGCAACGCAAGCAACTTGTCCGCCGGCTCGAAGACCACGCCCGCGAGCGAGGTGAAGTCGTCACCCAAAAGGTTTTTGAGGTTGTTCATCTGCACCTCGAGGTCTCGGCGGGCACTCAGCAAGTCCGAGCGGCGGGCAGCCACCTGCGATTCAGACTGTTTCTCGTCCAGCGGAGCTAGTGCGCCTACTTCGACGCGGCGCTTGTTGTCAGCCAGCAGCTTCTCAGCGAGTTCGAGCGAGGCTTCCTGCACGCGCACGTTGTCGCGCGCAAAAACCAGCTCGTAATAAGCTTGCTGCACGCTGGTGACGGTGGTCATCACTTGGTTGCGCAATGCCAGTTCGTCGATTCTGAGTGTGTGCCGACTTAAGAGGATGGTTTGCCGCGTCGAGTCAATCCATAGGTTACGTAGCAGCGGCTGTGTGAGGGTGATGCCCGCATCTGACGAGTAGGTGAAGCTATTAAACTGGTTGCCGCTGCGGCGCACGAGGTCGGCGTTGATAGTCAGCCGCCCGCCCGTGCCCAGTTGCTGTGTGAAGCTCGGGCCATATGATTCAATGTAAGTCTCACTAGACACGTTAAACAATCGGCTGGCGGGATCCGGCGAGCCGGGCGAAGAGATGTAACGCTGCGAGGCATTGAGGTTAAATGTCAGATCATAAAAGCCCCGCGCCGCAGACTGATTGTAAAGGTCTATCGCGGGCTGCAACCGACGAATTTGAATGTCGAGGTTGCGCTCCAGGGCCATGGTCACACACTCGGCCAAGGTGACGACGCGCAGGGCGGGTGCGGCTGGTTGCGCGGCAGCGGAAGCCGCAAGCGCAAGCGCGGCTAAACCATAAAGAAAACGGGTTTGCATGTGGGCGGGAGCTTGCGGAATCACACCGTCGCCGTCAAACGCTCCGCTGAATTAAACGAATGGTTAATTTGGATCGCGCCAACTGCGGATCAAACCGTGATCGAATGGTGTTCCTCAACGGATCGCCTCCTAATTGTTCGCTTGGTTGGCATTGAGAGCGGGCTTGCCCACAGGCCCGCCGTAGTCTGCGCCCGCGAGGCTCCTCTCGACCGATGCCTTCCACGCATTCAACTCCGCCCGCATCCTTACCACGCGCTCGGGCTGTTGCGCAGCGAGGTCGGTGGTTTCCTTCGGGTCTTTCGACACATCGAAAAGCATCACGGGTTTCACCTCGCCGCCGACCGCGCCTTTCTTGCCGCGAGCGCCGCTGGCGTCGGTGTGCAACTTGTAAGGCCAGTCGAGCAACGCCGCGTGCGAGCCGGGTTGGTTGATGCGGGCGACGAACGGGATGGCCTTACCGCGCGCGTCCATTTGCCGTTCGAACAGCGGGAGCAAGTTAATGCCGTCGAGCGGTTGAATCTGCTTCTCGGCTTTCGCACCGGTGGCCGCGAGCACGGTCTGATAAATGTCCAGCGTCGAGGAAGGCATGTCGCTGGCGAACGGCTTCGGGATGCGCGCGGGCCACTCAACGATGCCGGGCACGCGCAGGCCACCTTCCCACAAAGTGCCCTTCGAGCCGCGCAGGTTGCCGGTGGATTTCGGGCCCGCCGCGCCACCATTATCGCTCGTATACCAAACCAGCGTGTCGTCCGCGACCTTCAGCTCGCGCAGCGCGGCGCGCAGTTTGCCGACGTTGCGGTCAATGCCGGTGAGTTCACCGTAATAGTTTTGCTCTGACGCCGAGAACTTCTCGTAAAGCGCCTTGTCCGCCGGCAACGCCTCGTGCGGCGTGTGCGGGTTGCCAAACCACACGACGGTGAAGAACGGTTTCCCCGCACCCGCCGACTTGCGGATGAACTTGAGCGCCTCGTCCATCGCGATGTCCGAGCCGTCGCCTTTAAATTTCTCCGCCACGCCGTTGCGACCCAGTACCGGGTCGAGGTCGTAGAAGTTGTCGGCGGAAACCCACTCGTCGAAGCCGAGTTTGCCGGGCGAGAGCGGGTCGTTGGCGAGGATGGCGCGGCCCGGCGGCGTCTTCGTGTCGCGGTCGCCGTTCTTGCCGTTGAGGTGCCATTTGCCGAAATGGCCGGTCGCGTAACCCGCGCCTTGCAACACCTTCGCCACGGTGAGTTCCTGCGCGCGGATGGGCGAGCCGGGGCCAAACGTGCCCATGCGATGCGGATGCCGCCCGGTCATCACGCTGGCGCGCGTGGGCGAACAGTTGAAGTGCGCGGTGTAAAAGCGGTTCAGCCGCAGCCCGGCGGCGGCCATCGCGTCAAGGTGCGGCGTCTTGAGTTCGGGATGGCCGTTGTAGCCGGTGTCACCCCAGCCCTGGTCGTCGGCCATGACCAGCACGATGTTCGGCCGCGCGGGCGCAGCGAGGATTGGGAACGCGCCGGCAAAGGCCAGCAGGAAGGGAAGAAGTCGGTGAAATGATGTCGGCATGCGCAGTGACAGACGGCGGTGGGCCCCCAAAAGGTTATCACCGAGCGCAAACCGCGCGTCACGGCAGCTTGTCGCTCAGGTGGTTCCGGTTGTTGCGCTGCACGGGCGGCTCGGGGTTTTGCCAGCCGCGCGGGGAGTTCACGACCACGACGGGTTTGCCCGTGATGTCGTGGACGCGGAGGTTGTCGGCCACGATGCCGTTCTTCGAGTGCCGCCAGCAGTGGATGGCTTGCCCGGCGCTCTTGATCACGTTTCCGATGACTTCGTAGCCATCGAGATTGAAGTTCGGCTCCATGGCGGTCAGGCCGGTCTCCATGTAATTGAAGTTGCACTTCACGTTGCGGAGCTGGCCGCGATGCGACGGGTGCCCGAGCAAGTAAGCCGCGCCGTTCGGGTTCAGCGTGCGCGTGCGCTGGATGGTGATGTTTTCCGCGTCGAACGACTCGCCGTGGCCAGTCTTGCCGCCAGGCAGGAACGCGCCGGTGTGTTCGCCGTAGCACATCACCGAACGCATCGTGTCGGTCATCGTGATGCCCTCGATGACGACTCCGCGCACGCGGCCGTGGATGAGCACGCAGGCGTTGATGTCCTTCACGAGGCCGCTGGGCAGCGCGTTTTGCGAGGCGCTCAGATCAATCGTGCCTTTGCCAAACACGCGCACGCCCTCGATGAACTCCTTTTGCAGTCCGTGTCCGATGCGGATGCCGTAAGCCTCTGGGCCGTCGTAGCTGACGAACCACAAACTCCGCACGCTGTGGCCGGTGCGGTTCGCGAAGCGCACCTTCACGCCGTGGCTCAACTCCTGCCAGTCGCCCGTGATGGGCACCTGCTTGTGCGGTGTGTCGAAAATCTTCCCATCGCCCCACGCGAACGTGTCGGGCTTTCCGTCCGTGCCCAACCCGTCAATGACCACGGTGTAAATCGTCGCGCCATACGCCTCCGGCCCTTGCACGGCGGGCCGCGCGGTGTCGAACCGGCCGCCAATCTCGAAGTCATCGAGCTTCTTGCCCGCGTCCTGGTCGGTGGTGATTTCGCCCTCGGCCTCCAGCTTGCACACGCCCGGCGCGAGCTTGAGCGTCGCCCCTTCGCGCAGCTCGATCTCGATGGCTTTGTCCACGTAAAGCATCGCGCGGTGCTTCGCCAAACCGTGCTGATGGAGGCCGGGCAGGAAGACCAACCGGTCGCCCGCAGCGGCGCGATCCAGCACGGCCTGCGGGGAATCTCCAGCACGGATCAGATGCTCAGTGGCCGCGTGCGCGGCGAAGGTCAAAGTGCAAAGGCTCAAGCTCAAGGAAAGGAGCAAGAGCCAGCGGCCAAGGGCCAATCGGCGTTGCGGACGAGGGGAACTTGAATGTTGATGCATGGACTTTTCCTTGAGCTTTGAGTCTTGGGCTTTGAACTTCACGGTGTTTTCTTGCGTTGCTTCTTCTTGCCGCCTTTTCCGTCCTCCGTGGCGCCGGGGGCGAGGTTGGCCTTGTCCCAGGCGTCCCACTGCGCCCGGAGTTCCTTCACCTTGTCGGGCATCGCGGCGGCGAGGTCTTTGTCTTCGTGGATGTCGGTGGCGAGGTTGTAGAGGCGCGCGGCGGTGACGCCCTGGTTGCCGGCGCCGGTGCGCGTGTCGGCGTTCACGTCGTAACGGACGAGCTTCCAATCGCCCGCGCGGATCGCGGTTTGGTCGCCGAAGCGCCAGAACAACGCCTCGTGCGGTGCGCCGGATTTTTCACCGGTGAGGAAGGGGAGCAAGTTCACGCCTTCGAGCTTGACGATGGATTTCACGGCCACGTCGGCGGCGGCGAGCGCGGTAGCATGAAGGTCGAGTTGGATCGCCGGTTGATCGAACACGCCGGGCTTGAACCGCGCGGGCCACGAGACGAGGAACGGCACGCGCACGCCGCCTTCGAGCGTGGTGCGCTTGCTGCCGCGCAACGGCGTGTTGACCGAGCCATTGACCGTGACGCCGGGCATGGCCGGGCCGCCGTTGTCGCTGATGAACGTCACGAGCGTGTTCTGTTCGAGACCGAGCGCGGCGATCTTGGCGCGCACCTTGCCGATGGCCTCGTCCATGGCGACCATCATCGCCGCGTAAGTGCGCCGCTGGTTGTCGGCGATATGCGCGAACTTGGCGAGCCGCGCGTCCGTGGCGTGCATTGGCGTGTGGACCGCGTTGAAGGCGAGGTAAAGAAACCACGGCCCGTCTTTGTGCCGCTCGACGAACGCCGCCGCCTCGCGCCCGAACGCGTCGGTCAAATACTCCTTCTCGTTCGCCGGCTCGGTGCCGCGCAGCACACCCGACGACTCGAAGTAACTGTGCGCGCCCCCGAGGAAGCCGAAGAACTCGCCGAAACCGCGCTTGAGCGGATGCTGCTCCGGTTTGTCGCCGAGGTGCCACTTGCCGACCATGCCGGTCCGGTAGCCCGCCGCCTTGAGCCGGTCGGGCAAAGTGGTTTCCGTCAGCGGCAAGCCGCCGCCCGCACCGCCGGAATTGAACTCGTGACCAAACCGGTTCTGATACCGACCCGTCATCAACCCCGCGCGCGTCGGCGAACAATACGGCCCGCTGACGTAACCGCTGGTAAAGCGCACGCCCGACTTGGCAAGCGCGTCGAGGTGCGGCGTGGGGATGTCCTTGCACCCGTGAAAGCCCACGTCGGCATAGCCCATGTCGTCGCCGACGATGACGAGGATATTGGGCTTGGCGGGCGCAGCGAGGATGGGGAACGCGCTAGCGAACGCCAACAAGACGGGAAGAAGTCGGTGAAATGATGTGGGCATGCGCAGTGACAGACGGCGGTGGGGGGCGGAAAGGTTAAAGCATTCGTGCTTTGCGAAGTTCCGCTTCACCACGCGCGGCTTCCGCGCTACATCAGCGCGATGCTGACTTCGGAACTGGTGCCTGCGACGGACAAGAACTCCCACCGCCTCATGGTAGTCCTGCACGGCCTCGGCGACAGCATGGACGGCTACCGCTGGATGCCGGAGGCGATGGGCCTGCCGTGGCTCAACTACCTGCTGGTCAACGCGCCCGATGATTACTTCGGCGGCTACTCGTGGTTCGACTTCCCCGGCGACCCCGCGCCTGGCGCGGCCCGCAGCGCGCGGCTGTTGTTTGAACTGCTCGACGCGCAGCGGGCGAAGGGTTTTCCCACGGAGGAAACCGCGCTGTTCGGGTTCTCGCAGGGCTGCTTGATGACCGTCGAGGTCGGGCTGCGGTACCCGCACCGCTTCGCCGCGCTGGTGGGCGTGAGCGGGTGGGTGGCAGACCCGGCGGCGCTGCTGCGCACCGCGTCGCCCGTGGCGCGCGAGCAATCACTCCTGCTGACGCACGGCCGTTTCGACCCGCTGCTGCCTATCGGCCCGGTGCGGGAACAAGTCGAGCAATTACGCAAGGGTGGGATACAGGTCGAGTGGCGGGAATTTCCGAAGGAGCACACCATCGCAGGCGAAGCGGAACTAGGCGTCATTCGCGACTTCGTGCGCGGAGCATTTGGAGAAGGATTGCCCGACGGGGAAAGCAGGCAATCTCAACCGTGCTAGCCATATCAGCCTTGCCTTTGATTACTCTTCGCCTGCCGCTATTTTTATTTTGTGAATCGCGGCGTGGCGGGCTTGGTTGCGGAACCGCTTCAACGCACGGCGAAAGGAAGGGTCAATTCCAAATCCACCGGTGGCAACGGGCGGGAGGTGTTGCGCTGCTCCAAGTTCACCTCAAAAGGCCGCGCGAGGCTATTGCCAGCGTGGTCTTCGATCGCATTAACGATGCGCAATTCGTACGGGCCAGCAATCCATGCCTTGTCTGGCACAAATTGCCACTCCTGTTCGCCGGGCGTGACGGTAATGACGCCAGCGAGGTTCCCAGTCTTGCCTGTCACCCGCAGTAAGCGGTGCAGCGTGGCCCAGTCTAGCGGCAGCGGGAACGTGACACGCAGCGCGTCGCGCGAGCCGGCGACCGGCGGATGGACTTGCCACCTTCGCGTCGTGAGTTGGTCATGCAACGGCTCGATGGCGTGGAAGGCTTTGGTCAGGTCGTTGCCCAGCGGCGTGCCGTGCGCGGATTTCCAACGACCGTCAATCACCAACCGGTAGTGGCCGCCCGCTTGTAGCACGGGGCCAAATTCGACATTAAGATTCACGCCGGTTTTTTGCCGGCCGGGATGAATCCAGAGCGTCAGCCGCCGCCCGTCCGGGGACCACAGTTCCGTTTCGCGGAATGGCGCGTCCACTTCGCGCCCGCGGGCGTCCAGGAGTCGACAGTGCTGAAGGAAGACGCCCGTCTCCATCGGCTCGGAGAAGACAAGGTAGAACTTGAGGTGGTTTGCAGGCAGGCGGTCGCTGGTCGGGTAAATGGCAAGCAACTTAGGCGCGGCAGCGGGTTCATGCGGGGCGGGGCGATACTCGACGCGGAGGCTGAGGCCAGGACGTTCGAGCCGGGCGGTGTATGTCTGGCCGGGCAGCAGCGGCAGGCTGGGGCGGAAGCGAAGTTGCGCGCCAACGAGTGAGTAACTGCCCGCGAGCGGCGGGGAGTTGGTTTTACCTTCGCCAAGCCACATCCCAAACCACGGCTGTGGGGCGCGCGTAAGTTCTTCGGCGGAGTCACGTGGCCATGCGGATCTCTCCGCTGCTGCCGCAATGACTGTGACGGTAAGCGGATTGCTCCGGTCAGCCTCGAATCGGAGCAGCGCTGCCGGCTCGGCGGCGGTGACATGCTTTGCCAGCGTTATCGCGAGCCAGAGCAGGCGCGTTGGCGCGCGCAACTTCACGGCAACGGGGCGACTTCCAGCGTGAGCGACGCGCCCTGCTCTCGCAGGACCACGACCTCGGTGTTGCTTAACTTGTCCACATGCACCGCCCCGAAGAGGCTGTCCACGATTTCAATGCCCTCCGGACCTTTCGGTTGCTTGACGTCGCGGCGCACGGCCTTTTGGTTGATCTTTGACTCCTCGCGGACCTTGATGAGCGACATGTCCACGCGCGCGCCCCAATATTTGCTCGGGCCAAAAAGGTTTTGATGGAAGCGTTGCGTGTGCGTCACAAGCCACTGCTTACCGTCCTTCTCATAGGTGAACATGTCGAGCGGGCGGTTACCGGAGCCAAGCTCGACCACGCTGGTGCCCTTGACCTGCGCGTGGGGTTTGAGGTCGTCCAGTTCGAACTTCGCGATCGGCGTGCAGGCGAATGAGCCGACGACGTAATGCTTTCCGTTCTCCTCCATCGGCACGAAGCTCGTGATCGGGGCCTTGGTCTCCCACTTACCGTGCGCGACATGATACGTCTCCGCGCTGACCGGCACTGCGCTGCCGCCGTGCGCGAGCGGGAGCGAGAGGGTGAAAATCTTGCTGGAAAACTCTTCGTTCGAGGAACCGGCCGCGAGCACGCGGTCGCCGGCGAAAGCAACATCGGAGACGTTGCCGACCTTCGCGGTGTCGGCAGCGGGCAGCGAGACACGAGCGTGCCTGGCCTTCGCGTAATCCAGCGGTGCAGCCTGGCCATCGGCAGTGACGACGATGATGAGCGAGGCGTTGTCCGGTTTGCGCGTGACGGAGAGGTAGATTTTACCGCTCGCCGGGTTCACCGCCATGTCGACGATGGTCACACCGCCCTCGGCCGCGCCGAGGCGGGCGGCGAGCAGGGCATTCACATCGCTGACCTTCTGCTTGAGTTTTTGAACGGGGCCGGTGTCGCCGGTTTCAATCGCCACAATGGCCGCGTGGCGCGGCTCAGTGACGAGCAGCAGCCCGCCGGGGCCAAAGGACATCGCGCCGACGGAGCGAAGCTTTGGGTCGCCGGTGGCGGCGTCCTTAAGATAACCGGCGGCGGGGAGGTTGGTGGATAAGGTGGCGAAGATAACCGCGCCGACAAAGAGAGAGGCAATAGAGCGCATGAATACTTAGGCGCAGGAAGGGGAGTGAGAATTCACAGGCTGAATCGCGAGTTGTCTTCCATGCGGCGGTACGGTTAATTAAAAATAACGCTATGAATCGTCAACAAGTGCTCGACCAATACTTCATGGACGCACGGCACAAGCTTATTGAAGTCGCCGCCTTCCTCGACCGCCTAGACCGCTCCGAAGGCGACGCTGATTTCCGCCTCGCCGCCTTCCGCACCGCGCTGAAGCATCTCGGTGAGAAAAAGCCCCATCGCGCCAAGCGCATCCTGCTCTCCTTCAGCGATCCAACGATCAAGCCGCTGGCGAAAGCGACGGTGAAAGGCGCGACGGGTGCGTGGCCGGGGAAAAGTTAAAAACCAAGTGAGTTCGTTACAGCCCATGCCTTCCAGTCTAACCTTCAGCACCTCAAAGCGAGGAAGTCGGCGAGCGCTACGAACCAATTTGTTTATCAAGTGATAAAATCCTTTCCCAACGACAAGCGGTTTGGGCTGACGTCCCGGATCGGCCGAGTGGGCTAAGTCTTTCTACGTTTACCCTTCGACTCTCCTCATGCGCTACATCGAACCCCACGGCCACATGGTCAGTCGCACGACTGACGACTACCAGGACATGGTCACTGCCGGGTGTGCTGCCGTGTGCGAGCCAGCCTTCTGGGCGGGCTTCGACCGCTCGTCCGCCGACGGTTTTCACGATTACTTTTGCCAACTCACCGAGTACGAGCCAAAGCGCGCGGCAAAGTTCGGCCTGCCACACTTTTCTTGGCTTTGCATCAACCCCAAGGAATCTGAAGACTTGGCCTTGGCCAAGGACGTCATCGGCATCATTCCGCAGTTCCTCGGCCGGCCCAACGTGCTGGGCATCGGTGAAATCGGTTTGAACAAGAATTCACGGAACGAGATGAAGGTGCTTGAAATGCATGTGGACCTCGCCGCACGGCACGACCAGCTCATCCTCGTGCACACGCCTCATCTCGAAGACAAACTCAAGGGCACGCGCCTCATCCTCGACGTGCTGCGCGCGGACAAACGCATCCGGCCTGAACGCTGCATTATTGACCATGTGGAGGAGCACACCATCCAACTGGTACTGGACGCGGGGTTCTGGGCCGGCATGACACTGTACCCGGAAAGCAAGTGTTCCCCTGCCCGCGCGATTGATATGTTGGACCTATTCTCGCACGAACGCATCTGGATGAACTCGGCGTGCGACTGGGGCGTGAGCATTCCGCTGGCCGTCCCGCGCACCGCGCTGGAAATGAAGCGCCGCGGTTGGCCCGTTGACTTGATTGATAAGGTTGTTTACCGCAACCCCATTGAATTCCTCAGCCAGTGTCCAAAGTTTAAGCTGCCTTGAGCGAGTGGCGTTGACCCGGGCTTGGCCAAGGATTTAGGTGGCCGTAAATGAAGGCGGCAACGCTTTGGTCACTGTGAACCTGCGGGAGGTTTTTCCGAAGGGCTTGGGAACTTCTGATCCTTTCAAACGGTCAAGAGTCGGTGGAATCCACGCCTGATTTTGCTGGCCGGACGATACTCTCAAACTCTCCTTCACCGACTCGCGTGCGGAGCCTCTGGCCGACCTTAACCTGCGCCGCTTGGCGGATGACCTGTCCGGTCGCGACATCCGTGGTGATGGAATATCCGCGCGCCAAGACGTTTTCAGGTGAGAGCAATCGTAGGCGGCTGGCAAGCGCTGCGAGTTGTTCCCGGCGTAAGGCCAGCTGCGCCGTGGGCTTGAGCCGCTGGAGATCCGACACAGCCTGATCAAAGCGATGCCGCTGCTCGCGCAACTGCACCTTCGTCTCCCGTACCAAGGCAAGGCCCGCGTCATCCAGCCGCTGTGCCAATTCCTGCAAGCGCCGACGCGGATGCGCAAGCACGAGTCGGTGACGCACGGCGGCGAAGGCCTCGTCTGCGGCGGCGAGATGGTGCCGGGCGAGCTGGTTCAGTCGCGCGGCCGCGTCGGCCACAAACTCCCGGCTGGCAAACGTACCCTCGGTGATGAGTTCTGCTGCCGCACTGGGGGTCGCTGCACGCAGGTCCGCGACGAAGTCGGCGATGGTAAAATCAATCTCGTGTCCAACTGCCGACACGACGGGGACGGCCGACTCAAAGATGGCCCGCGCAACGGGCTCTTCGTTGAACGCCCAAAGGTCTTCGAGACTACCGCCGCCGCGGGTTACCAAAATCAAGTCGAGCTTGGGCTGGTCAGAAAGTGAGTAAGCGGAAGAGCGGGGCGGAGCTTCGGATGCCAAGCTTGCTTTTTCGCGGTCCCAATTTCTTGCCGGCTCCGCTCCGCGCGCAGAAAACTCATTCAATAGCCGAATCGCTTGAGCGACTTCCGAAGCCGCGCCATCGCCCTGCACACGGCATGGGACGAAGATGATCTCCAGCCCCGGTTGGCGACGGGCGATGACGTGCAGCACATCGCGAATGGCTGCGCCCGTTGGCGAAGTTACCAAGCCGATTCGCTGCGGGTAGCGCGGCAGCTTGCGCTTGCGCTCGAGCCTGAAGAGGCCCTCGGCTGCGAGCTTTTCCTTGAGCCGATCAAAAGCCGCTTGCAATGCGCCCACGCCCTGCAACTCCACCGCGCTGACGATGAGCTGATACTGCCCGCGCGCCTCGTAGACCGTGAGGTCGCCGGTGAGTTGCACCTTTTGGCCGTCCGTGAGGAGCGCGCGGTGCGGCACAGAGGTATTGCGGAAGAGCACGCAAGCCAGCTGCGCGCTTGCATCCTTGAGCGTGAAATAGACGTGTCCCGAAGCCTGCGCTCGGAGGTTCGTGATCTCGCCGGAAACCGCCACCTGCCCAACTTGTTTCTCTAGCAGCCGCTTGATGTTTCCAGTTAGCTCAGAGACCGACAAAACCTGACGCACCGCTTCCGTCGGGAAGAGTTCGCCGAAGTCCCACTGGGATTTGGAAGATTTGGCCACGAAATTGATGAGAGTTTAACCGCAAAAGGCTGCCGACGGCGCGAAGGGGCAAGCGGGGAAGAATTGCCACGATTGCTCAACAGCATTGGGCTCCTGCTCGTAGTCGCAACGGGCGCCACCGGCACCCGACCGAAGCAGGGTTCCGATGAGAAGGAATGGTAACGCCCGCAAGTCCGACGGTAGCTGGACTTTGTAACTCGCACTCATTCCCGTTTGGTTGCCGTCGCAAGGGCCTCGGAAACCCGCTGGATCGCTATGGCCCTCCCCGTCACATCGTCCAGTTCAATGACCACGCCTTGCAGTAGCACGCGGTCGCGGGCCACGGCGAAGCGGCGCGGTTGGCCAGTCAGAAAGCGTTCGATGATGGGCTGAATCTCGCGGCCCAAGCAGCTCTCATGCGGGCCGGTAAAGCCCGCGTCGCACAAGAAAGCTGTGCCACCGGGGAAGATTTGCTCATCCGCCGTTTGCACGTGCGTGTGCGTTCCCACCACGGCGCTAACCTGCCCGTCTAGCATCCGGGCGAGGGCGATTTTTTCTGAGGTCGCCTCGGCGTGCATGTCTACAAAGATAAGCGGCGTGTGCTGGCGCAGCGCGGTGACTTCGGCGCGAATCCGGGTGAAAGGGTTGTCCATGGGCGACATAAACGTGCGGCCTTGGACGTTGATAACGGCGAGCAGACGGCCATCAGGCAAGCGGTGCGTGGTGCTGCCTTGGCCAGGCGAGCCGGGCGGGTAATTCAGCGGGCGCACGAAACGGGGTTCGTCGGTGAGCAGCGCGGCGACTTCTTTTTGGTCCCAAAGATGATCGCCGCTGGTGATGACATCCACGCCACTGGCGAAGAGTTCCGCCGCGGTCTCAGGCGTGATGCCGGAGCCGCCGGCAGAATTTTCACCGTTGGCAATGACGACATCGAGCGTGTGTTGCCGCCGGAGACCCGGCACCAACTCGGCCACGGCTTGGCGCCCGGGGGAACCAACCACATCGCCAATGAAAAGGATTTTCACGGGCTTGAGCCTAGACGGAGAACCCCGGCAGGCAAGCCCGCCATCATCGTTTATGAAGTTCTCTTTTAATCCCGAGGACACGGGGTTCGAGGGACTCTGGCGTGTTTTCTAGGTATTCACCAAGACTCCATGCTTGAATGTGAAAGCGAGGCTGGCTTGAACCGGGAACTTTCCGCTAATTTCACCGGGTGCGCATCAAAGCTTGGTTTCCGACTCTGATCTACTGTGCGCCGCTGC
This sequence comes from Verrucomicrobiota bacterium, assembly GCA_016871445.1. GTDB lineage: Bacteria > Verrucomicrobiota > Verrucomicrobiia > Limisphaerales > SXTU01 > SXTU01. The sequence goes on along the minus strand of VHDH01000030.1, from coordinate 12,042 downwards.
TCCGCACGGGCGCGGCGCGGTTTAACGCCGAGCTACTTGCCGAGGCCTATCAACTCCGCGACTTTGACCGCGATGGGCAGCGTTGGTCGAAAAAGAATTATCCCGGCGGCTTTACGACCTATGGCTCGTTGGACAAACTGCATAGGTTCTCGTCCACATTTACCGAACTGCAACGGCGCATTGACCGGCATGTGAAGGCTTTCGCTCGCCGGCTGGAATTCGATCTGACAAACCGCCGGCTGGAAATGACTGATTGCTGGGTGAACATCATGCCGCGCCGAACCGCGCACGGCTTACATCTGCACCCAACCTCGACCATCAGCGGCACCTATTACGTTAAAACGCCCAAGGGCTGCGCCGCGATCAAGTTCGAGGATCCGCGCTTGGATCGCTTCATGGCGGCCCCGCCGCGTAAAGCCGGAGTGACGGGGGAGAACCAGCCCTTCGTCCACTACCCGGCCGAATCGGGCAATGTCATTCTCTTCGAAAGTTGGCTCCGCCATGAAGTCCCGGCCAATCCTGTGGCCAGTGAGCGCGTGAGCGTGAGCTTTAATTACCACTGGTTTTAACGGCTCGCTCCGCCGCGAAGCATTGCTTGCGGTTTGGTGGGTGCACCACCATGTTGCGTGCGTGCGATTCGGGATCCCATCAGGTCGGCCGGCCGAGCCGGAGCGGGCGCCCCGCCAAGTGGCGGTGGTGTTCCTCCAGCGTTGGGCCATCAACACGCTGGCCATGCTTGTGGCCACTCACGTCGTGCCTGGGATCGAGTATGACTCGGCCGGTGGTCTGCTGGTTGCTTCCCTGCTCTTCGGCATCCTTATCACCTTTCTGCGCCCGCTGCTGTTCCTGCTCACCCTGCCGCTAGTGGTGGTTACCTTGGGCCTGTTCGTGCTCATCATCAACGCGGGGCTGCTTTACCTCGTCGGCTCGCTGGTCAAGGGGTTCAAAGTGGGCGGCTTTTGGCCGGCGTTCTGGGGCGCGCTGATCATCAGCATCATCTCGCTTGTGCTGAACACCCTCACTGGCACAGGCGAGAGCCGCGTCCGCGTGCGCCGCAAGGTCGCAACCGAAAAACCGCCCAGCGACGGCGACGGGCCTGTAATTGACGTGTAAGCAGCCCGCCCGGCAGCTTCACGCCAGCAACCGTCCAATCTCCTCATAAGTCCGCACAAGGTATTGCGCCTGCGTGAGCTTCTCTGCTGGTAACGTATTTGTGATGGCGATAGCCGTCATGCCCGCAGCCCGCGCAGCGGTCACTCCGGCCGCCGAGTCCTCGATCACGCAGCACGCTGCCGGGGCCACGCCCAGCCGCTCCGCCGCGCGCAAAAACACATCGGGCGCAGGCTTACCATGCGCCACATCCTGCACGCTGACCACGACGGGAAAGAACGCGCGTAATCCTCTCATCGCCAACACCTCGTCAATCACTAGATGCACCGAGCCGGACGCGACCGCGAGCCGGTAACGCGGCGCGAGCTTTGCTAATAGTTCTGGCAGGCCATTGAAGATGGGCTGCTCGCGGCGGATTATCTCGATGAGGTGGTTCTGCTTCCACGCAATCAGTTCATCCAAGGTCCACTTCGGCTTGTGCTGCGCGATGAAGTCCACCCAAACCGCGCGATCGGAGCGGCCGAGGTATCGCTCGAACTGGATGCCGTGCGTCTGTCCGTAGCCCATCTGCGCAAACACTTCGAGAAACGCGCGTTGGTGGCGCGGCTCGCTGTCAATGATGACGCCGTCCATGTCGAAGATGACGGCGGAGAAGTTGGGCGATGGCATTTAGTGGCTGGGAGGTGTAGCCGGGCGTTTTGTTGGGAGCAATGCCCCGGTTAGTAATCCCGCGCTAATCCGTCACCCCGTGCTTCAATGGAAAACCGACTCCTTTGGCCGCTCGACGAGGTGCAGCAGATTGCCCTCCGCGTCCGCGAAAAACAGCACACGCCCGCCGCCGCCTGCCGGCTTGGGCTGCTCCGTGACCACCACGCCGCGTCGCGCGAGTTCCGCCTGCGCGGCCTCGATGGACTCGACGCGCAGCGCCACGTGCCGCCAGCCGGCAGCACCATTGTTCGCTGTGTCCGCGACCGTGCTCGTCGCGGCGTAAATTTCAACCATCAACCCGCCGCCGAGTTCGAGGAAGAAGGCCGGCGGCGTCTGGCCGTTGTTGAAACGCACCTTTGCGCCCAGCACGCGCACATACCAGTCCTTCAGGGCCACGGGTTCACGGGCGGGGAGGCCGAGATGCTCGACAGAGTATTTCAGTTCGCTCATGCGCCGGGGATTTCGGGCGAGCGAAGCAGAATGTGCAATCGTAAAACCAAGCCGGCCGTCACTGACCCCCGTCGCGGCAACTAGACGCGCCCATGAGGGGTTAAAGTTGTGCGTTGGGTTGCCCCGCTCCAACTCAGATCAGCCCCGCTGTCTCAGGATAGCCGCACATGATATTAAAGCTTTGCACGGCCTGGCCGCTTGCACCTTTCACGATGTTGTCCTCGGCGCTCATCACCAGCAGCCGACCAGTGCGCGGGTCGAGCCGCCACGCGAGTTCGAGAACGTTCGTGCCGACGACGTTCTTGGTATCGGGCAACGCCTTGCCATCGAGCACGCGCACGAACGGCTCGTTTGCATAAGCGGCCTGGTAACACGCAGCGACCTGCTCGCCGAGCGCGGCGGCTTCTTCGGCGGTGGTGAAGTGTTTTGCCGGGGCAAGATACAGTGTGGTGAGGATGCCTCGATTGACCGGAATCAAATGCGGCGTGAACTGAATCGTCACCGGCCCACCCGCCGCGAGCGCAAGCTGTTCCTCGATCTCCGACAAGTGCCGGTGCTTGGGCACGCCGTAGGGGCGCACGCTCTCGTTGCACTCAACAAAGAGGTAATCCAGTTCTGCCTTGCGGCCTGCGCCACTCACGCCGCTCATGGAGTCAGCGATGATGCCTTGCGGTTTGATGAGACCCGCACGCAGGAGTGGCAGTGTGGGCAGCAGAATACTCGTGGGATAACAGCCTGGCGAAGCGATGAGCGTGGCGCCCTTGATGGCTGCCCGGTGAAACTCCGGCAGGCCATAGACGGACTTCGCGAGCAGCTCCGGCGCGGGATGGTCGTGCGCGTAGAACTCTTTGTAGCGGGCCGCGCTCTTGAGCCGGAAATCCGCACTGAGGTCAACAACTCGCGCCCCGCCGGCCAGCAACGGGACGGCGAACTCCGCCGCCACGCCATGCGGCAAAGCGAGAAAGACCACCGCTGCTTGCTTGGCGAGCACCTCGGCGTTTGGCTCCACGAAGCGCAACGCCCGGGCCTCAGGATGGCTCGCAAACTTTGGGAACACCTGCGCAACCGTCTGCCCCGCCTGCTGACGGGAGGTAACGGCCACTAGCTCGGCCTGCGGATGGTTCAACAGCAAGCGAACCAGTTCCTCGCCCGAGTAACCGGACGCACCGACAATGGCGACTTTTGTCATGCGCGGGAGTTGTCCGCGCTATGCCGATAGTTGTCAACGGAGAGAAAGACTTAAAAACCATCGACCCGCACCTGTTGGCTCCAATGGAGCCTGAAAGGACGCTGTGGATTAATGCTGCTTAGGAGTGCCTCTGAGGTTCTCCGCCGTCAGCCGGCCCGGGAAAACCACCGAGAGTTGGTGCGCGCGAGAGGACTTGAACCTCCACTCCTTTCGGAACCGGATCCTAAGTCCGGCGCGTCTGCCATTCCGCCACGCGCGCATGAGTAGTCGCAGCTGAATGCTGGCCTTCTCCCCCGCCTCTGTCACGGCGGAAACGGCGGCGATGCCTCAACGCTGCGCGGTCTTAGCTCCGGCGGCGCCGATGCAAAAGAGATGTTTTTCGCCGCGCAGATAGAGGCGTCCGTCGCTGATCGCGGGCGAAGCGTAAGTGGGCTCGCCTAACTCGTTTTTCGCAACCAGCTCAAAGGTTCGGCCTGGCTTTACGATGTAAGCCACGCCGTCATCGTTGAGGAAATAAACCAAGCCATTCGCTGATACGAGCGAAGCGTGGCTGCGGCCGATTTTCTCCGACCAGAGCGACTCGCCGGTCTTCGCAATGAGGCAATTGGCATGCCCTTGGTCGCCTACGACCAGGAAGTAATCTCCCTCGCTGATAGGCGAGGGGACGTAGGAGACCATCGAGGCCTTGGTATGATGCCATGCAACCTGCGGGTGGGTAATCTCGGGCAGGTGATAAATATCGCCAAGGTGGCCGTTGCCTGTGTGACGCAAGCCGAGGAGGTGGTGCTGAGGAAAGCCAGCGGTCATGAACAGCAGGTCAGCCTTTTCGTTGTAAACAAGCGAGGCGACGTATTGCTCGGTGGGACCCTTAAAATACCAATGCTGCTTACCAGTGTCGGGGTCATAGCTGGCTACGGAACGGTCGCCAGAGAGAATCATCTGCGTGCGCCCAGAAAGCTGGCGGATGATCGGCGCGCAATAGCTCCGGGTCTTGTTCGCGCGCGGCACCTTCCACAGCGTCTTTCCCGTCGCCTTATCGAGCGCGGCGAGGTAGCTCTCGCCATCGTGGTCACCATTCACGATGACTTTGCCTTGGTACAAGATGGGCGAAGTACAAAAGCCGTGGACGCTCTTAAACACACCGGGCCGCACGAGCCACTGCTGCTTGCCATTGAAGTCATAAGCGGCCACGACCATGTCCTGCACATCGAGGAACGCGACGTAAACAAGCTTCCCGTCCGTGGCAGGCGTACTGGAGGCATGACTGTTTTCACGGTGCTTCTTCTCCAGCGGCGACTTCACAACGGTCTGTGACCAGAGAAGTTTACCGGACTGCTTATCAAGGCAGAGCAGATTGCGCCCTTCAGTATTCGCGACGGCCTCAACGATGAACAACCGATCGCCCCATACGATGGGCGAGGCGTGGCCAATGGCGAGCGGGGTTTTCCACAGCACGTTTTCGGTGCCGCTCCATTTCACGGGGACTTGCTTCTCAGCGCTCGTGCCATCCCCACGCGGCCCACGCCATGCGGGCCAATTCTCAGGAAGAGCGCAGGGGGCGAAGGCAAGCAGGCTGGCAAGACAGATGAAACGTTTCATGTGGTAAGAAAGACGACGTAGAGTGACTCAGACGATGAGTGTCTCGAGATATTTAAAGTGAACCAGCGATGGCTCCCACGACTATTCGGCGTTAAACGCCATGCGTTGAACATCACCGGGCGGCGCGGGCGGATTGCATCAATTCCCAAAACTTCGGGTTATCCTGAAGCGCCTCGTCTTCGCCGGTGGGCAAACCCTGTCGGTAGAGGAAGTCCTTGAGCGTATTCTTACTCAACACCCGCTGCACCAGCACGCCAAGGTCATGCCGCTCAAAGTAGATCCGATGGTCGCCCACGCGGAGGCGGTGCAAGACATGCCCGGCGCGCTCGAGTTTTCCAAACCGCTCCAGTTCCGTGCTTATTACCTCGTGCGGCAGACCGCGGAACTCCCCGAGAATCTGGAGCTGCAGCTCTTTGGAGAGCTTGGACAACTCGGCGGCGGCAATCGGCGTAAAGATGATTTGAAACAGATGCATGCTCTAAGTGTCCGCATTCCTGCCCGCGCCGCAAGCCGGGTTTTGCGGGGCCAACGGGTTTGAGCGACGAAGTTGCAAGAGTTGCAGGCACACCGACCGGACTGGGCGGTAACTTACTTAACCCAGCTGCGCTCAGCGGAAGCGTGCGGCGGCTGACGCCGCGGCCGAAGCGATTTACCGGGGAAATTAGCCTTGGCGCAGTGGTTTGTTACGTGTAGGTAACACCTCGTTTTCCGACAAAAACTAACTGCGTCCCAAATGAGTTCAACCGACACGCACAGCGACGGCCCATGGTGGAAACAGCTCAACGGCTATCATTGGTTCGTCTTTGGCGTGGCGGCACTGGGCTGGCTGTTCGACTGCCTTGACCAACAGCTTTTTACCCTGTCGCGCGGGCCGGCGATGAAGGCGCTGCTGCCTGAAGGCCGCGATCCGTTGCTGTGGGGCGGTTACGCCACCTCGGTCTTCCTTTGTGGCTGGGCCACGGGCGGGCTGGTCTTCGGCGTGCTGGGCGACCGCATCGGGCGCGCGAAGACGATGATGATCACCATCCTGATCTACTCGCTCTGCACCGGCCTGAGCGCGCTGTCGCAGTCGTTCTGGGACTTCGCCTTCTACCGCTTCATCACCGGGCTGGGCGTGGGCGGCGAGTTCGCGGTGGGCGTGGCGCTGCTGGCAGAGGTGATGCCGGCCAAGGCCCGCTCCGGCGCGCTCGGCTCGTTGCAGGCGCTCTCGGCCATGGGGAACATCTCCGCCGCGCTCATCGGCATGGGCATGGCGAATTTGGAAAAGTCCGGGACCATTGCATTGGGTAACTCGTGGCGCTGGATGTTTGTCATCGGCGCGATCCCTGCCTTTCTCGCGCTCGTAATCCGGATGCGAATGAAGGAACCCACGCGCTGGCAGCAGATGAAGGACTCCGGCGAATTGGACAAGCACAGCGCCTTCACCTACCATGAGCTGTTCAGCACGCCGCGCTGGCGCAAGAACGCCATCATCGGAATGCTGCTCGTCTGCTCGGGGGTGATCGGGCTGTGGGGCATCGGCTTCTACACGCCGGAGCTGGTGCGCACCGTGTTGCGCAAGTCCTACACCGCTGCCTACGTGGACTACGCTAAGCCAACCGCCGCCGCGACCTCGACCGACACCTTGCCGCAGGTGATCAAGGATGCGCACGCGGACCTCGTCAAGCAGGGCCTGCCACCGACGGACATCCAAAAATCCATTGAGGCCAAGACCATCGGGCCGCTGGTGGACAAATGGGCGAGCTGGGGTTTGCTCACGCTGCAAATCGGCGCGTTCTTCGGGATGTTGACCGCGAGCTGGGTGGCCGCGAAGCTGGGGCGCAAGTCGGCGTTTGCCCTCGCCTTCTCGACCGCGCTGGCGGCCACGGCCAGCGCGTTCTGGTTCTACCGCGACGCAAGCCAGACCTTCTGGCTGATCCCGATCATGGGCTTCTTCCAGCTCGCTGTGTTTGCCGTGTATGCGATCTATCTGCCGGAGCTTTTCCCCACGCACCTGCGCAGCACGGGCACGTCGTTCTGCTACAACGTCGGACGCTTCCTCGCCGCCGCCGGCGTGCCGGTCATCGGCCTCCTCAAGACTCAGGTCTATGCCAATCATCCCGAGCCGATGCGCCCTGCTGCCCTGACTATGTGCGCGATTTTCATGCTGGGCCTGCTAGTGCTGCCCTTTGCACCCGAGACGAAAGATCAACCCTTGCCCGAGGACGAGAAGGGCTTTACGCACTAAAAAATAAGCATTGGCGGTATGCCTGCCAGAAAAGCCGACGATAATCGCGCTGGACTGCAAGACGTCCGTTATTCAATTCCTGGAAATTAGGCCAACGACTTTACGCATAAATGAAAATAGCCCTGTTCGCCGTTGCCGCCCTGCTCACCGTCGCCGCGCATGCGGGCGAGGCCTTCCGCATCGAGAAGGACATCGCCTATCTCGCGCCCGACCGGAAGGAAAAGGCCGACCTCTATCTGCCCGCCAGCAACCCGTCCGGCGCGCGGCGGCCGGCGGTAGTTATCATCCACGGCGGCGGCTGGACCGGTGGTGACAAGGGCGCGGCGCGCGAGATCAACATCGGAACCAATCTCGCGCTCAACGGCTACGTGGGCCTGAGCATCAATTACGTTCTCGCCAGCACCAACAAGGGCACAGCTAAGGCCACCTGGCCGCAAAACCTCCATGACTGCATGACGGCCGTGCGCTGGCTGCGAAAGAATGCCGAGCGGTTACAGGTAAATCCGGAACGTATCGGCGTCATCGGCGGCTCGGCGGGCGGGCACCTCGCCGCGATGCTCGCTGTAATCGGCGGGAAGGACGGCCTCGATCCGCAGGGGCCTTACGGCGAATTCTCCTGCCGTGTGCAATGCGCGGTGGACCTCTACGGCCCGGCGGACTTATCGGGCCGGTTGCACCTCACCATGCTCGGCCGATCGAGCGAGGAGGCCCCAGAACTTTATCGCGCTGCCTCACCTGTCACATATGTGGACAAGCTCGATCCGCCCATCCTCATCGTGCACGGAACGGCAGACAAAACGGTGGATGTGGGGCAGTCGAGGCTGTTCGCCGCGAAGCTCAAAGAGGCGGGTGCCCGGCACGAGCTGGTCATTGTCGAGGGCGCGCCGCACACGTTTCACTTGCAGCCCAAGCAGCGTGACTTGCGGCCCGTGGTGCTAGGCTTCTTCGACCAGCACCTGAAGGCGGCGCGTTAAGCGAACAGCTGTCGCGCCGGCTCGCCACGATCCGTAATGGGCACGGGACGCGGACCATCGAAGAGATTCTTGGCGGGGTTGATGCCCAGCGCGCAGCAGATGGTGGCGTGGACATCAGGCACGGACAGCGGGTTGGAAACGGGCTTCTTCGCCAGTTCGTCAGTTTCGCCGATGACTTGGCCAGTTTTCAGGCCGCCGCCACCGAGCACCCAACTGAAGGTCTTGCCTTGGTGGCCGCGTCCGCCGCCGCCATCGAATTCCGGCGGGCGGCCGAACTCCGTGCCGATGACGATGAGCGTCTTGTCGAGGAGGCGCTGCTTTTCGAGATCGGTCACGAGCATGGCGAGCGCTTGGTCGAGCTGTTGAATGAGGATGTGCTGGTTGAGCTGGCCGTCGTTGTGCGTGTCCCAGCCGGTGCCGTTGATGAAGTTCAGGTTGAAGGAGACCTCGATGAACCGCACGCCGCGTTGCACCAGCCGGCGGGCCAGCATGCAGCGTTGCCCGAACTCGCCGCCGTAGGCCTGTCGCAGCGACGCCGCCTCGCCGTCGAGCTTGAACGCGCCCATGAAGTCGCCGTTCGCCAGCGCGAAGGAAGAGCCGATGGCCTCGTCGTAATCGGCCACGACCTTGTCGCCCTTGGTGCGCGCGGAAAAACTCTTGCGCAGTTCACCGAGGAGTTGTTCGCGGTCGGCTTGCCGAGCGGAATGCACGTAGCTCGGGCGCGTGAGGCCGGCGGGGCCTTTCTCCGTGTCGGTAAGATAAACGTAGCCGTGCTTCGCGCCGAGGTAACCGGGGCCGCGCATGACCATCGGGTAGCCGATGACGACGTAGGGCGGAATGCCGTCCGCCAGCGCGCCGCGCTCGTGCGACACCAGCGAGCCGAGGCTCGGGTAAGTGATGGTGCCGGTCGGGCGTCGGCCAGTGTGGACGAAGTTCGTGGCGGCGGCGTGCTCGTCAATGATGTCATGGTTCACCGTGCGCAGCAGCGCGAAGCGGTCGAGGAGGTTTGCGGTGCCCTTGAGATGCTCGCAGACTTGCACGCCGCGGATGGCGGTATCGATGGCCGCGTAGGCCGAGCCGGCGATCTTCTTCTGCGGGTCGCCGACGCGCTTAGGGTCCCAGGTGTCCGTGTGCGCGCAACCACCACCAAGCCAGAGGAAGATGCAATGCTCGGCCTTGCCCTTGGGGTAGTTTTTCTTCTCGCTCTCAGCAAACGCCGGCAAACCAGCAAAGCCCAGCGCGCCCACACCGGCAGCGGATTGATTAAGAAAGGTCCGCCGATTCAAAAGTGGCTTCGTGGTTGGCGTTTTCATGTAAATAAATTGGCTCACGGCACAAACACAAACTCGGGCGAGTTCACCATCGCCCAGAGCACGTCCTCCATGCGCTCGCGCCAGTCGCGTTTCAGGCGCGGGGTTGGCTCGTCGCCAAGGCGGGCCTTCTCCTCGACCGCGTATTTGAGTTCGCTGGCCTTGGCGTTGAGGTGATTGGTCCAGCTCAGGAGCTGCGCGGGGTCGAAGTCCTTGCGGGACTTGCGCGGGCCGCAATCCACAACGCGCTCGGCGTAGCCAGCTTGCAGATAATTCACGAACTTCGCGCGCTCTGACGCCGTGGGCGGGCGTGTGAGCACGCGGGCAAAGACAGTGTCCACGAGCGTGGGCAGCGGTTGGGTCGCCACGCAGAGGTCGGTGAGCCCGCAATCGTCGGTGAGGCGGGCGATGCGGCCGTTGCCCATGTCGCCATTGGCCAGCACGGCGGGCTGAAGGACGTTGGGCGAGTGGTCCCGCGCGGAGAGCGGACCTTGCCGCGTTTCGCGCCAGCCGAACATTTGCAACACGTCAATGATAGCCTGCGTTTTCGGCATCGAGAGCGCGGGGCGATCGCGGTCGTTCGAGAGGCCGGTGAACTGCCACGCGCGTTGTGCGTAACCGAGGTTCAGGAAGTCCTTCGCCGCGCTCTTGGCGTCGTTGTCCAGCGTGAGCATTTCAGAGGACATGTCTTTGCCGGTCACGGCAAAGAGCGAGTCCACGAGCTGCTCGGCGGCGAGACGACGGCGGGCGGGGGAAGCGAAGAGGCGGTCGGCGGGTTGATCCGACTTGGGCGCATGCAAGCCGGCGACGCGCTGGTAGGCCTGCGAGTTGAAGACGAGCCGCGCCAGGTGCTTGAGGTCGTAGCCGTTCACCATGAACTCGCGCGCAAGCCACGCCAGCAACTCGGGGTGCGATGCGGCCTTATCCTCCCAATCTTCCACCGGCTCAATGAGGCCGAGGCCCAGCCAACGCTTCCAGGCACGGTTGACGATGACCTGCGCGAAACGGTCGCTGGCGGGCGACGTAACGAACGCGGCGAGTTGCTCACGCGTGTCGTCCGCCTTGCGCGCAAACTCGGCTGAGCCGGCTGCCCCATGCGAGGCAAACATCCACTCAGGCGCGACTTTCTCACCAGGCTTGAGCGTGACTTGGATGCGTTTGCCAACCTTGATGTTGGCGTTGTCCGGGATGGAGCTGGTCTTGGGCACGTCCTGCGGGTCGCGCTTGAGCATCGCGGCCAACGCGAACAACTCCTTCTGCTTAAAATCGTGATACGGCGCGTCGTGGCAACGCGCGCAAGCGAGGTTCATCGCGAGGAAGGCCGAAGAAACAATCTGCGCGCGGTCGGCCATCGGCACGTCATTCTGCGTGGCGAGTCCGAAGCCCGCCGGGCCACCATGATAGACGCTGCCCTCCATCGCGATGAGTTCGGTGGCGAAGCGGTCCATTGGCTTGTTGTCGGCGAAGGACTCATGAATCCACCAACGGAAGGGGCCGGTGTTGTTGAGCGTGGGCTTGAGGATGCCGGGGTTTTCAGCCAGCACATCCTGCCAGTAGCCGACCCAGTTGTCGGCCCAGCCGGGCAGCGCGAGGAAGCGGTCAATCGCGGCGGCGCGCTTGTTCGGCGAGGTGTCCGCGAGGAAGGCACGCAACTGCTCGGGCGTGGGCGGCACGCCAGCGGTATCGAGCGCGAGGCGCCGAAGGAAGGTGGCGTCGTCGGTCAGTGGCGCAGGCTGAACCTTCGCGGCGGCGAGCTTCGCGGCAATGAAGCGGTCAATCGCGTTGCCGCCAGTGGTCGCAGTTGAGACGGCGGGCGCGGACTTCGTAGCTAGGAATTTGCGAACGGCCTCGTGGCGCTGCGCCCAATATTTGTTCTCGGCGGCGTTCGCATCGCGACGGCGCTGCGCGTCGGTGGTGGCGAGGCGGGCGAGCTGTTGGGCGGAATAGCTTTCCCACGCGAGGTCGTCGTGCGCGATGCGTGCGGCAGGAGCAAGAAGATGGAAGGCAACCGGTGCCGCGCCCTTGCCACCGCGCGCCGGTTGGGCGGGCACTTCGACGCTCACCGTGAGTTCGCCCACTTCCGGCCGCAGGCCCTTGCCGCCGATGATGGCATCGAGCACGAAGAGCATCTCCTTGCCCGTGGATTTCACGGTGAACCACTCCTCCTTGTGGCCCATCAGCGGGAAGCGCAGGTTCGCGGGAAAATCCTCGGCGGGCGGCGGCGACACTTTGGAATGCCCGCCGCCGCCGGGCGAAATGAACTTGGTTTGCGCCGCGAGCTTGCCGTCCACGTGCAGCTTTGCGCCCTGGAGTGAGCGGAGCAGGAACTTGTGTTCGCCCGCCGGCAGCTTCACCGACGCCGACGCGCGGAGCAGGAACGGGTTCGAGCGATCCGCGCGCACGCCGCGCTCGGTGTATTTCTGCGGCAGGCCCACGAAGCCAAACGCCGGCTCGGTGTAAGTCTCAACCGGCGCG
>VHDH01000029.1 GCA_016871445.1 Verrucomicrobiota bacterium | reverse complement strand
CGCGACCGCCTTGACCTCAGCCTTGAAACACTTGGCAAACAGAAGGAAATCACGGACAAGCTGGACGTGCCGGAGACGCGCCGCTTCGTCGGCTTCGACGCATACCAAAAAGTGATCGCCAGCGGCGTAGATGTGGTGCTGCTCACAACACCACCGCACTTCCGCCCGATACACATCAAAGCCGCCATTGATGCTGGCAAGCACGTCTTTGCCGAGAAGCCCGTCGCCGTGGATGCAGCGGGCGTGCGTTCCGTCCTCGCCACCTGCGAGGAAGCGCGGCGCAAGCAGCTCGCCGTCGTTAGCGGCCTTTGCATCCGTTACTCCTACGGTTTTCAGGAAATCATCCGGCGCATCCACGCCGGCGCGCTCGGCAAACTACGCACCCTTCAAGCCAATGACTTTCGCGGTCCTATTTGGGTCAAGCCCCGTCAACCCGGCCAGACCGACATGGAGTACCAGCTCCGTAACTGGTATTATTTCACCTGGCTCTCCGGCGACTTCAACGTTGAGCAGCATGTCCACATGCTCGACGTTTGCGCGTGGGTCATGAACGGCGAGTATCCCGCCACCGCGCTGGGCCTCGGCGGACGCGCCCAGCGCACTGGCACGGACTTCGGTAATATCTACGACCATCACTCCGTCATTTACGAGTTCGCCAGTGGCCCGCGCTTGCACGCTTACTGCCGCCAGCAAAGCGGTCTGCGCGGCGACATCTCTGTCCATGTGGCCGGGGAGAAAGGCATCGCCCGCCTCGCCGAGCGCGACCGCGGCCTCGTCCTCGAGACCGCCGACAAGTGGGTTTACGACGGCGTAAAAAACAATATTTACCAAACCGAGCACGATGAATTCTTCGCCAGTATTCGCCGGGGCCAACCCATCAACAACGGCGATTACATGTGCCGTAGCACGCTCATGGCCATCATGGGCCGGATGGCCACTTACACCGGCCAACAGATCACTTGGGAGCAGGCGCTCAACTCTAAGGAAAGCCTTGCGCCTGAGCGTTACACTTGGGACGCCCAGCCTCCACCCTCTGCCATCGCCGTGCCCGGTGTGACGAAGTTTGTGTAGGTCTCGCCACCTCACAGCCAAAGCGAGAGGGCTCCATCAAAACTCAGAGCGGTATGTATCCAAAAAATCAAAGCCGTAGCGACTTAACTTTCACGAGGTTGGCAGGGTAGGAACCTCCCGGTGACGGGTGACGATGCGGCGTGAAGGCGCCTTGAGCATTGAAGGTTACTCCGGCGCTACCTACTATCGCGCTGTGTCCGTTCAGTTCACCATCCTTGGCAGCGGTTCGGGGGGCAACTGCGCTTACCTTGAAACGCCCGAGGCTCGCCTGCTGATTGACGCCGGCTTTAGCGGTCGGCAAATCCGCGAGCGGCTTGCGTCCATTAGCCGCACGCCGGAGCGGCTCACGGGCATCCTCCTCACACACGAGCACCAGGACCACACTCAGGGCCTCACCGTGCTCGCGGCAAAACTTGGCATCCCGGTTTATTGTAACCGCCTTACGCACGAGGCAACGGAGCGGCAGTTGGAAGCGCGGTTTGAGGCACTGCACTTTGTTACGGGTGCAACCTTTGAGTTGGGTGATGTCACAGTGGAGACCTTCAGCGTGCCGCACGACGCGCAGGACCCCGTCGGCTTTCTACTGCGCACGCGCGGAGGTAACATCGGCTTTCTTACCGACCTTGGCCATGCGACGAAGCTCGTGCTCGAGCGCGTCCGCCCCGCGCACTTGCTGGTGCTGGAAGCGAACCACGATTTGAAACTGCTTCAAGACGACCTCAAACGCCCGTGGTCCACAAAGCAGCGTATCCTCAGCCGGCACGGCCACCTGTCCAATGACGCGGCGGCGAGTGTCGCCGAACAAATCATTTCCGGCACGCTCGCGCGGATTTACCTCGGCCACCTCAGCCGCGACTGCAACCGCCCTGAGTTGGCGCACGCTGCCGTCGGCAACCGCTTGCAACGCGTGGGCGCGACGCACGTGCGCATCGAGTCCACCTCGCAGGATGCGCCCTGCGCGACGGTGACGTTGTGAGGCGCGGGCGTTCAGCCCAGCCCCAGAATCTTCCTGCCCTCAGCCGAAATCATGGACTGGTGCCACGGCGGATCCCAGACAACCTCTACGCTCGCGTCCGCCACGCCGTGCAAGGAGAGAATCTTTTGCTGCGCGTCGCGGGCGATAGTCGGCCCCATGCCACAACCGGGAGCGGTTAGGGTCATCTTCACGAAGACCTTGTGGCCGCCAGTTGGAAGCGGCTCGAGGCCCATGTCGTAAACCAAGCCGAGGTCCACGATGTTGACGGGAATTTCCGGGTCGAAGCATGTTTTGAGCACGGACCAAACGGCCTGCTCCGACACAACCTGAGCAGCGGACGTGACGGAGGCTGGCTCTGGCGTGAGGCCTAGCGCATCGGCGTCCTGACCCGCGATACGAAACAGCCCACCCATGCTGTGAACGGTGTAGGTGCCGCCGAGGGTTTGCACGATGTCCACTGGCGTCGCCGCTTTCAACGTGACGTCGGTGCCAACGGGGATTTGGATGGCCGCGCAATCGCGGGCGAGTTTAACAGTAGTACCAGCACTCATTTGATGACTATGCGCCAGCTTGGCGGAGGGAGCAAGCGGCGTGCGATCCAGCCATCAAAGCCACTTCAGAGCTCCTCTGTGCGGCCCAGTGCGAAAAAGTGCAGCCAGATGTTCGTGACAGTTTTGCGGTGGGTAGTACATGCCGGGTAGCACGTTGCGCCTTAGATATCAGTTGGAGAAATCCGTTTGCGCCCATCCCCAGCGATGCTAGCTTGTCGACGCCTTTCCAAAAGTAAAAGGCTCAAAACCAAATCGAAAACATTATGGCCCACGAACTGCCTGCTCTCCCCTACGCCCACGATGCCCTCGAACCTCACGTCGATAAAGCCACGATGGAGATCCACCACGGCAAACACCACGCTGCCTACGTGACTAACCTCAACAAAGCCCTCGCTGGCTCGCCCGTTGAGTCGCAGTCACTTGACCAGCTCGTGCGCGGCATCGCCGCCGTCCCGGAAAACATTCGCGGCCCCGTGCGCAACAACGGCGGCGGTCACTGGAACCACTCTTTTTTCTGGAAGCTGATGGCTCCGAAAGCCGGCGGCACTCCCACCGGCGACCTTGCTGCCGCCATCAATGCCGCCTTTGGCTCTTACGTGGACTTTCAGGCCAAGTTCGAGGCTGCTGGCATCGGCCGTTTCGGTTCCGGCTGGGTCTGGCTTGTCGCCAACGGCGGCAAGTTGGAAATCTGCTCCACCGCCAACCAAGATAACCCGCTCATGGGCAAAGCCATCGCTGGCTGCGAAGGCACACCGCTTCTCGGTTGTGACGTGTGGGAACACGCCTACTACCTGAAATATCAGAATAAGCGCGCCGACTACCTCAAGGCATTCTGGAGCGTCGTAAACTGGGCTGAGGTGGCCAAAGCGTACGCCGCCGCGAAGTAAATCACCGGCAATATCATTCTACGCCAACGCCCGTTGCCAATTGGTAACGGGCGTTGGTTTTAGCAGGCGAGTTCTCACTGGCCCCCGTGCGAACGGCGTTTTATTATGTTGTCATGAACCGCCGGCAGTTCCTCAGCACCGTTCCTTTTGCTTTTGCCACGGCTGCAGCTGGGGTAAAATCATCATTCGCCCAGCAGGTCGCGCAGGCACAACTTCGGCTTATCCCGCAGCGGATGCAGGAGTTTGTAGACCGGCAGGTCGTTTCTGGTGCGGTCACGCTGTTGGCACATGGCAGCAAAGTGCTAGCCCTAGACGCAGTGGGTTACTCCGACCTTGCCACCAAGCGTGTGATGCGGACAGACGACCTGTTTTGGATCGCTTCGATGACCAAGCCGATCACCGGCACGGCGGTGCTGATGCTGCAGGACGAGGGCCGGCTGGCGGTGAACGACGCAGTTGAGAAGTTTCTTCCCGAATTCGAGGGGCAGATGATGCTGGCTACTCGCACGCCTGACACCACAGTGCTCAAAAAGCCCTCGCGCCGCATCACACTGCGCGATCTGCTCACGCACACCGCCGGTCTCAACAGCGATTCACCGAACACCGGCCGCGACTTGACGCTAGCCGAGCGCACGCTGGCTTACGCGCTACAACCGCTGGCCTTTGAGCCGGGTAGCAAGTGGCAATACAGCAACCCCGGCATTAACACGTTGGGCCGCATCGTCGAAGTCGTGTCGGGCCAGCGCTTCGCAAACTTTCTTGACGCACGTATTTTCAAGCCGCTGGGCATGAAGGACACGACGTTTTGGCCCACAGAGTCACAGGCGCGCCGCGTGGCGAAGTCATATCAGCCCGGCCCAGACAATCGGGGTCTGGCCGAGGTGGACAACTTCTTCCTGCGCGGGTTGCCCCTGACCGCACGTTGGCGGACGCCCTTGCCCGCAGGCGGCCTTTACTCGACGGCGGCCGACATGGCGAAGTTCTACCAGATGATCCTAGGCGGCGGGCAGGCAAACGGGCGACGTTACCTTTCCGCACAGGCGCACCATCAGCTTACGATGACGCAAACAGGCGAACTTAAGACCGGTTTCACCGAGGGCATGAGCTGGGGCTTTGGCTTCCAAGTCGTGAAGCAACCGCAGGGTGTGACCGCGATGCTTGCGCCCGGCACCTACGGGCATGGCGGAGCTTACGGCACGCAAAGCTGGGCTGACCCGAGGGCTGGGGCGATTTATATCCTAATGATTCAGCGGGCGCGGCTTGGGAATAGTGACGGTGCAGATATTCGCAAGGTGTTCCAGGAAACGGCGGCCGCTGCGCTGGCCTGAGTCCTGCTAAAAAGCAAACGCGGGCAGCTGTCACCAGCCGCCCGCGTCGCTATTTCAAACCGATTAGTAACGGTCGCCGCCGCGTTCACGGCGCTCGCCACGGTCGCCGCCGCGATCACCGCGGAAGCCGCCGCCACCGCCACCACCGCCGCGATAACCGCCACCGCCACCGCCGCGATAACCGCCGCCACCGCCGGGCGGACGCTCCTCGCGCGGCCGGGCGACGTTGACCGTGAGGTCACGGCCGCCGAAATTTTTGCCGTGCATGCCTTCGATGGCTTTCTGGGCGTCTTCGGCACTCGCCATTGTGACGAAGGCGAAGCCGCGGGACTTGCCGCTCATGCGGTCAAGCATGAGGTTTACTTCCATGACCGTGCCGAACGCGGCAAACGCGTCCTGCAGGTCGTTCTCGGTCGTGGCGAACGCTAGGTTGCCGACGAACAGTTTGTTGTTCATGATGATTTGCTCCTGTCGCTCCTTCTGCTCCGACTGTTCCCGACCACCGGGTTTCAAATCATCACCGAACTACGTTCACCTGACGATTCACCAAATCCTGCAACCGGCGCGACCGAATGCGACTATCTATATGGGGAAAATGCCGGCGCTTGGCAACAGCTTATTTAAGGTATTAACAAACGTGGTTTGGAGGCTGAAAATCCCGGCTGGTTTGCGTATGCCCCCAATTCCCACCTTCGAAGCCAGGTTCATTTAGGCAGCCACTTCTCCCAGTTCTTCGCGTAAGCATCCACATTGGCCTTCGTCACGGCAATCAGCGGGGTCACATCTTGAGGCGAAGCGGGGTTCTTCTTTAAGTGCAGCTTGTTGACGAGGTGCTGCACCGCGCGTTGTCCGTAACCATAAACGTCCTGCGCAAGGAGCATCTCCACGTGTCCGCTGCGCACGTAAGCCAGCTGGGGTGGGAGCGCGTCCACGGAGACGCACTTGATGGTGCCGGCGGGCCACTTGAGCGCGTTGTCGGTGAAGAGCGGCCAGCCGCCAAGCAGGCCCCAACCGGTGACATCGGGATTCGCCTGCTGCACTTGCTCAATCTTCGCGACGGCGTCCTGCGGGGTCTCCTTGTGGTAAAAAATGTCGAGCACCTTGATGCCGGGCGAGCGTTTGGCAGCGGCGCGAAAGCCAGCGGCGCGCTGCTGGAGATTCACCGCGTTTGGGTTGCCGTCAATCGCGGCCATGACGCCCTTTCCATTCATGATTTTGGCTAACTCCACGAACGTCCGCTCACCACACTGGAAGTCGTCAATGCCAATGCTCACGAAGCGCCGGCTTGCGGGGGCGTCGCCGGAGAAGGTCGCCACCGGCACGCCTTGGCGCTCGGCCTTGTTGATGGCATCGGTGAGCTTGTTCGCGTCGGAACACGAGATGATGACGCCGTCAGTGCCGGCGAGGAGGAGTTGCTCGATGAACTCGGCTTGGCGTTGGGCGTCCTCTTCGTTGGGCGTGCGCCAGTCAATTTTGATTTTGATGCCGTGCTTCGCGCTGAGTTCCTTCGCGGCGTCCTCCGCCCCAGCCCGCGCGGCGAGGAAGAACATGTTACCCTGCGACTTGGCAATCATGCCGAAGGAGTAACTCTTCTGCGCGTGTGCCAGCAGCGGAGCGAAAGCAGCCAGCAGGAGGGCGAGTTTGAAGGCGTTTTTCATGCGCGCAGATCTTAGCGGCCCAGCCCAATTGGGGCGACAAAAACCTCAAGCCAAATACGCGAAAGCTAATTGCTTCCTCGGCCGGCTTCGCTATTCTGCGCACGGTATGCATGTGCTGTCCCGCCCCGGCCGCCGTGCTTTCACCCTCATCGAGCTGCTCGTCGTCATCGCCATCATCGCCATTCTCGCCGGGATGCTGCTGCCCGCGCTCGGCAAAGCCAAGGAACGCGCCAGGCGCACCAAGTGCCTTAACAATCTCAAGCAACTCAGTCTGGCCACGAGCATGTATGCCGATGACTACAACGAACGATTTGTCAACGTGGGGCAGAACCAGAACGGTGTGACTCAGGGCTTCTGGCCTTGGGACGTGACTCCTTACGCCACCACGAACATCAGCCGCTATGGCCCACAGGAACCCAGCTACTACTGCCCGTCCTACGCAAACCTGAATGACAACGGCCAGGCGTGGAACTGGACCGCCAACTATCGGGTCCTCGGCTACGTCCCGCTGCTCGTCGGCGCCCGACAAGTGCCTGTCAACCTCACTCAGTCCAACACCTTCAGCTCAGTCAAGTCACCCACTGATACGGAGATATGGACCGACGCCGTGCTCTCCCAGAACGGCAACTACGCCGTCGTCGTTGGCGGCCTCATCAACCGCACCGCTCATCTCAATGGCGTCAACCCCGTCGGCGGCAACATCGCCTACATGGACGGCCACGCCGCGTGGCGCGAGTTCAAGCTGATGACCAACGCCTTCGGCAACCCGCAGTTTCAATTCTGACCCTCCATCGCTCTCCTTCACAGGATCAGATTACGCGCTTGCCGGCTTGAGTCTGCCTCCCGGGCCGATACTTACCCCACCGCTTTCTAGACCACATGAATCGCCTCCACTCTGCCCTCGCCTCGCTTCTCCTCGCGTTGCCCGCCGCCGCCGCCACCGGACCCGTCCGCGTGCTGTACTTCGATGCCGCCGGCACCGAGCAGACCAGCGTGGGCCCGCTGCACGCCGCGATGCGCGACCTCGGCCGCGACGCGCTGTGGTTTGATTACGCCACCGGCCTCACGCCCGACTCCGCCACGCTCGCCCGTTACGATGCGCTCGCGCTCCGCCCAAAGACCGACGGCCAACCCGCGCTCAACAACGTCATCAGACTCCCCTCGGGCGCGATGCTTCCAGTGCTAAAGGTCACGCCCGAGTCCACACCCAACCAACTCCGCACCGCCCTCCTCGCTGCGCTGCCCGCCTCACGCAAGGCCGATTGGGAAAATTTCCTCGCCCAGCGCGAGCCGGAGAAACGCGAGCCGCGCCCAACCGTCGCGAATTACGAGAAGCGCTCCGAACCCGTCGGGTTCCAGCATCCGATGAGCGTGAAGGCCAGCATGGAGCGCACGCAGGTGCCCGCCGACCTCCGCCTCGAGCTCTTCGCCAGCGAGCCGCAAATCGGCAAACCCATCGCCTTCGCATGGGACGAGCGCGGCCGCCTGTGGGTCGCCGAGACGCACGATTACCCGCACGACGTCCAGCCCGACGGCAAAGGCCGGGACTCCATCCGCATTTGCGAGGACACCAACGGCGACGGTCGCGCGGACAAGTTCACCGTCTTCGCCGACAAGTTGAACATCCCCACCAGCCTTGTGCTCGTGAACGGCGGCGTCATCGTCGCGCAGTCGCCCCGCTTCCTCTTCCTCAAAGACACCGACGGCGACGACAAGGCCGACATGCGCCAGGAAATCATGACCGGCTGGGGCATCAGCGACACCCACGCGCAGGCCAACAGCCTCCACTACGGCCACGACAACTGGCTTTACGGCTGCGTGGGCTACTCGGGCTTCAACGGTGAAATCAGCGGCGTAAAAAAGCAGTTCGCCATGGGCACGTATCGCTTCAAGGCCGATGGCTCTGCGTTGGAATTCCTCCACCAGTTCTCGAACAACTCGTGGGGCCACGGCGCGAACGAATTCGGCGACCAGTTCGGCGGCACGGCGAACAACGCGCCCATCTTCTTTGGCGGCATCCCCGCCAGCATCGTGCCGAAGGGGCTGCGCGCAATGACCGCCAAACGCATCAACGCCGTGGACAAGTGCCATACCATCACCCCGAATTTCCGCCAAGTGGACGTCTTCGGCGGTTACACAGCAGCGGCGGGCAGCGCACTCATTCACTCGGACAACCTTCCGCCGCGCCTCCAAGGCAAGGCGCTCATCTGCGAGCCGACCATGAAAAACATTGCGCTCATGGACCTCCAACGCGACGGCGCAGGCTACGTGGCCAAGGACGGCTTCAACCTCGTGGCCAGCAGTGACGAATGGATGTCGCCCGTCTTCGCCGAGGTCGGCCCGGACGGCGCGGTGTGGTTCGCCGACTTTCAGAACTTCATCATCCAGCACAACCCCACGCCGAGCGTCGAGCGCGGCGGCTTCGCGGCTAAAACCGGCGTCGGCGGCGCTCACGAGAACGTGTTGCGCGACCATACCCGTGGCCGCATCTACCGCGTTGTATGGGAGCAAGCGAAGAAACCCGCGGTCAGCTCACTGAAAGCGGCAACTACGCCGCAACTCGTCGCCGCGATCGGCAACGGCAACCAATTCTGGCGGCTTACCGCACAGCGCCTCCTTGTCGAGGGCAAGCGCACCGATGCTGTGCCCGCCCTCCGCCAAGCCGCGACGAACTCCGCTCCCATCGCCGCCCTCCACGCGCTCTGGACGCTTCACGGCCTTGGCCAACTCGATGACGCCACGCAACTCACCGGCCTGCTCCACAAGGATTCCGCCGTCCGTCGCAACGCCACCCGCGCCCTCCCCGCTGACGCCCATGGCCAGAAACTCCTCTTCAGTGCCGGCGTCATCAGCGACCCCGACCCGCTCACCAAGCTCGCTGCCTTCGTGAAGCTTGGCGAATCTCCCGCCGGCAAAGACATCCGAACCGTTGTCACCAGCCTCGTCCGCAACCCGGCCAACCGCGCCGACGAATGGCTCGCCGAAGCCACGCGCGTCCTCGCCCGCCTGCACCAGGCCGACATCTACAAGGAAGGCCCGAACCTCCTGCCCAACCCCGGCTTTGAAACTGTGGGCACCGACGGCCTGCCCACCGGCTGGAAACGCCGCGACTACGGCAACCGCGAAGCCAACAAGAGCGCCGAGTGGACGGTCGCGAGCGGCGAAAAGAACTTTCACACGGGCAACAACGCCGTCCGCTGCATCACGCGCGGCGATGCCGACACCAGCCTTTACGCCGATGTGGAACTCAAACCCAACACGCAATACCGCCTCGCCGGCTGGGTGAAATCTCACGCGTTGCGCGGCAAAATCAGCTTCAACGACCACATTGGCCGCGCCGAAACGGAAACCGTCCGCCGCCGCGACACCGACTGGACCGAAGTGGAAGTGACCTTCAACAGCAGCACCCGCACGCGCGCAAGCATCAACGTCCTGCACGTCGCCGCCGGCGACGGCCTCTTCGATGACGTGCGGCTCGTCGAGCTGTTGCCCGCGGAAGACACGAGCAAACCCGTCGTGGCCGACGCGAAGCGCGGCGCGGAACTTTTCCACAAGCACCCTGCCGCCTGCGTGCTTTGCCACCAGCTCAAAGGCGTGGGCAGCACCGTGGGCCCCGCGCTGGACGGCATCGCCACGCGCGCGAACGCCGCCTACATCAGCGAGAGCCTGCTGGAGCCGAGCAAGGTTTTGGCGAAGGGCTACGAGCAATACAAAGTAAGCCCCATGCCTCCGATGGCCGACATCTTCAGCCCGCAGGAACTAGCCGATATCCAAGCCTTCGTGCTCACGCTGAAGTGAGGCGTTGTGCGTGGTGCTTAAGAAAGCAAACCGCGCCCAGCCCGCGATGCAATAGCTCACGAGGATGAGCAGCAGCGACCACCAGCCAGAGATGCTTTTTCACGCGGCCAAGGTTTGTCAGCCCGCCGCCTTTGGCAAGCCGGCTGTCAGCGCATGACCAGCTCCGGCGTTTTCAGCCAGGTGCCGGGTTGCGGCGCGGCTTCGCGGCATGCGCCGAGCAGGCCCGCCGTCAGCAGCGCGCGGGAAGCGGGCCACGGCGGTTCGCCCGTCCGGAAGAAATTCTCGATCGTCGCGGCTAGCGGACTGAAGTGTTCCTGTGCGGGAACCGGCGCTTGGAAAAGCTGCGCGGAAATTTCGCCGCCCTCGCGGAGGCGCACGGCGAAGTTGTAATCGGCCACGACGCCGTCCAATACAAGCAGTGTGGTGCGGACACCGTCGGTGTGTTCAAGCAGCCAGCCGCGCGGGTTCGAGGCGAGCTTCGGCACTTGGCCAAGGCCGACCAAATCCTGCGTGCGACCGTCCACAAGCGTGTCGCCCTGCGGCGAGTCGGAGCGGGAGAGTGCGGTGGAGAGCAGCGGCCAAGACCATTCCTTACGGTCACCACTCCGCCAAAGTTCGCGGCCAGCCAAAAACTTCACCCGGCGCACGCCGCGCTCGCCCCCGACGCGACGAGCAAGCACGGGCAGCAGGCCATCGAGCGCGTGTAACTCGGCCAATGGCGACGGGCCTTCTACGACGATGAGCGACTCTTCCACGGGCGCGTTCGTGGGCAAGTCGACTTGCGGCAAACGCCACGTCACCGGCAGGAATGTTCCTGCGGCAAGAGTGATTTGCCGGGCAGCAGCCAAAGTGGTGAAAGTGCGAGCGGAAGGGAGGTCAGACGCAAGCGCGCCGAAGACGAAACAGGCCGCGCTGCGTTTGGCCTGGGTGAGGACGGCGGAGAGGTTCGCGGCGGCGGGCGTGCCGGAGTCGGCACGTGGGACGACGATGACGGCATCGGCGTCGCGGAGAACGGTGGGAAGGTCGGTGAGTTGGAGCGCGGTTTCGGTCGAGCGGGCGTGGAGCAGGTCGGATCCGGTGGACGGAGGTAGGAAGCTGTCAGCACGGGCGACGGAGATGCGGAGGTCGTCGATTTTGTGGAACGCCCCGTTGCGGCGATGGCCGAAGAGGAAACGGTCGAGGAGTTGTTGCGCGGGCGTTTGCAGCGCGAAGTCTTCGAGGATGAAGGCGAGATGGCGGAACGGTTTCATTATCCCAGCCAGAAGTGCGGCCCGGGTGTTGGCTGGTAGCGGATGCGCAGGTCCGGTGTGTCCAGCTTTGCGCCAGAAGCGAAGAGCGAGTCCACGGCGAAGAGCGTCATGCCGGTGGTCAGGTAGTTGCGTTCGACGGGCCAAGAGGGCTGGCCGGTCAGGACCATGCGCTCGATGTGGTTCACTAGCGGGCTGAAGAAACTCGCCAGCGTGGACATCGTCGGCGGCATGGGCAGGAACATTAGCGTGGAGAGCACGTCGCCGCGCAGTGTGAGGCCGGCATAAGTGAAGTCGTTCAGCGCGGCAGTGTCGCGGCTGAACGTGGTGCCCGTGCCGTTGAAGTGGAAGATGGTCGTGCGGAAGCCATCGTAGTGCTCGAAGACGTAGGCGACCGCGAACGGGCTGACGCGTTGGAGGTGCTCGATGCTCGGCTCGGCGAACGTGCGCCCCGGCGCGGGCTTGAGCGTCTGGCTGCGGTTCAGCGCGGCAAGGCAAAGGCGACGCGTGGGTTCGCGTTCGGCGAGCAGTTTCCAGACGGCTTCGTTCTTGAAGGCTTGCACAGACTTCACACCCGCTTCGCCGCCCGCACGACGCTCGCTCATGCACTGCGCCGTCTCGATGGTGTGGATGTCGTAGTAGCCGTGGTGTCCGTAGCCCACGCCGACGCTCTCGACGAGCGGCGTGCCCAGCGGCACCTCGATGGCAGGAAGGCGCCATGTCACCGGCAGCGATGAGCCAGCCATGAGTGGAAAGCCGAGGCGTTGCGTGTCGCGATAGGTCTCCTGGGCCTCGCGCCAATCCATCGCAAAATGTTTGTCTTGGAAAACGGGCACGGCAGCGTTTGTGCGCTCGAACGTCCTCACCACGTCTTTGAAGAAGCGAAAGCGCGGGTAAAGTGGCTGGCCCTTTGCGTCGCGCGGGTAATTGCCATGCTCACCGATGATGAGCACGCCATCCACTGCTAACCGCGAGGTGCCGAGCGTGAGCGCCTCGGCGATAGTCGGAAACAGCTTCACGCCGTGGCGCCGGCTGCGTTCGCGGCTAACCTCGCCCTCGGGAAACTGCTCGACGCAGAGCGAAACCAAGTCGAGCGGCGATTCATGGTGTTGTCCGTGCCAGCCATAGCCCTCTAACAGTCGGTCAACGAAGTGCTGCCCGTGCGAAAACTTGCGGACGATGGTAGTGATCAGCGCGACACGCTTGCGCTTGGCGGGGCTTTTCGATGCCGCGCGAATATGGCACGGCGCAAAAGTCGTTGCCCCCGCTGCTCCCACTATCACACCAGAGAAATAGCGGCGGGAAAGTGAAGCGCTTTCGCGAACGAGCATGGCGAATGTTTGCTGCAATGGTGGCAATTTCAAATGCCAAAGACTCTACGGCTGTAACTTCCCCGTTGAGCGGGCAGAGCGATTCTGGCCAGACTCGCCACACCTTATGCGCACTGCCAAAGCCTCTGTTCTCGAAGCCTTTAACGCGCCGTTGCGCTTGCATGTCTACGAAG
Organism: Verrucomicrobiota bacterium; assembly: GCA_016871445.1. GTDB lineage: Bacteria > Verrucomicrobiota > Verrucomicrobiia > Limisphaerales > SXTU01 > SXTU01. The sequence continues at coordinate 15,942 of VHDH01000029.1, read as the reverse complement.
TGCCATCAACCGTCGAGGCGGGCGCGGTCCTGATACGCACGGAAATGGCGGGCATCTGCGGGACGGACGTGCATTTGTGGCAGGGCCAATTACCCATCAAGCTGCCAGTTATTCTTGGCCATGAAACGGTCGGGCGCATCGCGGAATTGGGCGAAGGCGTCGAAAAAGATTGGTCCGGCCAGCCGCTGAAGGTTGGTGACCGCGTGACGTGGAATTCCACAGTATCCTGCGGCCGGTGCTATTACTGCGCGGTGAAAAAGCAACCGACGCGTTGCGCAGAGCGGCGGGCATACGGCATTGGCTACCCGTGTAATTGCGCACCGCACTTTCTCGGCGGCTACGCGGAATTTCATTACCTCCGACCGCGCACGACCATCTTCAAGCTGCCGGACGATTTACCCACGGAGTCCGTCATTGGCGCGGGCTGCGCGCTTATCACGGCGATTCACGGCGTCGAGCGCACGGGCATCGCTTGGCAGGATAATGTCGTCGTACAGGGTGCGGGGCCGGTGGGCATCGCCGCGCTGGCCGTTGCGAAAAGCGCGGGTGCGGGCAAAGTCATCGTCATCGGCGCACCGAAGCACCGGCTGGCAATGGCCAAACGTTTTGGCGCGGATGAAGTCATCAGCCTGGAGGACGTTCCCACGCCGGCCGCCCGTCTCGCGCGTGTGCGCGAGCTTACCGGCGGCTACGGTGCGGACGCGGTGTTGGAATGCGTCGGCCACCCGAGCGCGGTGGTCGAGGGCATGGAGTTGTGCCGCGACGGCGGGAAATATCTCGTACTCGGGCACTATTGCGACGCGGGCACGGTGGCATTCAACCCGCACGTCATCACGCGTAAGCAGCTTCAGGTATTCGGCTCGTGGTCGAGCGAGCCCCGACATTTGCAGGCAGCGATCGAGTTCCTCCGGCGGCACCAGCGGGAGTTTCCCTTTCACGAAATGATCTCGCACCGTTTCACCATTGAGCAGGCGGACGAAGCCTTGCAAACAACAGCCAAGTGGCAGTCGGCTAAGAGCGTCATCGTTCCAAACTGACCATCTAAGATCCGCTTTTTGCGCAGCCTCGGGAGTGTGAGCCACGCGCTGACGCCGTATCTCGAGGCCGGCAGAGATTTCCGTAACATGTCTGTATGCAGTTCCCATGGTGATTAGCTCGAGTTGCTTAATAGAAAAGACGTGCATGAGGCCCACTGACTGGTTTTAATTGGTAAAGCATGTTCCCAATCGCGGATTCGAAAAGTCCGTCCGCAGTGAAGGCTGCCGTGGCTTCCGTCCACGGCGAGATGTTCAAGCAAGGAGAACAGTCATTTGTGGCCAAGGCGTTTAGCTGGGCGGTGGATTCGTTCGAGGGGCGTTACCGGGATTATCAGCCAATTGACGCGCGTTACCACGACTTAGAGCACACGCTGCAAGGCACACTCTGCTACGCGCAGATTCTCCGAGGCCGCCAACGCGCAGGCGCGACACCCGCGGTGCCGCAAAGAATGTTTGAACTTGGGTTGCTTGCTATCCTCTTGCACGACACCGGCTATCTGAAGGTGCGCGGCGACAACGAAGGCACCGGCGCAAAATACACCCTCATCCACGTCAACCGGAGCGCGGACTTCGCCTTGCAGTTACTCGCCGAGAAGAATTTCAGCGCGGAAGATACCAGCATCGTCAGGCGCATGATTCGGTGCACGGGCGTGAATGTGAAGATTGACGCTATTCCCTTCCAAAGCGAAGTTGAGCGTACAGTCAGCTTCTGCATCGGCACGGCGGATCTGTTGGGCCAGATGGCAGCAGTCGATTATGTGGACAAGCTGCCTATTCTCTTTGGCGAGTTTGCCGAATCTGCCCGTTACAACGGCACCCAGAATATGTTCGAGAGCGCTGAACACCTGCGCAAGCTGACGCCCGATTTCTGGCAAAAATACGTCCTGCCCAAAATCGAGAAGGATTTTCAAAGCAACTTCCAGTTCTTAAGCGAGCCTTATCCCGACGGTCCCAATCCCTATCTCGCGGCTGTCGAGGCGAACATCGAACGCTCAAGACGTTTAGCGGCGGAGCCAGTGGGTATAGGAGCGAGGTAGCCTCATCCGTGGAGAGGACGTGAGGTTTCTTAGTTTTTTTTCTCCCGGTTCTGTTTCTTGGTTCCACGCTGTCATTGAGCCTCCTCGCGGGTCTGCTGTGAGAGTTGGTTTTTTCTTCTCCCCGTCGCACGCTGCCCGTTGAATCCCGTCGTGTCGCGCGACTATCAACTCAATCGCTTCTCAGCTCCTGCCGAGTTGCAGATTGATTATGCGCGCGAGCTGAACACCCAGCAATACGCCGCCGTCACCGCGGATGAGGGCCCCGCGTTGGTTATTGCCGGTGCCGGCGCGGGCAAGACGCGCACGCTCACTTATCGTGTCGCGTGGCTTATTGAGCAGGGCGTGCCACCAGATCGCATCCTGTTGCTCACGTTCACGAATAAGGCGGCAAAGGAAATGATGCGCCGGGTGGCCGATTTGTTGGGCAACGACGTCTCCAACCTTTGGGGCGGCACTTTTCACTCCGTGGGCAACCGCATTCTGCGCCGACACGCCGAAGTGCTGGGCTGGCGGCCCGACTTTACCATCTTGGACCGCGAGGATGCTAAAGATCTCATTCAAGCGTGTGTGGATGAATCGGGCATTGACGTGAAAGAGACGCGCTTCCCGAAACCCGACGTGCTCGGCGACATCTTCTCGATGGCGTTGAACACCGGTCGCCCCATCGCCGCGACACTGGCGCAAGACTACGACCACTTTGCCGCGCTGGCTTCCCAGATCGAGGACATTGCTGCCCGCTTCCGCTTGCGAAAGCAGGCCACTAACGGCATGGACTTCGACGACCTGCTCACGCAGTGGTTGCGCGTGCTCAAAGACTTTCCCGACCTGCGCGATTTCTACCAGCGACGGTTCCAGTATATTCTTGTGGACGAGTATCAGGACACCAACAGCTTGCAGGGCGAACTTATTGACCGGCTCGCCGCTAGCCATAAGAACGTCATGGTGGTGGGCGATGACGCGCAAAGTATCTACGCATGGCGCGGGGCGAACTTTAAAAATATCCTCGAGTTCCCCCAACGTTACTCTGGCTGCCAAACTTTCAAAATTGAGGTCAATTATCGCAGCACGCCAGAAATCCTTGCCTTCGCTAATGCCGCCATCGCCCCGAACATTCATCAGTTTCAGAAGAAACTCGCCGCGGCGCGTCCGGCCGGCGTGAAACCTGTCGAGGTCGCGTGCATGGATGCGGGCGAGCAGGCCGCCTTCGTCGCACAGCGAGCACTGGAACTGCGCGACGAGGGTATCCCGCTCGGCGAGATGGCGGTGCTTTACCGCTCGCATTTCCACGCGTTGGAACTTCAGCTTGAACTAACCCGCCGCAACATTCCCTTTAGCATCACCAGTGGCATCCGCTTTTTCGAGCAGGCCCATGTCAAGGATGTGGCGGCCTATCTTAAACTCGTTAACAACCCGCGGGATGAGATCAGCTTCAAGCGACTAGTGCGGCTGATGCCAGGCGTGGGCGGCAAAAGCGCGGAGAAGTTATGGAACGTGGTGCGGGGCGCATTATCCATGGCCGCTCCCGAAAGCACCGCTCCGGAACTTACCCGCCCCGCCCCTCGAGCCGCCAATCCTCGCCCACTCGCCGAAGTGTTGGCAGGCTGTTCTCCCGCCGCCCCCAAGAAAGCCGCCGTCGCCTGGGCGCAATTTACCGCCACCATTGCGCAGCTCGGCACGCCAGAAATCCGCGCCAAAACGGATGCCATGATCCGCCTCGTGTTGGAGGCGGGTTACGAGGATTACCTTAAGGCTACTTACCCGAATTTTCGCAGTCGCCTTGAAGATCTGGAGCAACTTGCCAGTTTTGCGCGGCAGTTCCCGACCATGGAGGATTTCCTTACGCAGCTTGCCCTGCTCACCAACGTTGAGGCCGAGGACGATAAACCGCGCGAGGATGACCACGAGAAAATCCGCCTCTCGACGATCCATCAGGCCAAGGGGCTCGAGTTCCGCGTCGTGTTCGTCATCATGCTGTGCGACGGGCTGTTTCCCTCCGCGCGTTCGATTGACAGTCCCGAGGGCGAGGAAGAGGAACGGCGCCTCTTTTACGTGGCCGTCACGCGTGCCAAAGACGAGCTGTACCTTTCACATCCACTCATGCGTTTCATGACCGGCGGCGGCGATGCGATGCAGCAGCCCTCCCGCTTCCTTGCGGAGGTCCCGCCCGAACTGCGTGAGGAATGGAACCTCCGCCCCCAAACGCCCGCAACGGACTTCAGCGACATGGGCGAGACGCGCGAGGATGGCGAGGAAGCGCCCTTCTAAACTGGCTCGCCTCAGCGGGCTGCGGTGCCGGCAGTTTGGCATCCTAATGTCGATCACGACCTGCCAAAGAAGTTGTTGTCAGCCTGCCCCGGCCACGTATCCTGCGACCATGAAGCCCAATTCCAGCCTTCACCCTATTGCGTTCGTACGTCCCCTGCTTGCCCTGCTCGCCGCGCCTTTGCTCGCCGCCAGCGCCGCCGACTCCGAGGTAAAACTCAAGGTGCTGCCCTCTGGTGGCGCGGTGAAGATGGGCGGCTACTACCCGCTTCGGCTAACGTTGTCCGAGGAGAAGCCGGCCGATCTCGGCAAACTCCCCGGCGACCTTACGGCCCCGCTCTACGGCGAGTTCAAGCTCGGCCCGGCGGACGCGCCGAAGTCATTCCGTGTCGTGCTCGACGAGCCGGAAGGCAAGCCCTCGCGCCTGTTCGTGGACGCCAACGGCAATGGCGACCTCACCGACGATCCCGCCCCCGAGTGGACTTCCCGGCCCGTCAAGGGCAGCGATGGCAAGGATTACACCCAGTTCGCCGGTGCGACGAAGGTGGAGTTGCGCATGGGCAGTGAATCCCACGGGCTGACGGTGAAGGTGTATCGCTTCGACAAGCGCGACCCGGCGCGCGCCGCGACCAAGAACACGCTCTTCCACTATCCCGACTATGCGCGCGAGGGTGAAGTCAAGGTCGGTGACAAGACCTACAAGGCGCTGCTGGCCGACCGGCAGGTCACCGGTGATTTCCGGGGCAAGGAAGGGGCGAGTTCCGGCGTGCAGCTCTTCCTCGATCTGAACGAGAACGGGAAGTTCGAGGCGGCCACGGAATACTTTGATGTGCGCCAGCCATTCAACATCGGCGGCACGACCTACGAGATCGCCGGGCTGACGGCCGGCGGCGAGTCCTTCCGCATCCAGAAGTCCACGAAGGCCGTCGCGGAGAAAAAGGCCGCGCCGCGCCCCGAGCCCCTCGCCGTGGGCAAACCGGCCACGGTCTTCAAGGCGAAGACCACGGAGGGAACCGCAATTGATTTCCCCGCCAGCTTCAAAGGCAAGATCGTGTTGCTAGATTTCTGGGCCATCTGGTGCGGCCCGTGCATCGGCGAGCTGCCGCACCTGACGGCGGCGTATCAGAAATTCCACAGCAAGGGCTTCGAGGTTTTAGGCATTAGCTTGGACCGGCCGGGAGACGACAAAAAACTCGCCACGTTCACCAAGGACAAGAACATGCCGTGGCCGCAAGTTTTTGACGGAAAGTATTGGCAGGCTGAGGTCGCGCAGCTCTACGGCGTGCGCTCCATCCCCACCGCCTACCTCGTGGACGGCGACACCGGCTTGGTCATCGCCAACAGCGGCCTGCGTGGGTCGCAGTTGGAGAAGACCATCGAGGCCGCGCTTGAGAAGAAGGGCTTGACCGGCAAGTAGCCGGGAGCTGCCGCAACGCTCACTGTCCACCACCCGTCGCAGGTGCGGCGGGCATCGGGGTAAGGAGTTTTGCCAAGTTGTAGTGCGTGTAGCGTGTGTGGCTGGCGACGTTCTTCCCGTCCGCATTCGCCACCCAGAAGTCCAGCGTGTCCGGCGCGAAGAGGACGGAGTGGATGTTTGAGGTCATGCACACGGGGCGGGTCATCAAGTCGCGCGCGGCGCCGGCGTCGAAGCGGCCAAAACCGCCTTTCACGCGGCGGGCCAGTTCCTCGTAACGGTCGCCCGCGCTCATCAGCACGGCGTCCTTGACGGGATGCGGGAGCTGCGGGTGCGCTTGGTTGGGCTGGATGACCTCGAACTTCGTGGGCGTGGCGGCGATGCCGACGGCGCGCTTTGTTTTACCATCCGCGATGACGTAGTAGTATTCGCAGGTGCGCGGGCCGCGCCGCATGATTTCCACGGCTTCATCGAGCGTGGCGGCTTTCTCCATGACCTCGCGCATCAGTTGGGCCATGGGCTTACCATCCCACTGACCCTCGCCGCGCCCGCCCATCTCGCCGATGCTGATATGGCGCGCGTTCATCGCAGTAACCGAACCGACGAAGCCCGCGTAGCCAACGTTGGCCCAAGCGTACCCCTGGTCGGGTTGGTGGATGATAACCACGGCGTTCTGCTCCAGCCCGACGCCCTTCATGTAATCGAGCACGCGCCCGTGGAAGATGCGCCCTTGCGCCGCGTCGCCAAAAACCGCGAAGCCGCTGCAATGGAACAGCTCGGGGAAGAAGTTCGCCAGCCGCGCCTCGGGGCGCGCGACGCCGGCGGCCGAAGCCATCGCGTCCATTTCGCGGGTATAGCGTGGGTCTACAAACTTGCCGAAGCGGCCCGTGGCCTCCTCGATCTCGCCGAAGAACCAGCGCGCCTTCGCAAACGAGCTGCCCACGCCCACGCCGTAGAGCACGCGGTCTACGAGGTTGCCTACCTCGGCGCGCATGAGCGTGCCATGCTGTGCGCCCATCTCCTCGGGCGTGCCCTTGAGGAAAAGCACCTTCGTCCCGTCGTGCTCCTCCAGGCGGCCCGTGCCGTGGCTCGCGATCAACTTCCGTTCACCCGTCACCGGGCCGAGCGTGGGAATCTGGTTGTTGAGCATGGCCGGCGTGGTTTCTGCAAAGCGCACGAGATGGCCGAGCGGGACGGTATCGATCTTGTCGCCGGGGCGGGAAGGAATCGCCCAACCGTCGCGCTCTCGGGCTGGTCCTTGCTTAAAATTTCGCAAGTCTAAGGTCACGAACAATGTCTTTCCATCCGCCCAACCAAGTCGCGCGGGCAGGCCATCGGCCGGGCGAATCCACAGGTGCAACGTACCTTCGGGAAGCTTGAGTGCCTCGATGGCCTGCGGCTGTGGCGTGGCGCGTAACACACGGCAAGTAACGCCGTCGAGCAGCTCGTCCTCACCGCGCTCAACCTTGCAGAGCAGCGGCAGCAAGAGGAGCTGTTCGCGAGGCATTGGAAGTTTCCAGCGACCAAGCCGAGTGTCGTCCATCACGTCTGGCTCCGCGGCGAAGCGCGGCAGACCCGGCTTGCCCACGACGCCGAAATTTTTCCCCGGTGCATGAATCCAGAGCACCTCGCCGTTGCGCCCCGCGGCATAGCGGTCGCCGTTGAGATCTCCCGTTAAGCGAAGTCGGTTGGGGGCCTGCCACGCGAAGTCAAATTCGCGGCCAAGCAGATCCTTTGGCAGTCCGTCGGCGCGGGAAACTACTAATGTGCTGGAGATGGTTGGGGCCGGAGCGCCGGCGGGCGGCTCGATGAGCGCAGCGAGCTTTTGCAGCGCGTCGCCAAAGAGTGCAACGGGCGTGGGCTTTGGCGATTCCTGCGCATGGAGGAACGAGACAGCGAACAGTAGCGCAAAGGGGAGCAAACGGGTCGGGGTCAAGGTCATTAGGGTTGAGTGTGCACCCGCATCCTGGGTGGCAGGCCAATCCGGATGCGGAAGTGGAGGTGGAAGTTTACTTGGTTGGTTTGCTGGGTCCCGTCAGATGAATTTCTTTTCACAGCATGGTCGCCTGCCGGCAGCACCACTAGCAAATAATAACAAGCGCTAAGATTGCTACCCGACGGCGTGATAAGTCCGATCAGTACTGATCGGGTTGTATTAGTTGGTCGAGTTTGAAGTGCTGGCCATTATGCGGCATACCAATTGGGGCATCATTCCAATCGTAAAATGTGTCGGTGCTGCCCCTCCCTACAAAATGACCACCAGCGTTTCGTCCGCGCCACTGCCGGTGGCCACAATGCGGAATTCCTTAGCCTTGCCGGTCTCTGGCTCGGTCACGCGCAAGGTATATTTCCCCAGCGCGAAGACCGGAGGTCGGAAGCCGGTAACTGGCACGCGGAGGCTGTAAATCACTTCCTGTCCAGCCTCATCGAGGACCTGTACGACCGGATTCTTCGCCCCGGTCACGGTAAGTGCCGGCAAATACGCGACGGCTTTGCGCGCATAGTTTGCCAACACATTAATCGTGACCGGCCAGCCGGGCATCTGCGTGCCGGGCTTGGTCACGTCTGCGAGATACGGCCAGCATGCGATGGTAATTTGCCGCCGCGCCTTGTTGAAACGCACCACGCCAAGGCCGCTGGTCTTGGCATGGACGTTGTCGAGCGTGCCCTTCGGCAACTCCGCCGGCATATTGTTCACGGCCAACACCGTGAGCGGATGGCCGAAGTGGTCGCGGAAATCGCCGAGCAAGCCTTGGCCGTCCTTGCGCTGGTTGGTCTTCGCGTCGGGCTCCCACCAGCGCGGGTAGCCTACGTTCACCGCCGGCCCGGCGAAGGCCACGCCTGCGTCCTGATGCGTCTCGATGCCGTAGTGGACGAGCGCGGGCAGGTGCTGGTCACCCGCGAGATGGAATGCGAAGCAGCGCCGTAGCTCGCGCACCGCGCGGTTGCGCGCCGTCTGCGGCCATGCATTTGTGTCGTAGTCCGCGATGAGCCGGCCCACGCCACCGTGCGTCGTGGCCATCGCAGTGAACACCGTTTGCGAAATCACGGCCTTCAAATCCGCGCCGCGCCAGTCCAGCGACCACTCGCGGAGGAATTGCTCCTGCTTGGCGCCGAGCAAGTGCAGGCCCGGCACGTCAGCGGTCTTTGGATCGAACTCCGGGTTTTTCACATGGTCACCGCGCGGGCCGCCGGTAGGCGGTGCCTTACCCTCCGGGCCGGACTTGTATTGGCGGTCAGCCAGCAACGCAAAGCTCACGCGTCCATACGTCAGCGCACCGAACCAGTGCGTTGTGCCTCGCACACCGGGCACCAAGTCATAAGCATCGGGATGGTGCGAAGTTTGTGTGCGGTGCACCACGTTCACCCACTCAGCAGGCATGTCGTAGCCGCCGGCCTCTTGCGTCGTCGAGCGACCAAGGCCGCCCTCGCCCCACAGGTTGCCTTGGTAGATGTCGTGGTCATCGGGAATCGAGATGCTCGGCCGGTCGCGCATTAGCTCACGCCACGTCCAGCCATGGAAAAACCACTTGCGAAGGTAATCTAGAATCGCAGGCTCCAACGGCCCGCGCTGCACGCCATAGCCGCCGGTACTCTCATAAAACTGGTCGCCCGTGAATGCCAGCAGGTCAGGGTTTAAATTCGCTGTTCTGCGGACCAGCGGTGCATTTGGGAAGATGGCATGAATGTTGCACGAGATGTCTGCGACGCTCAGTTCTGCCTGGTCTACGGGATCACGGCGGATGGTGCCCGCCCAAAAATGTTCCCTGCTGCCGGACTTAGTCTTGAGCCGGTAGCTCACGCGATACGCCGCGTCTTTCGAATCGTCCCACTTTGCGATGCGAAAGGTCGCTGTGCGCGCTTGCGGATGAATCTTCGCCTCGCCGATCGTCTGCCATGCGGCACCCCGCTGGACTTGCAATCGCACCGCGTCCTCATCGTTTGCCCCCACGGGCGGCATTTGCGCCGCAAGCTTCAACACCCCATCGCTCAACGTGTATTGCGTCCACAAAATCGGGCCGAACGCGTGCGCCTCGTCTGCGCTGAACTTGCTGCCGCTGATGCGCCAATCGCTGAAAGCGAACTGACCGAGGCCAGGATTGGGTCCCGTCGGCGCAGCGTTTTCCTTCGCCTTCGCTTTGCCCTTCGCGTTCGTCGCACTAGGGGCGGGGAAGTTGCAAACGAGCGCAACGTTACCGATGAGCTGTGCCGCTGGCACCGAACCACTGGCCTGCGCAAGTTGTTTGCCGGACTTCGCATCCAGCGCCGTCAACGTTACTGCGTAGCCATCGGCCTTCGGTTCAGCGGCGAGGCGCAAATCCACCTCCTCCGCGGCGAGATCCAGCTTCACTTTCGCCGTGTCCGCCAGCGCACCGAGAAAAAGGCTGCCGTCCGCCGTGACGCCCGCGTTGAAACCGCTGTTAGGCGCCGGCCAAAGATTGTTGCGGTAGTCTTGGTGCTCTGGGTATTCGCGCAGCGTGCCGAGAATGCCGAGCCGGAAGCCGAACGAGCCTTTGCCCGCGAGCGACCCGCCGCCCGTGCGACCTACCCGCACAGCCATTTGCACGTCGCCCGCGTGCGACGCGAGCTGACGCGTGAGGCAGTGAATGTTCCGGTCAACTGCGGTGTTGACGCACTCCGCGCGACCATTCGCCACGCGCCAGTCTTGCAGCGGGTTGGCCCAAACCTCCGCACCGAGCCAGACGCGGTCGGGCGAGTCTTGCCAACGCGAGCGGAACTCGGTGGCAGCTTCCGCTGTGTGCGCGCGGCTGGCCACGACGGCAACGGCAGAGATGGTGCCGCTCTGGACGAAGCGGCGGCGGGTTAGTGGGGAGCGGCGGCATGGCATGAGCGAGATTGGCGTCACTCCTTATCCACGACAAGTAGACACTGCCTCCGTGCCACTCGCTGTCTCTCTAGGTTCCCGGCTCATGCGCGTGACGCGCCAAGCTGAAGCGCGACGGCAAGGCAACGCTCGCGGTAAAAACAGCGCGGGAAATAGTTATTCATTTTACCTGCTGGCATGATAAAGACGCAGCCATGAGCCAATTCTTAGGCTGCCTTAATCGTGGGAGGTGCATGTTTAGTACCGCTGCGCTTGTTTTGAGTGCCTCCGTCGCCTTCGCTGCGCCCGCGCTCCAGCTCACGCTGCGAAAATGCGTCGAAACTAAGCCCGCCTCTGGTGAGTTCAAGGTGACCACCGCGGCCGCAACGTGGAACCCGAAGCAAACCGCCATCATCGTTTGCGACATGTGGGATCTGCACCACTGCAAGAATGCCGTGCTTCGAGAGGGTGAATTTGCCCCGCGCTTGAACGACTTGCTGGAAAAGGCCCGGGAGCAAGGCGTCTTCATCATCCATGCGCCGAGCAGTTGCATGAAGTTCTACGAGGGCCATCCCGCGCGTGAGCGGGCCAAGGCAGCGCCCAAGGCGATCAACCTGCCCGCCGACATCGCTTCTTGGTGCCGGCAAATTCCGGCGGAGGAAGCGGGCAAGTATCCAATTGACCAGACCGACGGTGGCGAGGACGACGATCCGGCCGAGCACGCCGCTTGGGCAGCGGAACTCAAGGCAAGGGGTTTGAATCCGCGCGCCCCGTGGACACGGCAGATCGACGTGCTAAAGATTTACGAACAGGACGCCATAAGCGACTCGGGTGTGGAAGTGTGGAACCTGCTAGAGCAACGCGGCATTTCCAACGTCATGCTCGTGGGCGTCCATGTGAACATGTGCGTGGCGGGTCGGCCCTTTGGCCTGCGACAGATGGCGAAGAACGGAAAGCAAGTAGTTCTTGTGCGCGACCTGACTGACTCGATGTATAATCCGGCACGGTGGCCGTTCGTGGATCATTACCGGGGCACGGAGCTGTTTATTGAGCACTTGGAGAAATACGTCTGCCCAACGATTACGTCCGACCAGATTCTGGGGGGAAAGCCGTTTACCTTCAGCCGTAAGCCGCAACGGAAAGACTGAACCCGGCCGTGCCGAGGAATCTGGAAGCCGCTTGGGTGTAGTCTAACAGACGGTTGGCTGGGCAATCAGCCCACAGAGAATTGAGCGCGTGAATGGTCTCCGCACTGCCCCAGTCAGAATTTTTTGCCGCATGAAGCTTCGGCCTTTCCTCCATCACGCGCTGCTCTGGCTCTGGCCCGGCTGCTTGGCCATAGGAACGGGCGCCGCCGAGTTAGCCCGCGAGCATCACGAATTCTTTGAGCGTAAAATTCGGCCCTTGCTCGCCGAGCGCTGCTACGAATGTCACAGCACAGCGAAAAACAAAAGCAAGGGCGGCCTCACCCTCGACACGCGCGACGGCTTGCTTAGGGGAGGTGACACTGGGCCGTCTCTGGTCCCCGGCGATCCGGAAAAGTCCCGGCTGATCGAGGCCGTGCGCTATAAGAACCGCGATCTCCAAATGCCACCCAAGAATCCGCTGTCGCCGGAGCAGGTGCGCGATTTAGAGCAGTGGGTGAAGCTCGGTGCGCCCGACCCGCGCGGGGAAATCGTGGAGCGGGCTGGAACGAAACGCATCCCGTCGGTGGCGGAAGGCCGGCAGTTCTGGGCCTTCCAGCCGCTCGCAAACCCGCCAGTTCCCCAAATTCGGAATCAGAAATCAGAAATTGGAAATCCAATTGACGCCTTCATCCACGCCCAGCTGGCCGAGCAGAAGCTTATCCCTGCCCCACCTGCGGATCCGCGCACCTTCATTCGCCGCGCGACGTTCGACCTTACTGGCCTGCCGCCCACGCCAGAGGAAATTGAGGCGTTCGTCCGTGAATGTAATTCCACCGCCCTTCGCCCATTGGCAGTCGCCAAACTCATTGACCGCCTGCTTGCCTCACCTGCTTACGGGGAGCGTTGGGGCCGGCACTGGCTTGATGTGGCGCGTTATGCGGACTCAAACGGCTTGGATGAAAACGTGGCGCACGGCAACGCGTGGCGTTACCGGGACTACGTGGTGAACAGCTTCAATGCGGACAAGCCCTATGACCGCTTCGTGCGGGAGCAGGTTGCTGGCGATTTGTTGCCAGCGGACACGCAGCCGCAGCGCCACGAACAGCTTACCGGGCTCGGCTTCCTGAGCATGGGCCCGAAACTGCTTGCCGAACCAGACAAGGTGAAGCTCGAAATGGACCTCATTGACGAGCAGATCGAGACGTTGGGTCGCGCTTTCCTTGGCATGACTTTTGGCTGCGCGCGCTGCCACGACCATAAGTTCGATCCTGTGCCCACCACCGATTATTACGCACTAGCCGCCATCTTCAAAAGCACGCGCACGATGGACGATTTCAAGACCATCGCGAAGTGGCACGAGCCGGAGGTCGCCACGGCTGAGGAGCGGGCGGCGGTCGAGGCGCACCGCAAGCTCATCACCGATCGAAAGGCCGTTATCACCAACTTGGTCTCGACCGCCAACAAGTCGCTCTTCACTGACAAGGGCCGGAAGGAAATTCCAAAGAACGCGGAGAGCCTGTACCCAACCAACTTGGTCTCCGAGTTGAAGCAGTTGCGCGCCGACCTTAAGCAACTGGAGGAGGCCGCGCCTGAGCTGCCCAGCACAATGGGCGTGACCGACGCGACCAATATTGTGAGGTCGCTACCTGTCCATATCCGCGGCAGCCACCTCACGCTTGGCCAACCGGTGCCGCGCGGCTTTCCGCAGGTCATGCCAGTGGCCAGCCTCCGCACCGAGTTGCCAGAGCAGCAGAGCGGCCGGCTTGAACTTGCGCAGTGGCTTACCAGCCCCGAGCACCCCCTCACCGCGCGCGTGATGGTAAACCGCATTTGGCGCTGGCACTTTGGTCAGGGTCTCGTCGCCAGCACAGACAACTTCGGCATCCTCGGCGAGCGGCCATCGCATCCCGAGCTGCTCGACTGGTTGGCACGCCGGTTTATCGCCGAAGGCTGGAGCGTCAAGGCGATGCACCGGCTCATCATGTCGAGCGCTGTTTACCAGCGGGCAAGCCAGTATCCAGGGCCGCGTGTTCAGCCTTCAGCGGGGAGTAAGCCCTCCGGTCGCCTGACAGAGTATCGGAAAATTAATGCTGAACTTCCCCCTCACGCCGCGCTCTCGGATCCAGAAAACAAGCTGCTCGCCCATTTCCCCCTCCGCCGCCTGGAAGCTGAGGAAATCCGCGACGCGCTGCACTTTGTCGCCGGCACGCTCGACCGCACGATGGGTGGCAAGACCATTCCCGTGAAAAATCGCGAGTTCTTCTTCAACCATACCTCCAAGGACACGACCACCTACGACAGCCCACGCCGCGCACTCTACCTGCCCGTCGTTAGGAACAATGTTTATGACCTCTTCGAGCAATTCGACTTCCCCGATCCCGCCGTGCCCAACGGCCACCGCAACACCACGGTCGTCGCCCCGCAAGCCTTGCTGATACTTAATAGCGGCTTGGTGACCAAGGCGGCACAACAGTTTGCGGCCCGCCTCGCTGCCGTGGCCAGCGACGACCCGCGGCGTCTCGAACTCGCCTACCAGCATGCTTATGGCCGACCGCCGACCGCCAAAGAGCTGGTCCGCGCGCGCAAGTTCCTCGCTGAGTTCAAGCCCGACTCTGCCGCCAGCCCGTCCGCGTGGACCGTGTTGTGTCAATCGCTGCTAGCAGCTAACGAGTTCATTTACCTGAACTGAGCTGCTATAAAAGTTGGCCCAAAGAAAGAAAGACGGGGCTTGTTTCAGGTTCGCCGGGCACTCCACACACCGAACGGTCTTGCCACCGCTCTACAGTTTGCTCAAACTCTCCAACGAATGAGTAGCGTGCTCGTAACCCAGACGACGGTTGGACTACTCTTGACCTTGTTGGTCAGCACCGTGCGAGGCGATAACTTCGCCCTGCCTAAGGCTGCCGCTACGTCAAATGCGGCACCGGCTTTGCTGCCAGTGCCGGCTCCCCCTACTTCGCCAGGCCCAAAGAAATTGCCGGAACCCTTTGACCCTACTCGCGCCCCAGCACGACAGAATAAAGTCGATGCAGATCGGCTTGTGACCAGCCGTCTGAAATGGGAGCAATTGCAGAAAACGAACGGGGGAAATTACTCATATACGGTGCGTTGGTCATCCGCCTTCGGCTTCGGCCACCTCACCACGATCACCGTCCGGCAGAACCGTGTGGTGGAGCGTCGCTATGAGGAGTTCGGCCGGGCGGTAGCCCCCTCCCCGAGGGATGCCGCGGTTAAGCCAATGCCCAAATGGATCGAAACAGGGAGTCAACTCGGTACTCACGCTCAAGAAGGCGCGCCGGTCAGAACGGTGGATCAATTATATGCAGAAGCGGCCCGCTTGCTCTCTGAACCTGTGCCAGAGGCGCACCAGCTTTTTCTCGGGATCACGCCCGCCGGATTGCTGCATCATTGCATCCTTGTGGATCGGCGCATCATGGACGATGCCCCCCTTCGCGGAGTGCCGGCGTTTGATCTACAACTGGCACCGGGAACTGGGGAGCGGAACTAAAGCGGTTTTTCCTCGGAGGCCTAGTGTTAGCGGGCTTCAGTGGATGGTTCCAGGTGGAACGCCCGTCATACAGGTCATCGTGACGCGACAGTTGCGTCGGCCTTGGCCCCTTTGTAACCAAGCAAGGTGGAAGCCAACCGACGCAGCATTCAATCACCCTTTTGGCACACGTTTCGGAAAAAAGCATGGCGGAAGAAGCTCTTTCGCTTGAGGGTTTCAAATGCAACTTTCGGTATCCAACGCAGCTGCCCCAAAATTAATTGTGGCTACTAAGGCACAGTAGGTATCAACTCTTGAAAATATGAATCACCTGTTGTCGATCCTATGCCTCTGTTCTGTCACCTTCGTCTGCCCCGCGATAGCCCGCGACAACGAAGGCCCAACCCCGGTGAAGTTGAGTCAAACGTGGAGCGGCGAGGTGAAACTCGAAGTGCGCAAGGAAGCCCCCAAGGACGGATACATCGCTGACAAGGAGATTTTCGCCAAGTTCTGGAAGGCGTTCCGCGGTGCGGAGAGAGTCCCCAACGTTGACTTTACCAAGGAACTCGTTTTGGTCGCGGTCGGGGCGGACCCGAACAGACTCGGCATGAGCGCGAGTCTGGACGCAAGGGGCAACCTCAACGTATTGGTAAATAGCACGCTCATTGGGTTTGAGAATCCGACGTTTGCGGCTTACCAATTCGCTACGGTCTCGCGCGTTGGCATCAAGAGCGTGAACGGGAAAAAAGTGAA
>VHDH01000028.1 GCA_016871445.1 Verrucomicrobiota bacterium | reverse complement strand
ACATGCGGTAAGGTTCAACGGTCCCCTTCGTCACAAGGTCGTCTATCAAGACTCCTATGTAAGCCTGATCACGCCTCAGGACAATGGGCTGCCGGCCTTGCACCTGGAGCGCTGCGTTGATGCCAGCCAGCAAGCCTTGAGCACCCGCTTCCTCGTACCCAGATGTGCCGTTAATCTGGCCGGCTAAGAAAAGATTGCGACAAGCTTTGCTTTCCAAGCTCAGCAGCAGTTGCGTTGGAAAAGCGAAGTCGTACTCGACCGCATAGGCCGGACGCATGATCTCTGCCCGCTCGCAGCCAAGAATGGTTCGAACCAATTCATATTGAACTTCGAACGGCAAGCAAGTGGAGAATCCGTTGACATAAATCTCATCCGTGGCGATGCCTTCCGGTTCCAGGTAAATTTGCTGTCGCTCTTTGTCGGGGAACTTGACGATTTTATCTTCGATGCTCGGACAGTAACGCGGACCAACGCCTTCGATGACACCCGAGTACATTGGCGACTTGTGCAGATTGGCCCGAACTATCTGTGCCGTTCGATCCGTTGTCCATGTAATATGGCAAGGTAACTGACCACCAGCTCGACCAAGAATTGAACCAGGCGGATAACGGCAGGATGGCTGCAAATCAAAATCCTTACTCACTCTGGCTGATTTCTGTTCCACATGGAACAACTCTGACTCACTCCACAATTCTTCTTTCCAAAAACTGAACCAAGGAATCGGTTCATCTCCCGGCTGAACTTCGAGTTTCGTGAAGTCGATGGAATTACGAACCAGGCGGGGAGGAGTGCCAGTTTTGAGCCTTCCCAAGGCTATTCCGATTTCCTGTAACGATACAGATAATCCGGTAGCAGCCGATTCACCGGCGCGACCACCTGCTTGTTGATTCGCACCGACGTGCATGAGGCCCCGCAAAAAAGTGCCTGTTGTTATAACTACCGTACTGCCAATATATTGCACTTCAAGTGAGGTCTCTACACCAAGCACGAGACCGTCCTTGTGAAGAAGCTTCATGGTCTGTCCTTGATGACAATCCAAATTTGGTTGCCTTTCACATAACCACTTGAGCCTGAACTGGTAAGCCTTCTTATCACATTGTGCCCGCGGTGCCCAAACGCTTGACCCCTTCTTTCGGTTCAACATGCGAAACTGCAAGCCGGTCATGTCCGTGTTCCGGCCCATTTCACCTCCAAGGGCATCAATTTCCCGCGCCAAGTGCCCTTTAGCCAAACCACCGATGGCTGGGTTGCAGGACATTTGTCCGATGGTATCAAGGTTGATGGTTAACAGCAGGGTCTGCGCGCCCATTCGCGCAGCGGCCAACGCAGCTTCCACGCCAGCATGTCCAGCCCCAACCACGATCACGTCATAGTGCTTTGGATAACGAAACGCCATACAACTCAGCCTGGGGTTTGGTGACCTGCCAAACCGGCAGCCGAAAAAAGCCGAAGGTGTCGTTCTTGGGAAGCCCGAATTTTCAACACCGTCATGAAGCTGTTCGACAAGTCAAGCATGTGGACCTTCAACGAAAGACGCGCCTATGTGTGCGAAGCCCTTCTGTGAACTATGTGCGCGAGGCTAAGACACCTGAAAAATCAGAGGGTGTTTACAGAGGTCTTTTTCTTGCTCATCTGCGTTCACAACTTTAAAAATTTAGAAGACGTTGTTGTCGAAAAGGAAAATGACCGAGCTATCAACTTCGCGAATGATGCCTCTAAATCTGGTGCAGAAAAACAGCGAGGCAACCGAAAAGATTGCTTAACTGATATCGCGTCAGACACAGTGCGAGAAAGCAAAACAACGCACGCGCCGGAATTCCCGTTGACGCTCGCGCGGCAAGCCCGCCATCTTTCTACTGCTTGGCGCGCACTAAAACCATCCTGTTTGTTTGCACCGGAAACATCTGTCGTAGTCCGATGGCGGAGGGTCTGTTCCGCCATGCCGTGAAGGGCAAAGGCGACTTCCGCGGACTCTCTGCCGGCGTTGGCGCGATCAACGGCCAGACACCCAGCGCACATGCCATCACTGCTCTCAAACAACTGGGTATTGATATCGCCGGCCAGCGCAGCCGCATGCTCAACGGCGCGCTGGTGCAGGAGGCCGATTATATCTTTGGCATGACGCGTGGGCATGTCGAGGCAGTCACGCTGCTGTACCCGCAAGCGGAGGAAAAAACTTTCGTGCTACGTGAATTCGACGAGACGCTGGACTTTTGGGAGAAGGACATCGCCGATCCAATTGGCGGCAACCTCGACGTATATCTCAACTGCCGCGACCAGATTGAGCAGGGGATTGAGTCCATGCTGCGATTTGTGGAGCGAGCAGGCGACGTGCCCGGCAGCGGTCGCGCGATCACGTTCGCTTTAGGCGCAGATCACGGCGGCTTTCAGCTAAAGGAGGCGCTGAAACGCCACCTGGAGCAGCGCCACGTGCGCGTCGTGGACTTCGGCACCAACTCGGCCGAGTCCACGGATTATCCCGACTATGCGAAGCTGGTCGCACAGCAGGTCGCCGAGGGCAACGGGGACTTCGGGCTGCTCTGCTGTTCGTCAGGCATAGGCATGAGTATCACGGCCAATAAGGTGCCGGGCGTTCGTGCCGCGCTGGTATTCTCGGAGGATATGGCTACTGTTACTCGGCAGCATAACGATGCAAACGTTCTGTGCCTCGGCCAGAAACAAACCTCGCTCGAAGAGGGGAAAAAAATATTGGACGCGTTTCTCGCTGCAGAGTTTGAGGGCGGGCGTCACGAACGGAGAGTCAACAAAATGGAACAGCACACTGGATTGCGTTTGTCGGCGGTGGATCCCGCCGTCGCTGAAACCATCGCCAAAGAGCGTCAGCGCCAGCAGGAAAACATCGAGTTGATCGCCAGCGAGAACTTCACCAGCCCCGCCGTCATGGAAGCGCAGGGCAGCGTGCTCACGAACAAATACGCAGAGGGCTACCCCGGCAAGCGCTGGTATGGCGGCTGTGAGCACGTGGACGTGGTCGAGACGCTGGCCATTGAGCGCGCCAAGCAGCTCTTTGGCGCAGAACACGCCAACGTCCAACCACACTCCGGCTCCGGCGCGAACATGGCGTGCTACTTCGCTTTCCTGAAACCTGGCGACAAGATGCTCACAATGGATCTCTCGCACGGTGGCCATCTCACTCACGGCAACAAGGCAAACTTTTCCGGAAAGTTTTTTGAGATTGTCCACTACGGCGTGCGTAAGAACGACGAGCGCATTGACTACGACCAGCTCGCCACGCTGGCCCGCGAGCATAAACCGAAGATGATCACCGTTGGTGCAAGCGCTTATCCACGCATCATTGACTTCAAGCGCATGAGTGAGATTGCGACCGAGGTCGGGGCAATGTTGCTCGCGGACATTGCGCACATCGCCGGCCTCGTCGCCTCCGGCGTGCATCCCAGCCCCATTCCTTACGCCGACTTTGTCACCACGACGACCCACAAAACCTTACGCGGTCCGCGTGGCGGCCTGGTGATGTGCAAAGCAAAATATGCCAAGGAGATTGATTCTCAGGCTTTCCCCGGCATCCAAGGGGGCCCACTTATGCACGTCATCGCCGCAAAGGCTGTGTGTTTCCATGAGGCACTCCAGCCTAGTTTTAAGACGTATCAGGAGCAGATCATCGTGAACGCAAAAGCTTTGGCTGCCGGGATGATCCGCAACGGCTTTCGGCTCGTTAGCGGCGGCACGGACAACCATCTCATGCTCGTGGACGTTGGTTCGCGTGGAATCACCGGCAAGGAATGTCAGCTCGCGCTGGATGAGGCTGGCATTACCTGCAACAAAAACACTATCCCGTTCGAGACGCGCTCGCCATTTCAAGCCAGCGGCATCCGCCTCGGCACGCCCGCCTGCACCATGCGCGGCATGAAGGAAGCCGAGATGTCTGCCATCGCGGACATGATCTCTGAGGTGCTGCTCGACTTGAAGAACGTCGGAACCGCGCACCGGATTCGCACCCGCGTGCGCGAGCTGACAGCGAGATTCCCGCTGCCGTATTGACGGGCGAATCAGGCGCGCCGAAGCGCATCGCCAAAGCTGACGACTACAATCTTAAAAGTGTCGTCCTCTCGTAATTAAAGACGCTATGTGGGCTTAGGGCGCGCCCGCATCACACGTCTTGATTAAAGAAATTTTGATTGCCTTATTTTTGCTGGGCAGCCACTGGCAAAATTACCAAAGTTTCTCGTAACCCTAATATTCTGAATCACATCCTACGCCAATGCGTGTCGATGAAACGGTCTTCAAAATGCGAAGCGCTGTAAAAGCATTGACACCCGGAACGACCTCCGCCACTTTAATTACGAATTAGCCGCAAGATTCCCGCCGCCAAACTTAGGGCGGGTTAATCCCCAGCAGAATTTTCCCGGTATATTTTGGCGTTTGTTTGAGCGCCTCTCTGCGGTGCGAGTCTCCTTGCGACACGCCGGCAGGCGATAATGCCCGTCAAATCACAATCTAGTTTAAACTCCCATTATGCCACGCGTTGCTAAACCGAAAGCTGTAAAGACCAAGCGTTCCGCCGAGGGCGACGCACCCGAAGAACTGACCGGGTCCCAAGCCGAGACCATGTTTCCCGAGGAATCTGCGCCAGCCGACGCCGCGCCCGCCGCACCGCTTGAGGAGTTTTCACCCGGCACCGGCCTGGGTAACGCCGCGCCAGAGTCTATTCCCGCCGGCGAAGCAAATGACGCGAAAAACCAACCGCCGCCACAAAGGCCAACGAGGCAGGGCAAACCGCACCCGCCCGAGCGCACCGCGCCGGATATTAAAGGCCCGCTCATTGCCATCTCCGCCCTTCAGGCGCTCTCCATTGTCGAGCTGAATAAGATGGCGAGAGAGATGGGCATCGAGAATTTCGGCACGATGCGCAAGCAAGAGGTCATCTTCGCTATCTTGAAGAAAAATGCCGAAAGTGCCGGTGGCCTCTTTGCCGAGGGCGTGCTGGAAGTGCTGAGCGAGGGCTTTGGTTTCCTGCGTTCTCAGGCCTTCAATTATTTGCCTTGCCCAGAGGACGTTTACGTTTCGCCCTCCCAGATCCGCCGTTTCGACCTTCAGACCGGTGACCTTGTGGCCGGCCAGATTCGTCCGCCGAAGGAGAAAGAAAAGTTTTTCGCCCTGCTCAAAGTCGAGTCCGTTAACCGCATGGAGCCGGACAAGGCAAAAGAGAAGACTCACTTCGACAACCTCACGCCGCTCTTCCCAAACAAACGCTTCATTTTGGAGACCGATCCTACCGAGCTTTCAACGCGCGTGCTCGACCTTGTCTGCCCCATTGGCAAGGGCACTCGTGGCGTCATCGTCGCCCCGCCGCGCACGGGTAAAACCGTGCTGCTGCAGAAGCTCGCCAATGCGCTGATCAAGAACAACCCCGAGGCCTACCTCATCATCCTGCTGATTGACGAACGCCCGGAGGAAGTCACCGACATGGAGCGCTCCTGCAAACCGGCAGAGGTCATCGCCTCGACCTTCGACGAACCACCCGAGCGCCACGTGCAAGTAGCCGAGATGGTCATCGAGATGGCCCGCCGCATGGTTGAGCACAAGAAAGACGTGGTCATCCTGCTCGACTCCATCACGCGCCTCGCGCGCGCCTACAACACCGTACAGCCGCACTCTGGCAAGATTCTCTCCGGCGGTGTGGACGCCAACGCGCTGCACAAGCCCAAGCGCTTCTTCGGCGCGGCGCGCAACATTGAGGAAGGTGGTTCGCTTACGATCATGGCCACCGCGCTCGTGGATACCGGTAGCCGTATGGATGAGGTCATCTTCGAAGAGTTCAAGGGCACCGGCAACATGGAGGTACACCTTGATCGCGGGCTGGTGGATCGGCGCATTTTCCCGAGCATCAACATCGAGCGCTCCGGCACTCGCAAGGAGGAGTTGCTCTACCACCCAGACGAATACAGCAAGATCGTCATGCTTCGCCGTGCGCTCACCGGTGTGCCACCCGTCGAATCGATGGAACTACTGCTCAACAAGCTCAAGAAGACTCCCAACAACATCATGTTCCTGCTGGGCATGAATGCAAGTTGACGGTTATTTGGATCTAAGGCGTAACAGCGGGCGAGCGCTTTTGCGCCTTGTAGCTTCTCCCTGTCCCTTTTAGCCAATGCCGAAGCCTCCTGAACATCCCATGCCATACCTGTGTCTTACTTTAGCCGCGCCAAGATTGGCTTTTAACATTTCGCCCGCTACTTTTTGAGCAAAGTGATTCGTACCGCCCCATCCTCTCCTACATGTCCCCAATACACTCTGGGGTTGGCGCTTCTGCTTATCCCGCTGCTCCTGTCCGGCTGCAAGGAGGAGCAAATCACGGTCTATCGCGTGCCTAAGGAGATGCCCGGCGAACGCGGCGGGAGTCCTTCCGTGCCCCAAGCGCGAGGGGCGGCTCGCCCGCACGTGCATTGGGACAAGTTACCCGCCGGCTGGCGTGAGGAATCTTCCTCTGGCAATCGCGCCGCCACGTTTTCCATTACCGGCGGGCCAGGGCAACGAGCTGAGGTTGCTGCCATTGGCTTCCCCGGCATGGGGGGATCAGACCTTCAGTTCGTAAATCTTTGGCGCGAGCAACTCGGCCTTGAGCCGCTCACCGACGACCAACTGCCAAAACTTACCCAATCTGTCACCATCGCGGGCGCGGATGGCAAGCTCTTCGATCTCACGGGCGCGGCCAAAGCCGGTTCTGCGCAGCCCGCCGAACGCATCATCGTCGCGCTTCACAAAGCCGAGGGCATCTCATGGTTTATCAAACTCACTGGCGATGCCGCGCTCGTTGAGCAGCAGAAAGCTCCGTTCATCGGCTTCCTCAAGGGCCTCAGCCTTCATAGGGAAGCTGACGGCACCTCAACCGCTCCGCCCCCCACCGCTTCCGCTGCTCCTGCAGGTGGCAGCTCCGGCGCGCCGAACTTAAAACCCCCCGCCCATTGGAAGGCACAAACGCCCGGCGCGATGCAAGCGGCGAAATTTCGCATCGGCGAAGGCAAGGCGTCAGCGGAGATGACCGCCGTTTTCCTCGGCGGGATGGGGGGCGCTCTGAAAGCGAATCTTGACCGGTGGCGCAACCAGCTCGGTCTCCCCGCGGCCGCCGACAGTGAAGTGGAAAAGCAAGCCCCGCTCTTCCCTGCACTCGGCGACGGCGTACGCATCGTGGAGTTAAGTGGTACCACTGGCGGCGATGCCGCCGATATGATTGTACTGCTCGTCCCCGAGGGTCGCGGCACGTGGTTTTACAAGCTCATGGGCGAGAAAAACGTTGTCGCGATGGAAAAAAACGCGCTGATCGCGTTAGTTAAATCTGCCAAGCCGTGAAGGAAATGACGAACTACGAATTAGGAATTGCGGTTAGGTGTGCCCTGGCCAGTCCAAGGGTTTGCCCTCTCCGGTTCCACATTGCATGTCCCGCCTGATCAAATTCCTTTCCTCCCTGAAGCTCACCGTCGTGTTGCTAACCGCCGGGCTGGTGCTGATCTTCATTGGCACACTCGCGCAGGTCCACGAGGGCCTCTACAACGCACAAGTCCGCTACTTCAAAAGCTGGTTTATCGTTGGAGTCACGCTTTTCAACACAAAGATGCCCTGGCTCGTACTGCCCGGCGGTTACGCGCTCGGCACACTGCTGCTCGTCAACTTGTCCGTCGCGCATTTCACGCGCTTTCTGTGGACTTGGCGTAAATCTGGCATTTTCATGACGCACCTCGGCCTTATCCTGCTGCTGCTCGGTCAGCTCGGCACGGACATCCTTTCCACCGAGAGCGCAATGCGCTTGGAAGAAGGCGAGACCAAAAACTACTCCGAAGACTTCCACGCGAACGAACTCGTCTTCATCAATAAGTCGCTGTCGAGCGATGACGAAGTCATCGCCGTGCCCGAGAAGTTCCTCGCCGCCAAGCAGCCCATCACGAACCCACAACTCCCGTTCATCGTGAAGGTGAAGGAGTATTGGCCCAACTCCTACCTGACCAACTTCGGCCCGTTCATCGCCGACGCGCTGGCGAAGGAGGGTTTTGTCCGCAACACCGCCGACCAGGGTATCGGAACGAAAGTCATGGTGTTGCCCATGCCTGTTGTCACCGCGATGGACAGCCGCAACATCCCGAGCGCCGTCATCGAAGTCAGCGCGGGCGGCGCGACCAAAGGCTCCTGGCTGGTCTCCAGCCAGACCAGCGCAAAGCAAACCGTGGAGCACGACGGCAAGATTTGGGAACTGGCGCTGCGCTTCCAACGTCACTACAAGCCCTACAGCTTCACCTTGTTGGATTTCACGCACGAGCGTTATCCCGGCACGGATTTACCGAAGGATTTCCGTAGCCGCGTGCGAGTGGTGAACCCGTCCAAGAGTGAGGACCGCGAGGTGGAAATCTTCATGAACAACCCGCTGCGCTACGATGGGCTCGCGTTTTACCAGGCCAGCTTCGAACCCGGTGACACCGTGACCGTGTTGCAGGTCGTGAAAAACCCCGGCTGGCTCACGCCCTACTTTGCGTGCCTGCTAATGGGCCTCGGACTGACCGTGCAGTTCATGATTCACCTCGTTGGCTTCGTGCAAAAGCGCATGAACCCGGCGCCCGTTGCCATATCGGGCAAGAAATCTTCGCCCCGAAAAAATTAAACGCGGCAACTCATCCGCCCATGAAAAAAAACTGGCCTTGGCTTATCTTCGCAATTTTCGCCCTTGAAGTGTTATTCTCGCTCAAGCCGCGCGCCGACAAACCTGACAACTTTCAGATCCGTGAGTGGGGCAAGCTACCTGCGCTCGCCAACGGCCGCGTGCAGCCCTTCGACTCGCTCGCGCGGAACTGCCTCCTCGTCATCCGCGGCAACACGGACGTGCCGCTCGAGGGTAACGGCGCGAACGGCAAATGGGGCAAGTGGGAGGAACTCGATGCACCGCTCTCCGAACGCAAGTGGTATCAGTTCAGCCAACACCCGAAAAAGCTAGCACCGGCCGAGTGGTTACTCGAAGTCTTTAGCCGTGCGGAACTCGCGGACACCCGGCCAATCTTCCTCATCCACCACCCCGAGCTGCTCGGCGAGTTAAAGCTCCAAGCCAAGGGCGTTGAGAAGTCCGGTCTCCGCTACTACACCTTCAACGAAATCAGACCCAGCCTCGCGCTAATGGAGAAAGAGTCAAAGTCGGTGGGCGCCATCAAAGCCGAGCTTCGCACTCCGTATCAGCGTTCACTCATGGCGCTCCACACTGGGCTCACCACTTACCTGCGGTTGAAGAACAGCCTCAAGCCTGAACGTAGCGCGGACTTCGCGGCCGAGTTAGGACAATTCGAGAAGATGATTCCTGCCGGCTTCAAAGCCATACGCGCGCAACAGACCGGGCAGGAATTCGACAAGGAGCTATTCGAGAAGTTCCTCGGTTACGCCGAGCCTTACGCGATGATGGCGCAGATGGCTTACCCGCTCATCGTCCCGCCCGTGCAGCCGTTCCAAAAAAAGTCCGACTGGGCGAACGTCGGCCAGTCGCTCATGGAAGGCATTCGTGCCGGCGAAGTGCCCGCCGCCGTACACTCACACGCTGCGATGGCCACCGCTTACGCACAAGGCAAGCCTGCCGAGTTCAACCGCGCTCTTGCTGATTTCCGAGCGTCGCTCGTCGGCAAGCTCGACACCGAGCTGAAAAAAGGCCGACAGGAACACCTCTTTAATCAGTTCCTTCCGTTCTACCGCAGCATGATGATTTACGTCGTCGCGCTCATTCTCGCCGCCGCTTCCTGGCTGAATTGGTCTGAAAATCTAAACCGCGCCGCCTATCGCCTCGTGGCGCTCGGTGCGGTGGTGCACACCGCCGGCCTCATCTTCCGCATGTTCCTCGAAGGTCGGCCGCCGGTGACGAACCTGTATTCCTCCGCCATCTTCGTTGGTTGGGGCGCGGTGCTGTTGGGCGTTGTGCTCGAGCGCATCTTTCGCAACGGCATCGGCAGTGTGACCGCCTCGGCCGTGGGCTTCATCACGCTCATCGTCGCGCACCACCTCGCGCTGACCTCCTCGACCGGGGACACAATGGAGATGATGCGGGCCGTGCTCGACACGAACTTCTGGCTCGCGACGCACGTGACCACCATCACCATCGGCTACGCCTCAACCTTTCTCGCCGGCTTCCTCGCCACCATCTACGTACTACGGGGCGTTTTCACCCGCACGCTCGACGAAGCCACGGCCAAGTCCCTTTCGCGCATGGTGTATGGGATCGTCTGTTTCGCCACGCTGTTTAGCCTCGTCGGCACCATCCTTGGCGGCATCTGGGCTGACCAAAGCTGGGGCCGCTTCTGGGGCTGGGACCCTAAAGAGAACGGCGCGCTGCTAATCGTCATCTGGAACGCCATCATTTTGCATTGCCGCTGGGGCAAACTTTGCGGCGAGCGCGGCCTGATGAATTTGGCCATCTTCGGCAATATCGTCACCGCGTGGAGCTGGTTCGGCACGAACATGCTAGGCGTAGGCCTGCACAGCTACGGTTTCATGGACGCGGCCTTTAGGTGGCTAATGATCTTCAACGTCAGTCAAATCGTGCTCATCGGTCTCGGTTGCCTGCCCGAGCGCTTCTGGAGAAGCGGAATGGGTGGAACGGCTTCTGGCACTGCCCCGCTGAAATCGCAGACGACGTGAAGTTCTGACTGCGGCTGCTCACCTTGGCCGCATCGAGAAGGCCAGTTGCCGGCGGAACTGCTCGCGATTTTTTGCGTCGTGAAATTCTACCGGGTTGAAGTCGTCCGTTAGAATCACGCCGCTTGCAGGATTAGCCTTGCGCACGCCGGCATAAGCATCGCGCGCCTGTTGCTGCACGGTCGCGTGCATCGCTTCGTAATCCAAGGTGCGATGCTGCTTTAGTTCCTTTGCAGGTGTAGCAACGAAGAAGACGTTGCCGTTGCCGCTAGCGTGAATAAGCACAGTGCCGAAGACAGACTTTAACGTCTTGTCCAAGGATGCGGTGAAGTAGTCCGCACCCGGCTCGAAGTCGCCGAAGCTGTTGATGACCAGCACACCCTCAGGCTGGAGCACTTTGCGCATCGCGGTGAAGGCTTCCCGCGTCATGAGGTGCGATGGCGAGGAGTCGCCGAGGAAGGCGTCGAGGATGACTGCATCGTATTGCTTTGTAGCGGCATTCACGAACTGCCGACCGTCCGCAATGGTGAGGTTGAGCTTCTCCGGTTCGAGGTCAAAGTGCTGACGTGCGACGTCTACGATCGCTCCGTTGATTTCTACCACGTCCACCTTCGTGCCCTCGCGGGCGAACTGCATCGGCACGATGCCCACCCCCATGCCGATGCAAAGCACGTCCTTGATTTCACGAGTGTAAACACGTGCGAAACCGTGCAGGCCATAGGTGAAAAGCGAAACACTCTGCTTAGCCCTGGGGTCGTAAGTGTTCTGTGTGAGGTAGTCGTTTAGGTAGTAGCGCCGCGCGCCGCCGAAGCTCTCGAAGACCTGCAACATACCAAAATCCGAATTGCTACGAAGCACCTCGGCCATGTCGCTGGTCGGTGGCCGCGCGTCCACGCGCACGCCAGCCCAACCAAGGAAAAAGCCGAGCGCGCTGAGCACGACAGGGGCGTTGAGCGATTCGCCCGCAGTACGCCACACGAGAAAGTAAACCACCGCGAGCACCATGAGCAGTCCGGCCGTGATGAACATCGTCACCGAGTTTGGCAGGAACGGCACGAGCACATAACCGATAAGCACCGTGCCCAAGACGCTGCCCAGCGTACTGACGGCCGATAGCCGGCCCACCGTGCCGCCGACACCCGCGACCGCCGAGGTCAGCACGCGCACCACGAACGGCCCGACGGTGGCTAGCAATGTGAGCGGCACGAAAAAGAGGAACAGCGACGCCAGCAGCGAGCCAACGGCGAGGGGAAACTGCAGACACGCAAAGGCAACTTTCGCCGTGAACGGCACCGTACCCGCGAGATACACGCCCGCCAGCAGAATGCAGGTGTAAAGCCGGCTTAAATTCTGGGAGCGATCCACCAGCCAACCACCGAACCAGTAGCCCGCCGCAAGCGAGAGCAATGTGACTGCGATCTGTGCCGTCCAGACGAAGTGCGACGTGCCGACGTAGGGCGAAAGCATCTTCGCACCAAGGATTTCAACGACGAGGATAGCCGCGCCCGTGGTGGCAGCGGTGCCATAGAGAAAGCGGCGCAAACCAATTGAAAGCGCGGGGGGCGCAGGGGCAGCGGGTTTAGTCACGCCCGCTTTCATAAGGGGCAGGAGCACGGAGGGCAAGGCTCAGGCGAGGCGCACCAGATTTCGGAATTCGGGTTGAACTTTCCCCCTCGCCCCCTACCCTCCGCCGCCATGAGTGACCGTCCCGAGGCCCGGCTTGCCCGCTGGCCGTCCGTCATGCCGTTCCTAATTGGCGCCGCCCTGCTAGATGCTTTCGCCTGGTGGGTCGTGGACAAGAGTGACAAACCAATCAACATTTGGATTGCCGTGCTGGCCTTGGTGTCCGTCGCTTGCGCGACGTGGGCATCCGTCATCCCGTTTCTCAACGACGCGCAGAACGCAGTAAAACTTGACGAGCTGCAGAAACTTCAGACCGCAGCGACGCAAATCAACAACCTCGAAAAGGTCGCCACCCAGATCACCATCGCCACCGCCCAGTGGCAGAATGTGCAAGAGCACAACGCCAAGGCCATCGAGTCTGCGAAGCACATCTCCGAGGAAATGTCCGCTGAGGCCGTACGCTTTGCGGAGTTCATGAAAAAGGCCAACGACTCAGAAAAGGCCACGCTGCGCCTCGAGGTGGAAAAGCTTAAGCGGGCTGAAAGCGATTGGCTTCAAGTGCTCGTTCGCGTGCTCGACCACGTCTTTGCGCTGCACCGCGCAGGCAAGCATTCTGGCCAGCAAAACCTCATCGAGCAACTGGCGCACTTTCAGAATGCGTGTCGTGACGCTGCTCGGCTCATCGGCCTTGTCGCCTTTGCACCCACGCCCGGTGACAAGTTCGTGCCGGGCCAGCACCAGGTCGCCGACGGGCGCAAGGATGTGCCCAGCGACGCGAAGGTTTTTGAGACCGTCGCCCCCGGCTATACCTTCCAAGGGCAAATGCTCCGCCCCGCGCTGGTGCTGCTGGACGCACCCGCTGCCAAGCCTGCACCGGCGTCCTCTGCGGCTGAAGTTGACCTGCCACTAAGTTAAGGATTGTGCCCGAGCGCACGCCGCGTGTTGCGTGTTACGCGTTGCGTGACTAGCCTTTCGTCTTGTGGACTCCGCTCACTCACCACGCACCGTGCTCCACGCCACCGCCATCATCGTCGCCGCCGGTTCTGGCACGCGGATGGGACCGGGCGTGGACAAGCTCTTCCTCGAAGTCGCCGGTAGGCCCATCGTCGCACACACGTGGGCGTGCTTTGAAACCGCACCAGAGATTGCCGACCTCGTGCTCGTCGTGCGCAGCGGGATGCAGGAAGCGTTCCGCCAACTCGCGACGGAGTGCGGATTTAAGAAGCCCTTTGTCCTGACCGAAGGCGGCAAAGAGCGGCAAGATTCCGTGTGGCAAGGCCTGCAAGCCTTACCGCCGGAGTGCAAGCTCGTCGCCATTCAAGACGGCGCGCGCCCCTGCACCAGCCACGCAGTCATCGCCGCGACCATCGCGGCGGCGCACAA
This sequence comes from Verrucomicrobiota bacterium, assembly GCA_016871445.1. Classification (GTDB taxonomy): domain Bacteria; phylum Verrucomicrobiota; class Verrucomicrobiia; order Limisphaerales; family SXTU01; genus SXTU01. The sequence goes on along the minus strand of VHDH01000028.1, from coordinate 16,025 downwards.
AACCGGCGCGGCTGTCGCCGCGCAACGCGTGACGGACACGATCAAGGAGTCCGACGGCGGCACGCAGGTGGCGCGGCATGTTGACCGCGCTCGGCTGTGGGCCGTGCAGACACCCCAAACCTTCCGCGTGGAAGTCATCCGCCAGGCGCTGGCGGCCGTGCGTGAGCGCGGTCTGCTGGTGACGGATGACACGGCGGCTTGTGAGTTAATTGGCCAGCCCGTGGCACTCGTTGAAGGTAAGGAGCCGAACCCTAAAGCCACCTCCCCAGCCGATTTGCCCTATTTAGAGCTGTTGCTCAAAAGAGTGAACGGGTGAGGTGAGTGGTTGGTCCATTCTCTGGCAGGTAAGAAAACCCTCACTTGCCAAGCATTAGAGCGGCTCTTACTTTCGGCCATACGGTTTTATGAAGCGACGTTTTCTCCTCGGTCTGCTGTTGGCCGTGCTTGGCCTCAACCTCCTCTTTGGTACCCGGCTGTACCTCTCGCACGCCGAGACAGCCGCCAAGGAAAACGCCTACGAAAACATCGAGCTTTTCACGCGCGTGCTGGAAACCATTCGGCAGAACTACGTGGACGGCGGCAAGATTTCCTACCAACAGCTCATCCAAGCCGCGCTCAAGGGGATGGTAAGCTCGCTGGATCCGCACAGTGAGTTCATGGAGGCACGCAAGTATGACGACATGCGCAAGGACACGGAGGGCGCATTCGGCGGCGTGGGCATCGTGTTGAGCGTTCGCACCAACAGCTCCGGCAAGGGTATGTCCCTCACCGTCTCTGAGACAATGGAACTGTCCCCCGCCAGCAAAGCCGGCCTCGCGCCGGGCGACCGCATTATTAAAATCAACGGCCAGTCCACCGAGAAGTTCAACCTCGACGATGCCGTCCGCCGTCTGCGCGGCAAGCCCGGCACCGACGTAACCGTCACCATCTTCCGACCCGCCACCGAACAAGAGCAGGAAATGAAGCTCACGCGCGACATCATCAAGGTCGCCAGCGTGCGCGATCAAAACGGACGCGGTGAGTATCCGCTGGACGAGAACAAGATTGGTTACGTGCGCCTGCGCCAATTCGGGGAGAAGACTTCCGACGAATTAGAATTGGCCGTCAGCAAGATGGAAAGAGCCGGCCTCAAGGGTCTCATCATTGACCTGCGCGACAACCCCGGCGGCTTACTCGATCAGGCGGTAAAGGTGTCCGAAAAGTTTCTCCCGCGCGGCCAGCTCGTTGTTTCCACCGAGGCACGGCAGGTCGCCGACATTGCCAAATACACCGCCTCGGGCCGCAACGCGCGCCCACAACTCCCGCTGGTCATTCTCGTCAACGGCGGCAGCGCCAGTGCGTCGGAGATTGTTGCCGGCTGCCTGCAGGACGTTAAACGTGCTGTCGTGCTCGGCGAGCAAACCTTTGGCAAAGGTTCCGTGCAAAGCATACTGCCGCTCTCGGACGGTTCCGCGCTGCGCCTGACCACTGCGAAGTATTACACACCCAGCCACAAAGTCATTCACGAGAAAGGCATCACACCCGACGTAATCGTGACTATGAGTGCCGACGAGGAGCGCTTCCTCGCCATTAAGCGGTCCGGCGCACCGCTAGATGCGCTCGACAGCAAGGACCGCGAGCAGGTGGCCAAGGCCCGCGACCTCCAGCTGGACCGTGCCACCGACATGCTCAAGGGCATCCTCCTCTACGACAAGCAAGGCAAGCCCGCCGGCAAGGTCACTGCGCAGGTCGCTGAGCCCGCCGGCAAATAAGCGCGGTGCTCCTCGCCCTCGAATCCTCCTGTGATGAAACCAGCGTGGCCGTCATCCACGATGGGCGAGTGCTGGCCAACGTAGTCTCCTCTCAAATCAAGCTCCACGCCGAATACGGAGGCGTCGTGCCGGAACTCGCGACCCGCGAGCATCTACGAAACTTACTGCCCGTCGCCACGGCCGCATTAAAACAAGCAGGCAGCCAGCCCGCAGAGCTCGCCGCTATTGCTGCCACCCTTGGCCCGGGCTTACCTCAAGCCCTGATGATAGGCGCACGCGCGGCGCAGGCCATAGCCTTCGCTCTCCGCAAACCTTTCTTCGGCATCCACCACCATGAGGCGCACCTCTACTCACCGTGGATTGCCAATGAGGTCACGGGACCCGCACCCCGCGGTTCGTCTCTTCGCGCTGACTTTTTGAGCTTTCAGCCCAACGTCTCCCTCATAGTCAGTGGTGGCCACTCGCTGCTGGTCTTCGTCGAGGCGGAACGGAAGCACCACCTGCTCGGCGGCACTGTGGACGACGCGGCTGGTGAGTGCTTCGACAAGGTCGCCAAACTCATCGGCTTGCCTTATCCTGGCGGCCCAGAGCTAGACGCGTTAGCCGAGCAAGGTGACCCGCGCGCGTTCGACTTCCCGCGCCCGATGATCCGCGATCTGCACGATGACTTCAGCTTCAGCGGCCTCAAGACCTCCGTCCGCTACTTCCTGCGGGATCAGCCATTTATCCTCGATGATCCCGAGCGCGTCCGCGACCTCTGCGCCAGCGTGCGAGCGGCCATTGTGGACGTGCTCGTGACCAAGACCGTGCGCGCCGCTAAACGCCTCGGCGTTAAGTGCGTGACCGCCTCTGGTGGCGTCACCTGCAACCGCGCCTTGCGCCAGCAACTCGCTGAAGCCTGCGTCCAGCAAGGCCTTGTCCTTCGCCTCGCTGACAAATCCATCTGCACCGACAACGCTGCGATGATTGGCCTTCTTGCCGAGCGGAAACTGCTACATCGGGTCGCTTCCACTGCGCTAGACGAGGAGGTTCACCCCAACTGGCCGCTGGTTCCTGTCACGCCATTACCGGGAACGCCCATCATTCACCGTGTCTGAAAAGAATGCACGGAGGGGCATGCGCATGCCCGTTAAGCTGATCTCGATGCTGCTCTGTGCAGGTTTAAGTTAGCGCAACAACACCGGCAGCGAGATTTTAAGTCAAAACAAGGAACTTCCCCGTTTCCACCTGCGCGCCTGCACTCTACCGTTCGGTCCGTGTCAGTTTTAGACTACAGTCTCGTTACTCTCGCCAACGGCGTCCGCAGCGTGCGCTCGCACGCGGCGGCAGAAACATTTCATCCGGTCATTGGACCGGCGGCCGAAGCCGAGGCGCTTTATGTGCGGCAACTTCGTTTACGCGAAAGACTCGCAGCGCACCCGGGTGAGTTCGTCATCTGGGACGTGGGCCTCGGCGCGGCGGCCAACGCGCTGACCGTGCTCGCCGCCACGCGCACCCTGCCGTGCCGGCTGCGGCTAATCAGCTTCGATCACACGCTGGAACCGCTGCGCTTCGCGCTAGCGCACGCAGCGGAACTTGGCTACTTCGGCGGCTACGAGGAGTGGGTCGCGGAGCTGCTGGCAGACGGGAAGGTTGACCAACAGCACGGAGAGCAGGCCGTTCACTGGCACGTGGTGGTAGGGGATTTCCCCACTTGGCTGCGCTCCTCTCCGCCAGCCGTGCCCGCGCCGCACGCCATTCTCTTCGATGCCTTCTCTCCCGCGAAGAACCCGGAGATGTGGACGCTCCCGCTCTTCTCACAGCTCTTCCGCCGGCTCGACCCCGCGCGCCCGTGCGCGATGCCCACTTACTCGCGCGCCACCCTGATGCGCGTGACGTGGCTGCTGGCGGGATTCCACGTCGGCGTGGGCCACGCGACGGGTGAGAAGGAGGAAACCACGTTGGCCGCGAACAACCCTGCGCTGCTCGACGAGCCGCTTGACCGCAAGTGGCTCGCCCGCGCCCGCCGCTCCACGAGCGCCGAACCGCTGCACGAGGCAAAGTATCGCCAAGCGCCGCTATCGGAGGAATCGTGGGCGAAGTTGCAGGCACACCCGCAGTTTCAAGCAAACCAATGAATTGCGTTACGTGTCGCGTGATTAAGTTTGAGGCCCGTCTTTAAGCACGGAACAAGTAATCGCCGCTTGCCCCATGTCGCTCCCCACCCTGCTTGCGTCTCCCACGCCCATTCTCGCGCTCGCGCCGATGCAAGACGTAACCGACCACGCGTTCATGACGCTGATGGCGCAGTACGGTGGGCCGGATATTTACTGGACTGAGTATCTCCGCGTTCACGCCGTATCAACGCCGGAGAAGTGGATCGTGAAGTCCATCAAAGAGAACGCCACCGGGCGGCCCATCGTCGCGCAAATGATTGGCAACGATATCCCCGCACTCCTCCGCACGGCAAAGTTTCTACAAAACCTGCCCGTCGCGGCGATCGACCTCAATCTCGGCTGTCCCGCGCCGGTGGTTTACAAGAAATGCGCCGGCGGTGGCCTGCTGCGGGAACCCGCGCGCGTAGACGCCATTCTCGGTGCGTTACGCGAGGCAGTCACCATTCCCTTCACGGTGAAGACGCGCCTCGGCTTCCACTCGCCGGCGGTCTTCGACGAGTTGCTACCCATCTTCGCGCGGCACTCATTGAACCTGCTCACCGTCCACGCGCGCACTGTTTTGGAAATGTACCGCAGCGAGGTGCATTACGACTTTATTGCGCGCGCAGTCGCGGTGATGCCCTGTCCCGTGCTGGCGAATGGCAATGTCCACTCCCCGTCGAAGGCCGCCGAGGTACTGCGACTGACTGGCGCGCGCGGGCTCATGATCGGTCGCGGCGCCATTCGCAACCCGTGGCTTTTCACGCAAATCCGCCAGCACCAGCGCGGCGAACCGTTGTTCGTGCCGCACGGGCGGGACGTGCTCGGCTACATCCGAGCGCTCTACGATGCGATCTGCTCGCCCGACGTGCGGGAGTCTGCTCAGGTGCAGAAGATGAAGAAGTATTTGAACTTCGTCGGCCTCGGTGTGGATGCCGACGGTCAGTTCCTCCACCAAATCCGCCGCGTCAGCACGCGCACCGAGTTCTTCCGCGTCTGCGGGGAGTTCCTCGACCACGATCGGCCGATGCCGTTGGAGCCGTTCCCACTCGCGCTTAGGGAGACGGACGTCCTCGCGGGAGAACATTTGTAGGGATAGGTTACTATTTGGTATCCGGTTTTGGGTCTGGCCACCATCGCCGCCCAGCGGACACTGAAAACTGGTTACTTCCCTTCCTCAGGCTCGTGACCCACCCGCACCACCTCCAGTTCCCGCTCCCCGCCCGGCGTGCGCAAGCGCACGCGCTGACCTACTCTCTTGTTCAGCAAAGCCTTGGCGATGGGTGAGAGCCAACTGATCCAACCGCGATCAAAGTCCACCTCATCCACGCCCACGATGCGGTAACGCGTCTCGATGACGCCGGCTTCCCGCACTGTTACCACCGCGCCGAACCGCACGCGGTCATCAGGCGTGACGGGCGGGTTCACGACGGACGCAGAACGAAGGCTGTCGTCCACCAGCAGCGCGCGCTGTTCGAGCACGAGGAGTTTCTGCGGCTGATCGGGATCACCAGCGGTGGCGAGCAACTGCTCGCGTTCCGCCTGCAAACGAGCCAGTTCAGCGCGAAGACGCTGAGCGCCGTCGGACGTCATCAAGTTCTGCGTGCCCGGCGGCAGCGGGGAGGCGCGCCGGGAGACCACCGGGGGCTCGGGTAAATCGTCTTCACGGGTGAAGGCCTTGCTCACAACAAACTAATAGCGGCGGTCTACGATCGCCGTCGGCTGAGGTGAACCATGCTAGCAACTCTTGGCGCTCTTTAAGCGCCGTGTCGGCGCGGCAGGAGCACGTTTAGGCAGCGGCCGGGATCATACCGGCCTTTCGGGCATAATTGAACAACCCGCCAGCATCCACCACTGGGCGCACGTCACCCAATGGCTTGAAGGAATGCACTTGGCCCGTCGCGTGAACCTTTACGGTCTGCGCATCGAGATCCACAGTTACTACTTCCCCAGTCTTGAGTTGGTCGCATACCCGAGCCGTCAGCTCACAGGGATACAGTTCGCCGGTGGCAACGCTGTTACGGAAGAAGATGCGCGCGAAGCTTTCGGCCAACACCACGCGACAGCCGGCCGAGCCCAGCGCGATGGGCGCGTGCTCGCGTGAGCTACCGCAACCAAAATTCTTGCCGGCGACGATGATGGGAAATTCACTGTCGAGTTGTCCCTCCTTCACGAAGCGCGCCGGATAGAGCGCATCTGGCAAGCCGATCATAGCGTAAGCTCCGAGCTTTTCGTATTCTGCCGGAATCGTCGGCACTAGAGTGAGATACTGCGCGGGAATGATCTGGTCGGTGTCAATGTTGTCGCGGACAACGAACACGGGGCCGGTGAACTGACTTTTCATTGCGAGCGAATGTGCGGACGAGCGCCGGGGTTTTCAACCGGAAACTCGGCGCAGCAGAGGGAGATTCCACAATTGCGGAGCGGCGCGAAATGGCCTACATCTTCAAGGAGCCAATACCACCATGCGCCCTTCAACCTGCTTGCTCGCCCTCCTCGTTGCGGTAGTCACGCTGACCGCCGCAACCGGCCCCGAATTAGCGGGTTACCGTACCGTCACCACCGCTATCACCACGACCATAAGCAAGACCAATTTCTCCCTTGCCGGCCAATCAGGCTTTCTCGGCATCCAAATCGCGCCGGATCCAAAGGGCCGGCTGATCATCGGCGAGGTGGCGGAGAACTCCCCTGCCGCAAAAGCCGGCGCGCTTGTCGGCGACGTGCTGCTCAAGCTCGACCAGCAGACTATCGGCTCAGCCGACTCGCTGCGCGATGCGCTCCAACTAAAGGCCCCCGGCGACTTCACCCGTTTAACCGTAAAGCGCGGGGCCAAGTCCATGGACCTATTGGCCACACTCGCAGCTACCAGTCGCCCGCGCAAAATCGGCGCGCAGCGCGCCGTCATGGGCATTCGCACCGGCGAGATCACAGATCAAGGCGCGCCGGTTTCCTTCGTTACCGCAGGATTTCCGGCGGAGAAAGCGGGCCTTAAAGCCGATGACATCATGATCAAGTTAGATGGCCAGAACCTGGCCGCGGGCCAATCCGTTAGCGAGCTGCTGGCCGAGAAATCCCCTGGTGACATCGTGAGCGTGGTGGTGCGCCGCAAAGGGGAAGAAAAGACCTTCCAGGTTAAGCTGGCAGCCGACACTAGTTCCACCACCGGCGAGGAGCCGCGCGTTTTATGGAAAAAGCCCAGCTATAAACTTGCCATCGTCGGCGTTGAGTTCCCCGACACAAAATCCAACCCCGCAGTTAGCATGGGTGCGTGGGAGCAGGCGATGTTCAGCCAGGGGACTTACACGAAGACCAATGCCACCGGCCAAACGGTGTATGGCAGCTTGACCGATTACTATCTCGAAAATTCCGTCGGTAAACTGCGCGTAGACGGGCGGGCGTTCGACTGGCTGGAGATGAGCAAGAAGCGTGGTGACTACTCGCAAGCCGCGAGTACGACTGCAAAAACGGCTTTTCTCACCGAAGCCTTGGATCTGCTGCTTAAGCGTGACAGTGCGGATGCACTCAAGGACTTCGACGGCATCGCGTTTATCTACGCGGGCGACCGCTACCCAAATGTAAACCGCGGCAGCCTCTACTGGCCGCATCGCGGCAGCTTCACGCACAAAGGCAAGCGCTGGCCCTACTTCATCTGCGCCGAAGGCGGGCGGCGGATGGGAAACATCAGCGTTTATTGCCACGAGTTCGGCCATATGCTCGGCATCCCGGACCTCTACGCGCGCCCAGAGAATCCCGGTTCCGAGGGCTTGGGCAATTGGTGCGCGATGTCAAACCAGACGCCCTACGGCCGCCCGCAGCACTTCAGCGCGTGGTGCAAGGAGCAACTCGGATGGCTTAAGCCAGCCGTGCTCGACCCGACCGTGAAGCAGAAGCTCGTGCTCGCGCCGGTTGAGGGCTCAACCAACGAATGCTTCAAGGTGCTTATCCGTCCTGACGCCAGCGAATACTTGCTCCTAGAAAACCGCCGCAAGACCGGCTTCGACAGCAGCCTGCCGGACGAGGGACTGCTTATCTGGCGAATTGTGGGCAACCGCGTCATCCTCGAAGAAAGCCACGGCGTCGAGGGGCCGAGCGGTCCACGCGTCTTCTTGACCGACGTGCCTTATCCCAGCCCCGCGAACGACGCTTACACCCCCTTCACCACTCCGAGCAGCCGCGCCCTCCTCGGGGGCGGGCTGCCCGTCCACATCACCAACATTCGCCAGCACCCAGACGGCCGCGTTAGCTTCCATCTAGGCTACGAGTATCAATAACTCGACTTAAGGTGGCTTAAGCCGCGTTGCTCCGCCGCGCCGAAACACTCTGCTAGTGCTGAGTCGGGGGAAATTGCTTCCGCAACAAACCTTCGGCTTCGGCGCGGACTTTGGCGAACTGCGGGTCATCAACGCGGTTGTGGAGTTCGGCGGGCTGCTGGGCGTTATCGTAAAGCTCGCGGCCCATGACCTGGCCCGTCTTCCAATCGCGCCACTCCGTGTAGCGCGCGCTGGCGGTGCGAACGCTCACGCCCATCGCCTTGGGCTGCTTGTCGGGCTCGCGGTCGAAGTAGGCCGGGCGCGGGTGTTGCGTGAACGCGGCGGGCTTCACGGCTTTCGCCGGGTCGTTCAACACGGGCATCAAACTCGTGCCCTCGATGCCCAGCGGCTTAGGTAGGCCGGCGAGTTCCGCGAGCGTCGGGAACAAGTCGAGCAGCTCCGCGAGCGCTGTGGTTTTCTTGCCCGCGCTTTTCATTCCCGGCATGCCGATGAAGAACGGCACGCGCGCGTCATACTCAAAGTTCGAGGTTTTGGCCCACTGACCGTGCTCGCCGAGATGATAGCCGTGGTCGCCGACGAACGTAATGATGGTGCGACCCGCCACGCCGCTGCGGTCGAGCGCGTCGAGCACCTTGCCCAGCTGGGCGTCGAGATAGCTGATGTTGGCGAAGTAACCGTGGCGAATCTCCGCGACCTGCTCGGGCGTGGGTGATTTCTGCTTCGCAACGGGGCCAAGGATTTCGGTGCTTTGATGGAACGCGATGTCCGGCGCGCCCACAGGACGGCGCGCGTCGAGCGGCGGGAGTTTGGCGCGGTCGTAGAGGTCCCAGTATTTCTTCGGCGCGTTGAAGGGCGCGTGCGGTTTCCAGAACCCAACGGCGAGGAAGAACGGTTTCTCCTTCACTTCGTTGAGCACGCGCACCGCCTCGGCGGCGACGCGGCCGTCGTAGTAGGCCTCATCTGGCACGTCGCGGCATTCGCACAAGCCGTTCTTCGAATAGCTGAAACCGGTCGTGGTCTGCGCGAAATTCGGCGGCAGCGGACCGGAGACCTGCGCGTTGTCTTCGCCGTGGTTTGCGTAGTAGAGAAACTCCGGTGCGCTCCACGAGCGGGCATCGCCCTTCTCCTCCGTGTGCCAGTTGTGAAAGATTTTTCCGACGCAGCGCGTGTGATAGCCGTGGTCCTTGAACCATAGCGGTAGCGTGGTCACATCGGGATTCAGCTCGCGGAAGTGCGTGCCGTTGTTCCAGAGCCGCAGTGTGTCCGGGCGGCGGCCCGTAAGCATGGAGGAGCGTGAGGGGTTACAGACGGCCTGCTGGCAATACGCGCGGTCGAACTGGAGTGAGCGCCGCGCGAGGCGGTCGAAGTTCGGCGTAAGGGCGGGCGAACCGTAAGTGGCCAGCTCGGGCCGGTAGTCGTCCGCCATGATGAAGAGGACATTCGGACGCGGCGCGGCGGCGGCAGGGAGAGTCAGCGCGAGGAGGGCAAGAAGGTGAAGAAGTTTCATGCGGATGGTGAGTTGGTTAGAAGACATTTTGGACTGCGGTGGCAAAGCGTAGCGGCGATACCACAGTCTAAGACGACGCACGCCTTGGACAGCACTCTTTGAGCATTGTCTCGGCGGACTTCACTTTTTCGCGCCTTCCTTCGCCTTCGCGATGGCGAAGTCCACGAGCACCTGCGAGCGGAAGAAACCCTCGTAGAAGTTGTGGCCCTGGCCTTCCAGCACGATGAGCTTCACGAGGTCGCCCGCGCCTTCGGCTTGGTAACGGCGGACGAGTTCAGCGGAGTTCTCTTTGAGCGGCACGACCTTGTCCACGTCGCCGTGGATGAGGGCGACGGGCACTTTCGCCTTCGCCAGCACGGCGATGCGTTCAATGGGATTGAACTCCGCCGCGCGCGCCCCGAGTTGCTCCGGCGTCAGCTCGTAAGCCCCGGCCGCGCGGGCGAGTCCGGGATACGTGCGGAAGTCATAGACCGGGTAAATGCCGATGAGGCCCGCAGCGCGGCCCGGGTTCGCGATGGCCCAACTGCTCGTCCACAAACCGCCGCGGCTGCGCCCAAACAGGCAGGGCTTCGCACCAAAGCCGCGTTTCTCCGTCAGCTCGCGATACAACTCATCGAACGCCGCGTGGCTCTTCGGGCTGCCGTAGGCTTCACCCACATCCACGCCCGCGACCGCGATACCGGCGGCGGTGAACTGCTCGTGCATCCAGCGTTCTGATTGGTCGGGATACGGCGGCAGCGTGGGGCCGTAGAATATCCACGGCTGCGGCGAGCTGCGCTTCTCCGGCGGCGGCAGATAGAGGAACGCCGGGCGGCCCGCGATGATGAGATTCTCCGTGTGCGTCAGCGCTAGCCGACCGGCAGGCGCGGCAGCCTTCTTCGCGGGCGGAGTGGCGGTTGCGCCTGCGGGAAGTTGCGCGGCGAGATGGCGCACGGCGTTTTCCATCACGCGCAAGTTCTCCGCCTGCTTGAAGACCGGGTGCGTCTCGTGCCCGGGCCGGAAGTAAAACACGCCGCCCTTGCCCACCTGCCAAAGCGAGCCGCTGCGGAACCACTCGCCCTTGTCCCAGCGCTCCTCGAAGACCACCGCGTCCGGCGCGGGCACATGGAACGGCTCGGCATACATCTCGGTGGCCGGAATGTCCCACGCGGCGGGCAGGCCCTTGGCGATGGGGTGCGCGGGCAGGAGCGTCTTCACGTGGCTGGGCGCGCCGTCGTTGCGCCACGCGGGGAAGATGCAGCCCGGCGGAGTGAGCCGCCACACGCCGTCCACTTTCTCAAGGCTGGGCGTGAGCTTGGCATCGGGCTTCACCATCGCGCGCTTGAGCTGCGCGGAGAAATCGAACTTCGCCGACTGCAACTCGCCGGCGGGCACGAGCTTCGCTGCATCCGTCTTCGCGCGCTCGTGCATGAGCCGCATGAACGGCTGGGCGAAATGCGCCGAGTGTAAGCCGATGTAAGCCAGCCTGCCGTCCAGCACGCGTTGCACGAGCGCCTCCACGCGCGGGGTCTCCACGAGCGCGTGCTTCACATGACCCCACCAGATGACAACCTGCGCGGCGTCCAACTCGGCGTCAGAGAGGCCTTGGTTCGGCGAGGCGAGGTTGACGGAAACGACCTTGAAGCCGGGCTGCTTCGCGAGATGCGCCGCGATGGCCTCGCCGAGGAACCCGTCGTCGTAGGCGCGCTTCTGTTCCGGCTGCTGCTCATCCCACACGAGCACGCGGATGGGTGGCAGCGCGGCTGCGCGAGATGAACTGCAGAGGCACATAAGCCAGACAAACACGGCAATCAACAGCTTCATGTCATCATGCTGCGGAGGTGGCGCGGCCGTGGCGAGTGGAAACCTCTGTGCGGTCCGGAGGCCCAAACCGAGATCCGCTACCGGGGGCAACGGCCGACACGACACGGCCAGTGGGGCTTCTCGCGGCCCTCAGCCTCTTTAAGAAAATTGTGCCGGCTCACCTACGACAAGACCTTGAACGTGCCGGCCGCAGCGAAGGGTTTCACCCAGGCCAACGCCCGGCTCGTGGACGATTGGCTTGAAGAAATCTTGAGCAATCGCACGCCAGAGTGAAGCGGCCACAACGCGATGAAAGCCATTGAGATGCTCATGGCTGTCTATCAGTCGGCGCTGGCTGCCAAGCGCTTCTTCTTTCCTCTGGCGAACCGCCGGCATCCGCTCGCCGCATGACTTTCGCGCGCAGTCGCGCCCGGCTGAGGAAACCGCTTGCGGTTTAGCGTGTGCACTTTAGTTTTGGGTGAGCGTTGGTACGGGCCTCCCTACAGACGCACGGGTGGGCTGGTAGCTCAGTTGGTAGAGCAGTGCCCTTTTAAGGCATTGGTCCGGGGTTCGAGTCCCCGCCAGCCCACTAATGCTTCTTTGTTGGATATTTACAATGATTGTTACAATGGCTGGGTCTTTTTGGCATGGTCTTTAGCCAATTCGGCTTTCTGCTAGAATGAGGCTAGGATCAGCTTCAGAGAATGGCTGGCTGGGAATCTCCTTAGCTAGAATTTGTTGCTTAAAAGATAGAGAAAATTTGTGAACTGATTGGGAAGATTGTGAATAAAAATGGTATTAGAGACGTTTTAAGAGAAACACCATGGGATGTGTACATGTAAAAAAGTTACGCAAGTGCTTGGTGTTTCCTTGACAACTCTGGACTGTTAACTTATCCACAAACCTTAATAATACTGGTGGATTTTCATCATTCAGTCATTAGTAAGCTATGAAACTGAGCATTGCTAAAGACCAGCTTATCGCTGGCCTGCAATCCGTCCAAAATGTCGTTAGCACCCGGACTACGCTACCTATCCTCTCTAATGTACTCGTCCGCGCTGAGGAAAACCGACTTTTTCTAACTGCTACTGATTTGGACGTTACCGTTGCTTGTGGCGTTGAGGCTCAGATCAGTGCCTCTGGTTCTACCACAATCCCAGTAAAACGGTTGTTTAGCATTGTACGTGAGCTGCCGGTAGGTGAGTTAGAGCTGGAAACGGATGATAAGAACCTCACAAAGCTCAGCGCAGGAGCGTCTTATTACAAAATGAACGGTTTAAGCGCTGAAGAGTTTCCCCCCCTACCAAAATTTAAAGAAACTGGTTCTGTAACGCTACCGCAGGACAAGCTGCGAGCAATGCTCAAGAAGACCTCAATTGCGATCTCAACCGACGAGTCGCGGTATGTGCTGAATGGCGTCTACATGAAGTTTTCGCAAGAAAAGCTAGTCATGGTGTCCACGGATGGCCGAAGGTTAGCACTTACAGAGGAGGAATTACCTGCAGGATCAACCGCTACTGGCGATATCATCGTGCCAACAAAGGCAGTAAATGAACTTAACCGCCTGCTTCAACCAAAGGGGGAAGTTGAAATTCGTTTTACTGACAATCAGGTGTCCTTTCGGCTGAAGGACGACACAGCGTTCTCAGTTTTTTTGATCTCCAAGCTTGTCGAGGGTAACTACCCAAACTATCAGCAGGTCATTCCAAAAGAGGCTAAGGAGCGCATTTCCCTGATACGGGAGGAATTTCACGGGGCGTTGCGACGCGCCGAGCTGATGACTAACGACAAGTCAAATTCGGTGAAACTGGCGTTCACCAAAAACAACCTCACCATAACAGCAAACACTGCGGATGTGGGGGAGGCTCGTGAATCCATCGCAATTAATTACAAAGGCAAAGACATCAGTATTGCCTTCAATCCTGGATACTTGATGGACCCACTGAAGGTGCTTGAAAACGATGAAATTTTCCTGGAGCTTTCGGATGAGCTAAGTCCCGGCTCGGTAAAAGTCAATACGCCCTTTCACTACGTGTTGATGCCCATGCGAATGAGCTGACCCAAAACACGCAGTTTCCAAAGGTAAGCCTGCAACCAGAAGTCGAACACGCGCGCCGCTCAGCCAAAGCAGCTCTCCAAGAAGGCGGTGACTAAGAAGATCCCGCGCTGCATGAATGAACCACGGGCGGTGATTTTCGATTTGGGTAAGGTGCTACTAGATTTTGATTATAGCCTCGTAGCTCAGCGGCTTGCGGCGCCCACAGGGCGCGAGGCGGAGCAAATCCGCGTCTTACTGGACCATTCGCCGTTGCTATTCCGCTTGGAGAGCGGGCAGATGACGACCGATGCGTTCTATCGCGAGGTGGCGGCACTGACGGACTTCACAGGCAGCTTCGACGAGTTCGCCGACATCTTTGGTGACATCTTCGCCGAAATCGGTCCAATGGTTGAGTTAAACGCACAACTCCGTGAGTGTGGGGTACCAACGTTTATCTTCTCAAACACCAATGATATCGCCGTGCGTCACATAAGAGCGAATTACCCATTCTTCGCCCACTTCACGGACTACGTTTTTTCTTACGAGGTTGGAGCGATGAAGCCCAACGCGCGCATTTACGCGGAGGTCGAGCGGCGCACACAGCTGCGAGGAGCGGAATTACTCTACCTCGACGACCGCAAGGAAAACGTAGACGCCGGCGCGGAGCGAGGCTGGCGAGTGGTGCACCATGAGTCGCCAGAACGAACCATTGCGGCAGTAAGGGCTGCAGGGTTGCTTTAAAGCCTGATAGCATTTTCCTCTCCTTGGTGAGCCACCAGTTTCTGACAAATCCTTAAGAGAGCTCAGTCTCTGGAACTGGCAATAGCACGCGGGTTAAATTTGCCATTTTTGGCAAGGCCAACTCATTTTCATAACCTCACTTCAATTTCAAATTGTGCTCTTTGCCGGTAAGCATGGAAGACCGAGTTGCTGGTGATTTTAGAAGTGAATGAAAAAAACTTCGATCCGTAAGACGGACCGAAGTTTCGAGAGTATAAAAGTAAAGATGGGTTTATTTGGCGCCTTGATCTATCCACGCACGGATTAAGCCCACTTCAGCGGCGGTCAGGGGTTTGCTTTTGCCTTCAGGCGGCATGGCGTCATCTTCATTGAGGCGAGCAACAGCCTTGACCAGTGCGCTCTCAGCGGACTTACCGGGGATGATAGACTTGCCATTTTCGCTCTCTTTGAGCGCGTTGGCGAGGGTATCGAGGCGGAGTTTACCCTTCTGTTTCTTGTCGCCGTGGCAATCGGCGCAAGCCTTGTCGAAGATGGGCTTGATGTCCTTGGCGAAGGTCACGTCCTTCTGGGTGGACGGCGGCGGGAGCTTCTTATCCGCGGCGGCGGCGGTAAAAGTGATTGCAAGTCCAGCGCACAGGCTGAGAGCGACGGTGGTAAGTTTCATAGCAATTTAATTTTGATTAGCGGCTTTATTTCGCAGAGAAGGAGACAGATCACACACAAAAATATTCAACAATAGGCTCTTTGTTTGCCCCTAACTGTGGCTTTGCCTATGTTATTTCTGAATGCTCAGACTGGTTACTAGTCCATAGCCCCATGCAAACGGAAACCATCCCCGGTGGGGAACGTCGCGAATTTCTAAAACAGGCCTGCACCGCTTGCCTGGGCGGCGCATTAGGCTTGGTGCCGGCGCTCGCCGGCGTGGCCGTGTATCTCGACCCGCTTCGTCGCCAAGCCGATGGCGGCCTGCTGGTGCGCGTCACCTCATTGGAATCGCTGCCGGCGGACGGCACGCCGGTTCTCTTCCCGATCATCGCCACGCGCACCGATGCCTGGAATAAGGCTATCGCGCCGGTCGGGGCCGTTTACGTGCGGCGCGCCAAGGCTGATCAGGTGCAGGTTTTTAACGTGACTTGCCCGCACGCAGGGTGCGCAGTGGAATACCAAGCTGAGAGATCTGCTTACTTCTGCCCATGCCACAACAGCCTTTTTAGCCTCGAAGGAAAGCGCTCCGCAGATAGCCCTTCCGCGCGCGATTTGGACTCCCTAAAGCATGAGATTCGCACCGGGGGTGAAGTTTGGGTTGAGTTCAAAAATTTCGAGACCGGGAAAGCGACCAAAGTCGCGGTGTCGTAAGCCGCGAGCAAGCATCTTACCGCAGTTAACGGAACCTATGAAATCGAAACGGAATTTAAGTCGGATCACGCGGCCAAGAAAAGCAGGCAACTCTTTAAATCATTCCGTTAAAACGGCTGCAAAAAAACAAGCTTAACCAGCGGCTTTATTTTCTCTTGTTGCTCATGATTACCAACCGCATGAAACCCATGCTCGACTGGCTCGACGGTCGCACGGGCTACCGCAAGCTTACGCACGAGGTGCTTTACGAAAACATCCCCGGCGGCGCGCGCTGGCGTTACGTCTGGGGTAGCACGCTCACCTTCGCATTTAGCGTCCAAATCATCACCGGCATCTTCCTCTGGATGGCTTACAGCCCGAGCTCTCAAACGGCATGGGAAAGCGTTTTTTATATTCAGTTCGAAATGGCAGGCGGGTGGTTCTTGCGCGGGCTCCACCATTACA